>DATEKE010000088.1:0-48914 GCA_035277605.1 Terriglobales bacterium | reverse complement strand
CCGAATTGCGCTCAGGTACGATCACGCGAGAAAGCCGACAGCCAGTTCTGACCTTCCAAATATCCTAACCGCCTCCCGCGCAATTTGCCCCAAAATAGCAGCCTCGCTCCGCAATTCCTCACAGCCGAATTCGCACACTCCTGTCTCCCCACTGTCGCCCAATCGCATTGCAAGTTACAATGCCTTGAGGAACCAAATGGAGGGGTGGCCGAGCGGTTGAAGGCGGCGGTCTTGAAAAATTAAATCGCCGTTTTGCTATCTGACACAAAATCCAACTAAATCCCTTTGCCAGCCGTCAGATAGCGACATTTCGGGTTTCACCTACTTGCGTCGTTTTGGCCCGTTTTGCGCGAGTTTTAGTGACAAATCGGTGACAGCTGAGGGTTTGAACCTCTCGCGCACTTGATTGTCACATGCTCAACTTCGATTCATCACCGAAACGATTGCAATCGCACGATTTGGAACTTGGTCCGCTCTCCTGGGAACTGTAACAACGGCCCACACACCCCGCGGTCTAAATACCTCTAGGTTCTGACCTCTCGCGCACCCTTTGATTGCTCCTTCAAAGCGCAACCAAACTGGCGATCATGGCCGCCGCGCAGATGGCCATCCTCAAAATAGCCGCACCGTACTTTCGTAGAGGACTTCTATAGCGATCTGCTTTGATACAAACAAGCTAATCGTCGCGTAAATCTCTAAGTGGGCTCTCAAAGCGCAGAGCTAGATTACGATCGGTCGAGGAATGTCGCGAACGACGAGTACCCTTTGACCGTCAGAGAAGCCGCTAAGTTCCTCGGCGTTAGCCCTCAGACCGTTTATCTCTGGGTCGAACGAAGGGGCATTCCACATTTGCGTGTAATGGGACGCAACATTCGCTTTCTTAAATCGGATCTCGAGCGCTTTCGCGCCTCTTTCAAACGAGAAATCGATTTGTAGATGCGCTCTAAACGCTTCCTCGACTTCTCGACATGGGGAGTCGTTCGAATTCCGGGCCCTCGCGGTTCCTCCGGGCCGAACAATCGGGGAATGTGCTTTCGCTCACGAACTCGGAGGAACCCGGGGCCAGGGAAATCGTTGCCACAGAACCTCTGTTGCTGACGTGCCTCTTGAAGCTATTGCCCGCTGCACCGCAGTGTTCGAGGTCGCGGAATGCCAGACGTCTGGTTCACCTCTGATTTTCACCTTGGCCACAAGAACATCATTCGCTACTGCAACCGTCCGTTTCAAACAGTCGCGGAAATGGACGATGCAATTCTGGAATGCCTGAACAAACGCGTAAAGGTGGGCGATATCCTGTACTTTCTTGGCGATTTCTGCAGCGGTCCGGCGGCTACTGCGGTCCAATTTCGGCAGCGCATTCGGTGCAAGAAGATCTTCGCGGTGTCCGGGAATCATGACGTGCAAACACGCAGATTAACTCAGGAGTTTATCTGGCTTGGCGACCTGGCAGAAATCTCGACTTTTGGCCAGCGAATTGTGCTTTGCCATTACGCGATGCGCGTTTGGAATCAATCTTCTCGCGGAGCTTGGCATCTATACGGGCACTCGCATGGCAAGTTGCCAGAAATCACGGGTTCTCCGTCTATGGATGTTGGCGTTGACACTCACAATTTTGAACCGTGGCATTTCGAAGAAATTCGTGAGCGACTGGCACCGCGATCGCTTCGCGGTTCGGGCAGCAGCTTAACAACATGGCGCCGGGTTAAGCTCGCGAGCTACCGTCCGCGGTGTTCTCGGTCGACTTCCTTCTCTTTATGCTGCGAGGTCTCCGTCTCCTCGACAGCTGCGTCTTGACCTTTGCAGTGAGTCTCAAGGCGCTCACCTTGTAGCGTGCGGCCACCTTCGCGAGGTTGGACTCTTTCGGCAAAACTTCGGCCGAGCTATAACCAGGACAGTACAGATCGGGCACGAGTGCGCACGTCACTAGGAAGCGGTTGAGGTCAGCGGTCGTCATTTCCCGGATTTGGGCTTCGGCCAGATCCTCATGATCCACTGAGGTTCCGCCCCACGATGTCTTTGTCTTCTTCTCCTCCCAACCATAGATCTGGAACAGCCGATGATGGTTGTCGTGGCCTAGGCGCCGGAAGTAGTCGAGGGCGACCATCTCGAAATCCGTGCGGGCCAATTCGCCAGGTAGCTTCTGCCGAACGGTCTGCAAAATTCGCGAACGCGATTCCTTCTGAACTCGAATTGCAAGCGCGAGCTTTCTGCGCTGTTCCCGCTCCTGTGGCGAGATGTCGTAATGAGAGAACTGCCGGTGTGTCTTGCAATTCTCATCCGCACAGATCTGCAAGACCGTTCCCGCTTCTCGGCCATCCACGATCACGGCGGCCTGTGTATGCGGGCACTCTCCCTCGCGTTCCACTCGGCGATACTGGCCTTCGTACAGCGTGTTGGAAGACTTGGAACGAGCCTGCCAGTATGGAGCCGACGAGATCTGAACTGGCTTTTGCCCCTCTTTCATTAGAGGTTCAAGGCGCGCCTGAACAAGCGCCTGGATTTTGGTCCGGTAGCACGCCGGATCAGTGCACACGGACTTATTCCTGACCTCCGGGAAAAGCAGCGGATTATTGCCAGTCCGTTTGGGGCAGATTTCGCATGGTCCCGCGGCGGGCAGCAAATTGGCGTCGCTGACGTCAAAGGGCGCGTTTTTCAAGTCCAAGTGAATTTCGTGTTCGATCCAATCGCGAAGCTGGCGGACGGTCATCGCTTCGGCTTTGCGGTCCTTGAGAATCGACGCCGTGCTACGGTGACCGGGAAAACACTCCATCAACGCACGTTCCTGGTCGGCAGGTTGGAGCCGCGCGAGTTCCAGGGCATGTGCCACGGTGAGCTTGCCCTCATAGAACGCTGTTTGCACGGCCGAAATAAGATCGGTGAGCGAGATGCGACCCTTCACATACGATGGGCTTTTGGCAACATGCGTCGCGATGGTCTCAACTGTGTAAAACTCCGGCTTCATATCCATCAATGCCCGATAGCCGATCCCCTCGTCCAGTTCGTGGATATCAGCACGTTGGAGATTTTCGATGAGTTGAATCTCGCGACAGTCAGAATCGGTAAGATCCCTCACCGTGCCTGGGATCGTATCTTTGCCAGCCAACTTCGAGGCACGAAAACGACGGGCGCCAGCGACCAATTCGTACATCCCGTCTGTGCCGTCGGGGGCTGGCCGGACGAGGATCGCTTGCAAGACACCATGCACTTTGATGTTTTCGGCCAACTCCCTGAGCTTTCCTTCGTCGAAGGTTCGACGCGGGTTGCTGCTGGATTCCCGGATTCGATCTAAGGAGATGTCTTGAATAGCTGAAATGGTTCGCAATTCTGGATTTGAGGGGTCGTTCACTGAGACATTACCGTTCATTTGTTTGCCTTTCGTTTCGCAGAAGTCAGGCACCTGGCCGTATTGCAGCAACCAAGCCTTGGGCTGGACAATGGCCGCTTCGTTTGCGAAATTGATCCCATGAACGTGGACAGTCGCAAGATAGTTTCCTTTGACACAAGTGCAATCAACCGACTCGCGGATGATCAGGATTCCGATGCGCTGATTGCTGGCTTGACTGCGGGGTACTTTGTTCGCTTTCCATTTACGGCTGTCTCGGAAATCATCGCCGCCGCTTCCGGCGAGCGGCGGCGGCGACTCTTGACCGTATGCCGGAACCTGTTGGCGGCGGGAGACTGCATCGAACCGCATCACGAGATTCTGAAACTCATGGTCCAACTGTTCGAGAGGTCAGCGCCCCTCGATGCCGCACACGTGAATCTGCGAATGATTGAAGCCGAGAACGAAATCCTGCGCGCGGAAAACTTCGACGACGAGCTTGCCGAGCGGGAGCGTGAAGAGAACCGGGCCAATGACAGGACATTCTGCAGCGTTTATGCCGCTGCCAAAAAGCCCTTCGATGAGATTGCTGCCCAGGCCGTTGCAAACGGTACCCGTATGCCCGCAAGCGTGGGGGAACTCGTTGAAGCCTTGCAGAAGGGAGGTGCGTTCTGGACTCTCGCACGAAACCTATACCAACGTATGGCCACGCGCGAGGCGGATGATGCAATGTTAAAGCTCTTCTATGCTAAGTGCGACCCGTTTCGCTCATTGATGCTGGCGATCTTCGCAGCCCAATATGACCGATGTATCAGGCAGCCCAACGACAATCGTTCTCTTAGATCCGGGAGAAACGACACCTTTATGGCGACCTGCCTGCCGTATTGCGATGAGTTTGTCACAGATGATCGCGGTCAGCTCGCCTGCTATCAAGAGGTTGTCGCACTCGCGGGGTTATATACGACCGTCCGCTCTTTTGGTGATTTTCGCGACGGGCTGTTTGTTGTCGCAGGGACCCGCTCAGCAACGTAGGCTCTACAGTTACGCCGCTACGGAGTCCTTACCGGCCACTTCACGATGAAAGGTCCTCGCCTCGGGTACTTCTCGGCCCCGCAGCAAGACCAAATCCAAGAACCACACTTGGTCCACCTTTCCGAGATTGATTTCCTGAGGGTGGTTCTTGAGGAAATGCAAGATGTCCTTTTCCCGGATGCGATGAATGTCCCGCCCGTTGCCGTCGTGTCGGCGTGTGCGTTCCAGTCGATCGCGAAGCCATCCGTTCGCGATCCATTGCGAAATCTTGTGGTGGTCCTCGCCCAGGCATTGCTCGACGTCCCGCATCGTATAGCCCTCTCGAACGCGGCGAGAATTTCCGAGGCGTTTCAGTTTGTTCACGACCGAGCTTTCAGGGCGATGCAGCCGCTTCGCGATTGTCGCGGACGACACACGACCGACGAGCTTCTCCAAAACTCTTAGTTCTGCTGGCGTCCATGGTTTCCGGTCCATTTTCATCGTCAGGCCCAGCCGCGCGGCCTGGCGTTTGATGTACCACCGCGGCATACCTGTCACGCGGATCATCCGATTGAGTACTTGAAAGCGACGATTGAGCCCGCCGAAGTATTGCGCCTTCAGGATGTCGTCGAATTCCGGGCGCCACGTGTACTTCAGCTTCGCGCGCCGCCGGCGGTCTGCTCTGCATTTCGAGCAATACTTTGCCTCGCTCGGAGGCGTGCCCTGCCTACGGCCCTCTTCAATGGGCTGACCACAGATAACGCAATTCATTCCTATTCTCCTCGGCAAAAGTGCTTGAAGCGAAATGGATGGCTGGGAATTGCCGGTGAAACCTACAGATCCTCGTCGTCGAGGAAGACGCTCCAGTCCGGTGTATTCGCGAGGAGTTCCAGCACCTTTTCCGGCTCGGTGCCCAAAAGGCGGCCACAGGTCTCAAGCTCAAACTCAACTTGTTCAGCAACTATCTTTGCGGCGGAACGATACGCCACGTCGCTCCCGGGTGGAATGTCGGCCAATTTCATGACTGTGTCCTTGGTTGAAAAAATGCGGATTGGGATGGCGAACTCTTGCGAAGAAGTGTCAGAAGGCGACTGATTAAGCGGGGAGCTTACAGAACAACGTGGTCCAACTTGCAGCCAACAGGAGTGAGAGACTCCAAATCTTGGGGGCGAGACCGGATGGAGGCGATTTTGCAGTGGTTCATCCCAATCCGGATTGAATACAACGACACGCAGAACTAGTATGCCGTCCTTGCTCAGCCGTGCTCTCGATCGCTAGCGAGTCCCACATCTCCTCAGTCCCAGCGACGTCTGATGCGCTGCGCAACCCTGACCCACACCGAATCCGTGTGCGCCTGAAACTGGCCCGCAGTGCCCGCGTTTACAACTCACGCGGAAACCAAGAGAAGGCGGCGTCAAACTGATTTGTGGTTTGTCCATTTGCATGTGCTCCGGCAGGCGCTGACCAGATGGGCCTGCGAATTCTATGACCATTGACGAGTGGAACAGGAGGCAGATAGAAGGCACTGCCTCCTTCGTTCCGTCCTCGTGTGACAGTGGCCGCATTTTCTATGCGGTTAGTTCGAACTGGCTGTCGTCAGTTCCAGGAATGAGGCCAGTTTCGCCGTCGCCCGGAACTGAGGAATGGGATCGAGCTCCTTGAACGCGCTCGTGAACGCGTTCGACAGACTCCACGTTGTCCGCGGAGCGAAGTCTTCGACCTGCGGATTGAAATACAAGTCGTGGACTCGCCGGGCCAAGTGCTTGGGAACGTCCAGCTCTCCTTGTACAAAGGCCCGATAGATGAGCAGTTTTGCGGATTCATCCGAAATCCGCGTCGCCTTCCAAGCTTCGACTTGTTTCCTCATCGGCTCGAAGTTTCGTTGGATGCGGTCGATCCCGATGGAAAGCACGTCGACGAGGCTGAAGCGTTTACTGTGCTTCGCCAGCACCGGTGTGAAATCTCCGTGAAAAGCCATGTTGTCGCAGACGAGCACGCGATAGCCGACGGTCACCGCGAGCCGCATCGACTTGTCGTTCGAATTGCGGATGCCCACCGAAAACCGGCATCCATCGAAGGTCGTTTCCAAGTCTAGAACTCCGAACATCCTCATGCCGTCGTCGGAAACTGCATATTCCTCGCGGACGGCCGAGATGTGCCGGAAGGCTAGGCCTTCGACCAAGGCTTCGACGATCTGGTTGTGCGGAATGGGTTGATGAGTTGGGCTCGCTTCGGGAGTCGGAATCAGCTTCAGTTCCTCTCGCGTGATCTTTGAACTCCCGCAATGCGCCAAGAGTTGCGCTTGCTCCATGTGGTTCTCCTTTCTATGGTGTAGTTCAAATCCAAGAGCCGCAAAGCGAAGTCGTCACAATGGGGCGGATCTCGGATTTCGCTCTGGCGGCGGGGAGGTCCGCAGCACCGAAGCGGTGGCGACGTCTCGCACCGTTAACTCTGCAGGCAGAATGCTTAAGCAGGTGGGCGATCGGTCCTCGCTGTGCAAAGAACGCTGGCGGAGGGAACAGCTGAAGGGATCGATCAGCGAATTACGGCGAGGCGAAATACCGCAGTATCTGTAGGTCGCACAAAAGGCTGTGCCGGCTACGGTTCTGTTTCCAAACGGGCCGCTTCCGCCCGCAGTTCTTCGGGGGAAAGTTTCACGACTTTGCCGTCCCGCCAAATGTAGACTGGCAGGCCTTGGCGGGCATGCTCTACTATAACTCTCTCGACAGCAGCTTTGAGCGCCATCTCAGCACGCTCTTCCAGGGAGTTCGAGGGCGTTCGCTGGTGGTTTGGTCATGGTCTTCCGTAAAATAGCATCCAAGAATCCCCAAGAGGCCGATATCGCGGCAAGAAATTCCGAATCGAGAGGTCAAATCGGCGGCGAATGACGTGGCCGCCTTCCAAAACCTTAGCTCTTACTCTTGCCAAAGCGAGGTGAACGGTCGGAACCCATACGAAGAAGAAGTGCACTTTGTAACCGCGTTTCTTCAGGTGACCAATCATGCTCACGTAACTTCGCCCCGAAAGTGTTGTCTCGAAACCGAACCTCTCGCCGCGCTCTCCATAGCGCTCGATTTCTTCAAGCATTAGTCGCCCGGCTCGAAATGCAACGTCTTGGGCGGCGAATCGTGATACGCCTTGGGCGATCAAGTCTGGGTTGATGAAATTCTTGCAGTCCGCGTAGTTGGGCAAGAATTCTCGGGCGAAAGTTGTCTTCCCGGCGCCATTCGGTCCCGCGATGATGTAAACGTTTGGGTTCATATTTCCACTTCGAGTGCGGCACCAATCTTGCCGTACTGCGACCCCTGTTCAGACTGACTCACGGAATCGAGGGCTTGAGCCAAGACATGGAGGGAGGCATCCGAATTTGCGGGCGCTGCGTTTTGGCGTATTCCAAAGGATGAGCATGGCCTAGATTTCCCGTGGCTCGTCGGGGTGGCCGACGACTTCCTGGCGGTCGTGCTCTACGCTAATCAGCAGCGTTTCGAGATCGAACGTAATGGTTCCGAAGCCGCCCTCGCCGTACGCCGCGAGATCTTCCGGCCCGTTGAACTAAGCAGAAAACTCGGGTTTGGCCCTTTCTCTCATTGCTGCTTTCGCACTCGACACACACGGGAATGTTGCTTTCCAGCGACTCAAGCATTTACACTCTCCCATCGCTTAGCGGTAAATTCCTCGCCCCGGGCTCCGCGCAGCCAGTTTCCGAGAGCGGCGCGGAGCCTCTTTCTTCAGGAAACGGCATTTTGCCGCTGGTTCCTGTCTGCATTCAAATAAGCTGGTGCGCACCGCACCGCATTGATATACAGTTCGGGCCGAGGGCCAAGAGGCTTCCCGTGTTGTGTCTTACCGCAAGGCCACGGCATAAATGTGGGAAGCCTCCTTAAAGCGGCGCGTGCCCGGCGATTCGGCGTAGCTGTGAGTGATGCTTCACTCCCTACGGCTCCAGAATTCCTACCGCCAATGACGATTTTTCGCAAGCTATTGAACACTGCGGGCTGAGACTTCTCTAGGCCGTCGAAAATATATATATATATGACTTCGGTCGGAAAGCACTTCTAGACGGCATGCCCGCAAGCTACCCTTTTTCGTTAAAGGCAACAGAATCGCTAGAAATCGGTGTGAAAGCGCAGGCCCGGTACCACCACCGGACCGCGTGCCTTGTTATAGCCGGGATTGTTGATGTATTGCAGATCAAACGATGCGAAGAATCCCCTCCAAAGATGCGCCGTATAGAACCCCTCTAATACGTTTTCCGGCCCATACGTTAGACTGCCGTCGCCCAACAAAAATCCCAACCCGCCTAGCGCCAAATATTGCTGATGCGATGCGACGATTCCATTCGCCACGAACACCATTCCCGCACGATCATTCGCCCTACGCCACAGGGTCCCGTTGAAAAATCCTCCGATCTGCACCGTCCGGTCGACTTCCGTATAGGCAAAAGATTCGTTGCGTCCGTCGCTCCAGCCTACGCGCCCAAATGCCCCTAGAGAATCCGTCAGCTGCTGCTCGAAGTTGAGGCCAAAGCCGTATTTGTGCCGTCCCTGCCGCCGCGTTGCAACAACGTCTGGCTTGGCTGTTTCATTGCGCTCAAAATTCTCGATTGCCTCGTGGTAATTCCCCATGTTCGCATGATTCAGGTAGGCGAGCAGGCGGACGGTTCCTTCGCGGTGTGCAATCCGCTGGCCGTGTGCCTCGACTTCAATATTTTCTGCACGTGCGCGAGCGACATCCGCATCCAGGTAGATGCCATTTGCTACCTTGGGCATCAGCGCTTCCACAAAACGCGCTGCAAAGCAGCGGTCGTCATATTCGATCAACGCGCCATCAGTGTATCCGCGCGTATTCGCAGCGTAGTCGTATGCGCCATTGTTGTCGGTCGTCCAGTTCAGAAATTGCAGGTGGCTGTCGCTGCCCCATGTGTTCAGGTCCATAAAATCCACGACGCTGAATTTTCCGGCGCGCAATTCGATGCGCCGTGCCGCAAGAGAGGTCGAAAGGTGAAGAGTGTCCCGCTGAGCTTCCTCGCGTTCGTCACTCAGCGGAATGACTTGGCGAATCATAAGCCTTGCGACGTACGGATTCTGGCTGAGGTCCGGGTTTCGAACTACGTCGAGATTCGTCTCGCCCCCAAGGCCGAGAGCATCGCTAATTCCGCGGCCGCCCGCACTCTCCATGTCGAGAAACACTTCAGTCGTGCGTGTGACCTGATAGCCAAGATAGAGTGTGAAGACCTGTGAAGTGGCACTTTCGCCCTCGGCGCGAAGGCTGTTCGGACCGCTATAAACAGCATGAAAGGCGGGATGTGCCTGAAATACGATATTCCCCTGACCGGACACCCACCAGCGAGCTTCATCCGCGTGCGGAAACAGTGTGGTCGGTTCATGTTGCGAGTCGGGCTGAATCGAAACGGGCAACTCCCCCGGTGAGGCGGCACCGGCAGTCTGCAGCACAAATGTAGGGGTTGAATTGGATTCCTGAGCCTTTGTTATAAGAGGCGTTGCAAAGCACGCCATCAGAAGGCATAGCGGCGTTGTCATCCGGATACGACAAATTCGCATTGTCTCGAGCCTCGGGACTCAATTTCGCTTCCGAACGCGGAGGTAAAACTCAACTGCCGCCTTCCCATGTTATGGGAAGTTAACATGCGTAACTATCTGCGAATTGGGACTCGGGCCATGCTGCAATAATCGGGCCGCCTTTCTGCGTACTGGTGAACCCCTCGGCCACTCCTGATGAGTTGTCTTACCGTCCCCATACGCGCTAGTACTTCACAATATACGGGAACTCCAGGTTTCGGCCCGAACAAAATCAGGCAGGACTTGTCTTCAGGCGGATGGGCGGCGTGCCGGAATGGACCAAGTCGAGATCGGCCAGCAGTGCGTGCGTCACGCTCTCGTCGATGTCAGCCGAATGCCGCAGCGCTACCGGGTAACGGACCTTCGCTTCAACGCCCGACGCCGTAAATTGCAGTTGTAGCGTAGGTGCAAGACCGCCGCCTATCACCTCGAAATTGTTTTGCATGGCCGAGTGTTGCTTCGCGATTTCGTCCTTGCATGGAGCGAGGCCGGCTTCGACAGCCTTCATAAGCCGTTCCCTGGCTAAAACAAAATTTGTGTCGGCCGGCAGCGTGATCGTGATCTCGTGCCAAGCGAAGTTTGTGCCGGGGATTTGCTTGAAAAGCCCACCGGCGGGCTGAAAGACGATCGAGTTTGAAAAAGCCACGGTTCTTCCCGTCGGCGCGTCTTCACTCAGGCCACCCATTTCCATCAGGTGGATACGAACGAGGCCGACTTCGATTACTTCCCCGTTCACGCCGCCGATCTGCACGTGATCTCCAATTCGGATTCCGTATTTTCCGATCAGGAAGAAATAGCCGACGACGGACTGGATTACATTTTGTAAGGCGACGGCGATTCCGGCGGTCAGGAGTCCCGCGAACGTCGCGACGGAGCCAAGCCTGCTGGCAAAGGACAGCCCCACGACTATCGCAATCGCGAACCATGTAACCAATTTCCGGACCCAATGCAGTTGCGACCTACGGCGCACATCGCTGATGTAACGATGGATCGCACGACGCCATAGCTCCGAGCCTCCGAGCACGATAGCCAGAATTACGATGAGAATCAGTATCCGCATTCCGACGCCGCGGACCTGGTCCCGTAACTGGCCAACGACGGCGCTGCGCCAGCTCGCCAAATTCTTTTCGTAGAGATCGAGCAGGATGGCGGTTTTAGCGATCGGAATAGCCGTCGAGCTGAGCTGCTTGAACTCCTGTGTCAGCGCGTCCAACTGTTGCTGTTCTTGCGCCAGCGTAGAGGGATTCGCCGTATCCGCTTCCTGGGCGAGTTGGTCGCCATGTTGCGTGAGTTGTTTTAACTGAGCCCCCAAAGGCGCTCGGATGTCCTGCGTGCTTCGTGCCAGGGCTTGTGTCTGCGTAGCGATGGTGTCGATACTCCGCAGTTTGCCCCACGTGGACAGGACCCTTGCGCCTTGCTCCCATAGCCCTACAGCTTCCGGAGTGTTTGCCGCAGCCGTCGTGTCTGTTGGCTGAGGCGGGTTTGTCGGCGCGGCGCTTGCTGCCGACGTCTGTGTCAACTCAGCGGGCAGCGTGCTCGCCAGCGCGTCGATTTCCCCTTTCAGGCCATTGGCGGTCGTGGTTGCACTGCTCACAAACTGCGCCATGTTCTGGATCGCTTCCGCGCGCGCTCGTGCGAGGTCGACTTCCGCTTGCGTCTCCGCGAGTTGGGATTCGAGTGCCTTGCGCGTGCTGCCGCTGGCGGATGCAATTTTGTTGCGCAGATCGTTGACCTCGCCCTGAACCTGATTGGCATCTTGCTCGGCTTTGGCTTGTTGCTGCGCCAGGGCAGCGTACGAGGATCCGCCCGCAGGACTGCTTGCATTGGCCGGGCTGGAGTGCGCCGATTGCCAAAGATCCTCAGTACGGGCAAACTGAAAAACAAGCCGCACGACCTCGTCCGCCATCTGCCTGTTGCCACTGACGAAGATCGCATCGTTCGCATTGGAGACGAGTTGCTGCTGCGTTCCAAGCTGGTGATACCAAACAATTGTCTGGCTCAGAAACTGAACGATGCGCGAGGGATCGACTGCCGGCGGTTGCCCTTGCGGAATCGCTGGAGACGAAAAGCACAATACGGACACGACCAAGAAAATAATCGAGGCCGTGCGGAAATTTATCGTTTGCCACATGCTGTGTGCGCTCAAGAGCAGTCGGCCGATTGCATCCTTCATCCTCAGCCGATGTTCAAGAGCTTGTCCGAAGTGCGGGCAGCAGTTCCGACCATGGCCGAACGGGAATGGGATCACAATCTCCGCCAGCACGAACTACTGTCTATTCATCATCGTGATCGTGTCCACGTCCACGACCGCGCCCACGATCGTGATCGTTGCCACGGTCGTGTTTGTCGCCGTGGTGATCCTCATAGTAGAAGTCCCGGTCACGATCGCCGTCCCACCGATGATCGTGCTCAACCCGGCCGCGATCTCCGTCCCAGTAGCCGACAAAGAAACGTTCTCCGTCGTAATGCGGTGCTACCCAATAGGCTCCTTCATACGGCGGTCGAGTCCAGTAACCCGCGTGCCATCTGTAGCGCTTTCCCACCGGATACCAATAACCTTCTACCCATATGAACTCCGGCCCAGGGGGCGGCGGCTCGACACGAACCACGCGGGGAGGAGGTGGTGCACCAATTGAGATTCCAATTGATATCTGGGCCTGAGCTACCGAGACTCCGCCCAGCAGTGCAACAACGATTAGAGCTGTTTTCGCAACGTATCTCATTATTTTGGCTACCTTTCGAACCGCACGAAAACGATAGCACAAGCAAGATGTTTACAGAACCGACGTAGGCTCCCGCGGTGTCCCAAAATTAATAGAACCGAAGGACCGCTTTCAAGCCCGGGCATGTGTCTTGGCATCTCACAACACGCGTTTACCAGGACTCATCGGCACCGGGACGCGAAGCTATCTTTGACGAAAGACTTCCCTGCGGACATCCAGCTAGGGTTGCTGAAAGATGTGATTCAAGACAGCAGACTCCATCTGCGTTCCCCAGTTCACGGCGGTTTGACTCAGTCCGCGCTCCTGAGACGGATCAATCACTCCGTTACATTGCCGAGAAGTTCGTCGATCACGATTTGCTGAAGCGGACCTCTCGGGCACTAGCTCGATGGCAGCCTAAGAGCAACGTAGCGATGACAAGCCCTACCCTGTTGCTCCGTCGGAGGGTTCTGAGTAAACTTCCCGCCGTGCCCACAATGTTGCCGGTTCGGATGTTCGGGAAGTCGGTGATGTGAGCGATAGTTCTTTTATGCTTTTCGGCAACCGCCTTACTTACACACCTGCGATTGCTGTAGTCGAAGAGCTTCGAACTTCCAGTCGGTGTGTTCGTGAAGCTGTACGATCACATCGCCGATGCGGTGTCGTTCGGTCCTGACTATCTTGGAGCGACTTGAAATGGTTCGCCGCGACGCCGGGGAAAGCGAGTACTAGCCGCATGGACGGTAAGGGGACTTCTCGAGAGTTACCATCGGTCGGTTCGGTCGCCTGGTCCGGCGAGGGCGCTATGGCACCGCATGTGCCACGACAGTACAGATTTTGCTTCAAAGGCGGGGCGTGGTAAATTGCCATTGGCGCGGCAGTGCGCCAAGAGAGTTATGCAGAACTGGTTCTGCGATATCGATCTCCGCGAAGCGCGGCGAACATCACCGGCGAATGGACGAAGGACGCTCTGCTATTTTCCGTGCATTTTCGCGCTGCTCCTGCTCGCAAGCACTTGCGGAACATCATTCGCCGCAACGGAAACCCAGCGGCAGCAGAGCGTCACTTTGTCCCGGGGTTCGTTTACGGTCGCCGATTTTGATGGCGATCACGAGCCCGACTTCGCTGCCGTTCAACCAAACGAGGGCAGTCCTTCCGCCGGTCGTTATTGGGTTTGGCTTCGGCTCTCACAGTCCGGGAGGCGTTACGTTCGAGTGGCGGCCCCGGGCGGCGGCGTTTCTATCGAGGCGCGAGACGTTAACGGCGATAGCGCCATCGATCTCGTGGTCGCAACCGCGTGGCTAAACAAGCCTGTCGCAGTCCTGCTGAACGACGGTCACGGTAACTTTTCCCAGGTCGATCCAAGCCGCTTCGCCCAGGCATTCAGCAGAGCGAGCAAGCACTGGAACACCTCTTCTTCCGCGGACACGTGCGTGGTTGCATGGCAACGGGAATCAGAGATCCTAGAGTTCCCATCCGGGCTTGGTACCGGAGAACTGAAGCACAGCGGCGAGTTTTTCCGCTCGCGCAATAGCCTAGCGGCCCGCAGCCGTGCCCTCGTCTCGTATGCCGGGCGAGCACCACCCGCTACAACTCTCCTCTAGTAAAAAGCAAAATACATCGTTCGCACGTGCGAAGCCGGCCTGCGCGCGTCCGGAACGATTCATTCAATCGCAAAACCGCCTGCAAAACCGCATAACCGCGTGAGAAAGCGCTGTTCGCTATGAAAAACGCAAGCTTTTTGCTCGTTTCTCTCCTGGCGTCAAGCCTTGCCGCTTGCGGAGGATCAGGCTCGCCCGTCACGCAAGCCGCAGATCCCCCGGCATCATCCGCGAGCGGCCATTTCGTTGTGCAAGATGCGGCTGGGATCCAAACCGTGACGGCCACGACCACCACGATCCCTGATTATCTGGATATTCCCGCACAAATCGAAGCCGATCCGACTGAAGTGGTTCACGTCTTCCCGCCAGCGGGAGGGCGGATTAGCGAAATGCGGGTGCGCCCATGGGACTGGGTGAAAAAAGGCCAGACGCTCGCGCTGATCGAAAGCAGCGATCTCGCGCGCGCTGTGGCCGACTATCACAAGGCGCTCGCAAACTATCAAGTAAAGCAGGAACAGCTCGCACGTTCGGCGGATCTCTACGCGCACAGCGCCGTCGCTCTCAAAGACTACCAGCAGGCCCAGGCGGATGCACAGGGCGCGCAGGCGGAACTTGAAGCGACTAAGGATCAGATCCGAGTCTTCGGAATGGACCCCGACCACGCATCCTCGCAGCTTCTCGTAACAGCGCCACGATCGGGCGTTGTTCTGGATGTGGGGGCTTCGCCGGGTGAATTCTCCAATGCGCTCGCCGCGGCACAGCCGCTTTGCACGATTGCGGATATTTCGACAGTGTGGGCCGTTGGCGACATCTACGAAAGCGATTTTGCCGCTGCGAAAACCGGAGAGCCCGCGCAAGTGACGCTGAACGCATATCCAGACGACAAATGGAGTGGCCGCGTGGATATGGTATCCGATGCTGTCGACCCGAATACGCGGACCCTGCACGTTCGCGTGGTGCTACCGAATCCGGGAACAAGACTCAAGCCTTCGATGTTTGGCCAGATTCGGCTGCTGCGTTCGTCACGGCAAGGCATTCTTGTGCCGGCTACGGCCGTGCTGCGCGAAGGAAATGAGGCGTACACATTCGTGAGCGAAGGTGGAGGGCATTACCAACGCCGCAGCGTCACGATCGGGCAAGCGAGCGACGGGTCCCTCGAGATCACTTCCGGGCTGAAAGGGGGCGACACGATAGTGTCGCAGGGCAACCTTCTGCTTCGCGCCAGTTCGGCGGGCACGGACTGACGAGATGCGCTCACTCGTTCTTTCGCTGCTGCGTTTTCGTCCGCTCGTAATCGTGGGGCTGGTTGCGTGGCTCTGCGCAGGAACGTACATGTTCCTGCAACTCGACATCGAGGCGTATCCGGATCCATCTCCACCGATGGTTGAGTTCATCACGCAAAATCCTTCGTGGTCAGCCGAGGAAATGGAACAACAGGTCACCGTGCCGGTCGAGACAGCGCTTTTCGGGATGCCGCATCTGGACGGCGTACGTTCGATCACGATTTTCGGCCTAAGCGACGTGAAGCTCTACTTTGATTACAGCAGCGACTATCTTTGGGATCGACAAGAAGCGCTGAACCGGATGCAAGGATTGTCGCTGCCGAATAATCTCAGCCCGCAACTCTCTCCCGAATCGCCCATCGGAGAAATCTACCGATATCGGCTTGCCGGGCCATCGTACAGTTTGAATGATTTGAAATCAGAGCAGGAGTGGTTTGTCACGCGCGAGATCAAGCAGGTGCCAGGGATTATCGACGTAGCCTCGTTCGGCGGAACGACGCGCGAATATCTCGCTGATATCGATCCCCGTAAGCTGCTGCAATACAACGTGACGCTGCCACAGGTGCTGTCAGCCGTCGCAGCCAGCAATGCGAACGCGGGCGGCAACTATCTAACCATGGGAACCCAGAGCGTCAACGTGCGCGGCGTGGGGTTGCTGCAAAGCGTAGCGGAAATGCAGAACGTCCTCATTACGACGCATGACGGCGTCCCGGTATATTTGCGCGACCTCGGTGATGTACGGGAAGACTCCCGGCCGCGCTTGGGACGGGCTGGCGTCAATCAAGACAGCGATGCGGTAGAAGGAATCGTTCTTCTGCAGCGCGGCGAACAGTCCATTCCCGCACTGCAAAAACTGAGGCAAAAGATTGCCGATCTAAATAGCGGTTTGCTGCCACCAGGCATGAAAGTCGTGACGCTCTATGACCGCACAAATCTGATTCGTCTCACGACGACGACGGTGAGGGACATCGTGATCGTTGGACTGATTCTTGTGACGACGATTCTGATCATTTTTTTAGGCGACATTCCGATTTCGCTTATCGCGGCGCTTACGATTCCGTGTTCACTGCTTTTCGCGTTTTCTGTAATGGTGTTGTCAGGCAGTTCGGCAAACCTCATTTCCGTAGGTGCGATCGACTTCGGAATTCTGGTTGACGCTGCCGTGATCGTGCTCGAGAGCATTTACCGAAGACTTCAGGCAGCTTCGGGGGGGAACACGTCCGAGCTGATCGCGGACGCTACGGCGGAGGCGGTTCGGCCGGTGGCGTTTTCGGTCCTGGTGATCGTGGTGGCACTCATTCCACTTTTCACGATGCAGGGCGTGCCGGGAAAAATCTTTGCGCCGATGTCTGAAACGTATGGCTTTGCGCTCACAGGGGCATTCATCTTTGCAACGATCTTCGCGCCTGTTCTAGCGTCATTTGTACGACCGGAGAAGGTCCGGGCACATCACACACGGCTTGTGAACTGGTTAGGAAAGAATTATGCAAAAGCGCTGCGATGGACGATGTCCCATCGGGCGATTGTGCTTGGCGCGGCGAGTGTCGCGACGATTGCGACACTTTGTGTGAGCGTTTTCTTTCTGGGCGGCGAGTTCATGCCGCAGCTCGAGGAGGGAAACCTTTGGGTTCGCGCGACGCTTCCGCAAGACGCGTCTTTCGAGATGAGTTCAAATCTTGCCACACAGTTTCGCGGAATCCTCGTAGGCTTTCCTGAAGTCTCGCAAGTTGTTTCGCAGATGGGGCGCCCGGACGACGGCACAGACGTGACGACGTTCAACAACATCGAGTTGATGGTTTCGCTGAAACCCGAGAACCAATGGCCGAGGGGCATTAATAAAGGGAAGCTGGTGAGCCAAATGGATTCGCGGCTCGAAAGATATCCGGGCATCGATTTCAATTTTTCGCAGAACATTCAAGATAACGTGGAAGAGGCCATGTCCGGAGTAAAAGGCGAGAACTCGCTCAAGCTTTTTGGGGACGATATCGACACACTCGTTGAAAAGGCCGAGGAGATTCGCGACGTAATGGCGAATGTGCCTGGTGTGGCCGATCTCGGCGTGTTCGCTGAATCGGGCCAGCCGGAGTTGGTCGTTCAAATCAATCGCGAAGCGAGTGCGCGTTACGGATTAATGGCCTCCGACGTTGATGCCGCAGTGCAAGCTGCAATCGGCGGGATAACGGCGACGCAAATCCTGCAGGGCGACCGCCGATACGATTTCGTTGTGCGCTACGAGCCACAGTTCCGTCAAACACCCGAAGCTATCCGGACGATCCTGCTGCCTACTCCAGACGGCAAGAATGTGCCGCTCGGCGAAATCGCGAACGTTTCGATGCGAAGCGGGGCTTTTATGATTTACCGCGAGAACGGTCTGCGGTTTATTCCGATTAAATTCAGTGTGCGAGGGCGCGATCTGGCCAGCACGATCCAGGATGTCCAAGCACGGATCGCGCAAAAGGTGCATTTGCCAGAAGGCTATCATTTGGAATGGGCCGGCGAATATCAGAGCCTGAAAGAGGAGCAGCACCGACTCGCGTTTGTGATCCCGATCAGTCTGCTAATCATCCTGGGGCTGCTCTTTACTGCGTTTAATTCCATCCGTCACGCATTGCTCGTGCTCGCGATTCTCCCATTTGGGCTGACGGGCGGATTGCTGTCGCTGTTTGTCACTGGCACGCCATTTAGCATTTCGGCCGCCGTCGGATTCGCGTCCGTGATCGGCGTTTGCACGCTGGGCGGTGTGGTATTCGTGTCAGGGATTCGCCGCCACGAGCAAAGCACGCACGAGACTCTCATCTCCATCGAGCACGGAGCACTCGCCGAAATGCGTCCGGTACTTATGGCGTGCGCAGCGGCAGGTCTTGGTTTGCTGCCGGCCGCGGTCTCCACGGGCATTGGCGTTCAAGCGCAGCAGCCCTTGGCACGCGTTGTTGTGGGCGGGATGGTGACGTCGCCGCTGGCGATTCTCTTCCTAGCTCCGATCCTAGCAGTCTATTGCTTGTCTACGGGCCGCCCGTCATCGCATCGCGCCAACCCACCGGTTAACTCAAGTCTCGATAGCGGCACGGACGGAGGCATCACATGAGAACACGTTCAAAACCTCACCTGAGCATAAGCTTGATGCTGCTTACCGTGATATCCCCTTCCTTCCAGATTCGCACATCTTCGCCGGGATCTCATCCAGCGAACGTGACCGTCGCAGCAAAGAAGACGAAGTATCTCTTGATTGCGATTATTACGCCAGACGGCAGGATGAGGGGCGGTGAAAATAGCTTTTGCATCGTGTTCAAATCGAAGGAGACGCAAGTACCTGCCGAGGTGCACGACGTGAAGATCGATTTTGTTTTATTGGTGGGTAAGATTGAGGAGAAGCCGATCAAAGCCGAGATCAGCCGTAGTGAGGATGGCCGGTTTTGTGGCCGAGTAAACCTTGGCAAACAATATTACGTGCCGGCAGGCTATTACGCCTTCTTGACCTACCGCGATGCAAATGGGAAGCGACGCAGACAACGATTGTTTGTGCGAGTTCAGTAGAGGGAGGTCATGTCAAATAAAACTGGAGAGATCAATCGAATCACGGGAATTTACAAGACCGTCTGCCATCCGAAAGAGCGAACAATCCTCAATGGCCAGCAATTTCCCTGCTGCGGCGCTTGCAACCATGACGCAACCTGGATATTGGTTCGGCGCGAGGCTGGTAAAACAACGAGACGCGATTCAGCGAATTGTGAAAAGTGAGGCAAAGGTGTGCATATTAACGGACTTCTGGCTTCATAGTCCCTGCCACGGAAGCGGTGTTGGCTGCCGTACTGACGGAAGCACGGCACTTAACAAACCTGAACGGCACATCCTCCGTAATCTGGCGGATTTGTCTCGCTTTTCACAAGTGGTCCCTCAGCTCTTTTCTCAATACTCCCGGCGCTTGAATAAAGAGGCTGCGATAGATGGTCTCGTGGGACACGTGCATGCTCTCGTCATCGGGATACTGGGTCTTCAGCCACCCGGAAACCTGCCCGGGCGACCAGTCCAGGGATCAGTTTACCCGCAACCATGTTCCGCAACTTGTGGTTCATGGCAAGACGGCCGTTCTTGGGCCGTAAAGGGCTCGGTTCATTCGCCTCATGCGCTCGATAGGCGGGACGGCCGCCATGGCGTGTGACCCGCCGGTCCACGTCGAGGCTGCTCGATTTCGGCGTCCGCAAGTCACGCTCGTCGACATAAATCTTCATTATGCTATCCTGCCCCGGAGCAGTAACCACCGTCTGAGTCGGAGGGGCACGATGAGCGATGCAGCTTGCACGTCTTGCAGTACATGGTCATCCAAAATTAGTCTCCTACGTCGAGTCCTTGTTGCAGGCGGAATGTTGGGTGCTTTATTTTTCGTTACGTCGTGCTCGAATAAGCAGGCACCTGCTCCGCATGCAACAGTCCTGTTGCGGGACGGCACGAGCGTCGCTGGCACAGTCACAGCGAGTTCGGCGCAACAAATCGTTCTGGCTGGCGATGATAATACGACCCACACGATCCCGACGGAGCAGGTGAAATCGATTGAATATGGCGACGATGCCACGGCGCAAACGGGAGCTGCGCAGAACCCGCCCGTGTCGGCTGCCCGGGTGGCGGATGATGCCGTGCACGAGCATCACTACCATCCTTCGCGCACAGAGATTCGAACCAAAACATTTGTTCTGCCCGTTGGTACCAAGGTCGCGGTGCGGAGCGAAGACACGATCGATTCAGCCACGGCGGCCGAAGGGCAGACCTATGCAGCCGAAATCGCGGACGATGTTCTTGACGCCAACGGGGATGTCGCCATACCTCATGGTTCTAACGCTCAGTTGGTCATCCGATCAGCCTCGAAGGGTGGACGCTTTCGTGGCACCTCCGATCTTGTGCTCGACGTGCAGTCAGTTTCGGTAGAAGGTCAGGAGTATAAAATCAGCACTGCGGACCTAAAAGAAAGCGGCAAGCAGGGGCTCGGCGCGAACAAGCGAACTGCCGAATATACCGGCGGTGCGGCTGCCCTCGGCAGCATCATCGGAGCGATTGCGGGAGGGGGAAAAGGTGCGGCCATCGGAGCTGGTGCTGGCGCGGGAGGCGGCGTGTTGACTCAGGTTCTAACCAAGGGTGGTTCAATCCGAGTGCCTGCGGAGACTGTGCTAACCTTCGAGCTCGATAAACCCGTGCATATCGTTCGGGCACAGTAACTTCACAGGAGGGCGAGCACAAGCGGCTTCAGCGGCCCGAACATTGGACAGGCACTAACGGTGAGGAAGGAAGGAGATTGCCTGCGAAACTGTAGGACGCTACTTTGAAAGTAACGCAAGTTGGCTGAGATTGGGCGTCGAATTCGCCACCATAGGTTTCGGCGGCGTGAATCGGAACCGCGGACACAACATGAGAAACAAGCAAACCGCATCGATCACCTTCATCTCTGAGCTTCGTCACTTTGGTAGGAATGTAAGTAGAACGTCTCTACGACATTCTGTCCAAGTGCCTGACAAACAGTGCGGCGGTCAGGCGGTCGACGCAACACTTGCTTGCAGTTTACTCCCCAGAGTTTCAAAGCCCAGCGTTTTCTCGAGCGTTAATTCAGGCGCAGCGCGACCTGGTCGAGATGCGCTTGCGAGTGCACAGACCGGTCGCTACCTCGTGGGAAGTACCGACGCACTAGCAGATTCGTGTTCTCGTTCGCTCCACGCTGCCAGGGACTTTTTGGGGATCGCAGAAGTAAACCTGCACATCGGTGGCGACGGTAAACTTCCTCTGATGAGAGGAATTTGCCGCCGAGCCACCGCGCAACATAGTCGAGCAAGGAGCTGGCGCAACAGATCTTGGAATTCTCGCTAAAGTGACCCGGTTCGAGTGAGTGTCGCTGAGCTTATCGACCAGGGCCTTCAGCGGCACGCCATTCTGAAGACCGATGGATATCGAAGGTGCCAAGCCGTCCATGAAACCGGAGAGTGTTGAGACCTCCTTCGCCATTTTAATGAACATCTCTCCCGACGCTCCTTCTGCATACATCCCTACCATGAGGTAGCCTTCGTGCCCGCGTACCGAAAACTTATGAGTGATCGATTTCCTTCCCTCGGGAGGCTTGCGGCGTTGGACGCCGGCAAGTCTTCCGCTGCTCGCATCTCTCAATAGAGGCAACTTCGGTTTTCTGCGTACGTCCAGCGAGATCGCTGATGTTTCGGATGGAGACTCTCCGTTTGCTACTTCTTTCCCTGACATTCTTTTCTCCACTCAGGGGGGACCTACACGAATCGAGAACTCCGCCTGCCTCGTTAGGAAATGACCGTGGGAGCAACCTATGCAACTGGCTCCATGAACTGCCGCGGCGACTCCCTCGACGAAGATCATTGGAATCCGATGCTCTTCTCCGGAGCGTGACCAGAAGCGTGGGACCTTGGACGTGGTGGAATCATTCGCGCTGCACAAGAGCGTCGAATCCTGGAAGCCATTCACTCCGCGGAACAGAAGAGAGCTATCGATCAGAGGGCGGCGCCCTTGGTCCGATTGACCTGGCTGATGCTGCGTGATGAGGAGCTGATAAGTGCGCCCAGCGCGAAACACCTCAATCCGTACAAGAACGGCTGCTACGACTACCGCATGGACCCCATTTACGGCAATTGCATCGATTGGGTGGAGACACGACAGAGCTGTACCGTCGGAATTACAGAACGTAACGTAGCGTCCTAGGTCTTTCACGGCTCCGCCCGATTCGATGCCGCGCACAACATAACGTGCGGCCGACTGTTGATACTCGAGGCTGACGCCGGATTGAACGACGATGCCCACACTATGGAGACGCTTCAGCACTTGCCGCGATAGAGTGAGGCCTCGACGGGCCAAGATGTCGCTCCTGTTTTCCATATCGATGTAGTCCTTATGCAGACTGCCGCGCCGGTATCGGGCAGCCCACCGCTCGGCGAATCATTTCCCGCGAACAACCCGCCCAACACAGGTATTTCCGTGGATCGTCAACAGAGATGGCTAAGTTGTCTCCATTTCGGTCTCGACCGGCCTCAGCACACGACGGGCATTGCGTTACATAGTTCCGGCCCACGATGCGAACTTTTCGCACATGGTCGAGCATTCGGAACTCGCGACCCGACGAGTGAATGAACGGCCTAGCCTGCTGTGCAGTTGAGCGATTCCTCGTAAACTCCGGCGGCATCACCTTGCCCGCAATTGAACGGCGAAGCTGCTCCTCACTCAATTTCGGAAGTCGTTTCAGATAATCGATCTGCTTCTGTAAGTCGTAATCCGCCCCACAGAACCAATACCTGCGATTGGCGCCGCGATGAATCCCAAGCGGTCCGCGGATGGCGTTCCCAAATTCTCCTGGGCGCAGTTCGTCGTGTTTCGGGAATACCTCGATGCCCTCCCCCAACCCAAAACCCTTAATGCGCAGTCCCAGTCGGAGCGCCAAGTCGTAAATGTAGATTCGGCAGTCGCGGGCGAGCGCAGGTTTCTCCATGAGAATCCAAAGATGGCCCCCGCGTCGGCTCATTTCGAGCGCCGCATGCACCTGGTCCCGCTGGAGGAAGTATTGCAGTTTGAGAAGGTCCTCCATCGCTCCCGCATAGTCGGCGTCGATGGCAACCCACTTAGATCGCTGTGTGGCAGGGTTAATCGCATACAGGCCGATCGTGAGTTCACCTTCGAGATGCCGGCGAACGGTTCGCGCCGTCAGAATCAATTCCTGCCCGGTTCCCTTTGCCTTGGGTCGAAAGTAGTAGTGATGCCCGCTGTCGAAACTCGGCCGGAGGGATTGCAACGTGTATGCCCCTCGATTGACGAACAACCGCTCGTAATCTGCGACTGTCGCCGGGCTCGCTCGAATGGGTCCGCTCATAGTTCCTCCAGCGTGCCGCGACGCAAGATTGCACGCGCGCGTGACCTACCTAACCCCGAGCCTCTTGCTTGTCAAATAAGTGGAATCGGAGCGCCTAACGAATGGATATGACGTGAGTTGCGGAAGGTGAGGCTTTCATCGCGCGGGACTCAGGCAGGACGCTTTTCCGGTTGGAACTCTGTACCGCGAGAGGGCCGAAGGCCTGGCTGGATGACCCAGCGATTTCTGCCGGGGAGCAATTGAGGGTGCTCAACGATATCGAGGAAGCAGCACTCGCGGACGAGGCGGTCGAAATCTCCCACCGTGTAGCCGCCGAATTTCTCATCGTCGAAGTCTAACCAAAGCCAGAGTCTTGAGACTCGGTCGTACACGTAGAAGGCACCTGATTCCGGGTCTCCCGGAACCATAAGGAACACAAACAAGGCTCTCGGCAACTGCACCCATTTGGCGACAGTCGGGTGCTCGGTCAATTCGAGTAACCGGGCTACGGCCGCATCGACCGAACCTCCCACCGCCTCCGGCGTATGCCAAAGGTTAATGATCGGGACCACGTTCATTTCTCCGAACATGAACATCCTCCTTAGTCGAAATTCACTCTGCAGTTGTGCATCTTATGGCAAGGTTCGGGGCGGCCGCGTTAACGCACGACGACCGTTCCGCTAACGGAACCGCCACATGGGTCCCGGTTCGTAGTCTTCTGATCGAATAAAGCGCTCTTTGTTTCTAGGGAACCTGCATGTTGGTAGCTAGATACAGTCAGCGGCGGATGGCCGAAAGATCAGCCCTTAAGCACTCCAACACCTGCTGAGTGCTCCATAAATCTGCTGATGGAATGAGCCGCAATGTGAGAGTTGTAGACGTTCACTGATCTCGCCCCAATGGATGCATCACGAAGGCAATTAACTCTCGCAGACTCAGCAAGCAACTAGCTTTCGTCGGCGAAGGAGGGTAATACAGCTCGAACTAGAATCGGAAGACCACTCAACGGCAGTCGCCACTAGTTGGATCACAGCGATTCTCTTTGCGACGCAGCCTTGCGAGGAGCATCCTACTCTCGTGCCACCAGCAGCTCGAATCAGACGGCCGAAGAGTGACGGTCGGTGCATTCATTGCCGGGAACCCCTGGTCAAACCCACCAAAGATCACGTCTTTCCGAGTTCTTGGTATCCGGACACAACTCCGAAGGGTCTTGAAAGATGGACTGCACCGAGTTGCGCGCGGTGCAATGGAGAGTTCGGGCGTTTGGAAAAGGATCTCTTGGTATTTTTCGCGTGTTGCATCGATCCGACGAAACCAGCCACGAGGGGCTTATATCAACCAGTGCGAAGAGCAATCGGCATTGGGGTGACTGGTTTAAGCGACCAAGAGATGCTTCACCGCGCGGCAAAGCGACGCAAACTCTTGAATGAGGCGCAGCCCTATTCGCCGGATATGCTGCCGCACATCATTCCTGGATTGGGTCCGCATCCCGAAGCGCCTGTGAGCCTGCAGCGACAACTCACCATAGAAGCCGAGAGCGTTCATGCCGTAATCCGGAAGATCATTCGCGGGTGCGAATACTGGCTTGCTGGCGGAAGGATTATCGAGCCTCCCTACAACATAACGGTTATTTTTCCGACGGAAACTCCGGAATTTGTGAAGCAGGTGATGACTGCATTTGCCTTGGGTCCTGTTCATTTGGGACCAGGTCTGCGAATCAGAAGAGGAGGTGCGCACGACGATCCTCTCTGTGCACTCTACGAGCTGGTGATTTGGGAGACGATGACGGTCTACGCCAGCATCCAGCGGCCCGAAACGGAGCAAACGCGCCGCGTAATTGGTGATGACGAAATCGCATTACACGCCTACTACCATTGGGGGCGGCGCGGTAGACCGTTCGGATCACCGGAGGTCGATTGGTATTGGGCGATCGAGAACTTGAGGGGCGCTTAAATCAACCCGCCGCCGTCGGACGACGCGCTACTGTGGTTGGCGAGTGCGACAGTTTCTTAATTTTATGCCGTGCGCTTTGAGCTTCTCAATCGTACGCCCCCTCTTTTAGCACGAATCGCTTCCGAATTCCCTCGACAACGTGTCAGGGGAAGAAACGAGCGAATCGAGGGATGACACTACCACTCACAAAATCATAGATCGCCACAATCCCTGCAAAATCACATTCGATTTTCCAATAGAGATCGCCAAAGAGGACCTTGAACTCCGGGATTCTTGGGTTGAGCGCCATCTGGCCCTTCAAAGCCAAGGGAAGCTCCATCACATGGTCGTCTCCAAATTGGGTGAGCGGGAACTCCGGTGGCAAAGGCAGAGGGATGAACGTATCCCACTTCACAATGCCAGTGACTCCATGAACCGGAATTCGGATATGCTTATCGACGTTGCAAAGCTTATTCAACCGCCAGAGGAGATGCTGCTTCACATCGGTCGGGTTCGGTATGTTGTAGGGCTGAAGAGATTCGATGATTTTTGCCGCCTCTGGCGGCACGCCGCGCGTCTGCCTATTAAACCTCGGAATGTCCCGTTGTTCCAAAATCGGAAACTGAGTACCCTCGGGATAGCCAGGTGTCGCGTTGATCTTCGCCAAGCACCACACCAATTGGTCCAGTGAGGCTCGCAGACAATAGAGGAGATCGCCGGCAATCAGCGGAATGTCATCGGGAATCGGCCGCACCTTCATGCGGACGATGTGCAACTGGTTCTCGACATCGTCCTCTCGGATAAATTCGCAAGGCTCCTTGCCAAACTCCTCCACTCGCTCGCGCAAGTCTTCGAGGTGCGTTTTGGCCCGCGACGTTTTCAGGTACGGATCAACGAGCGACATGACTCGCCAGTGTATCAATGGAGGAACAACGTGGGCGAATGACGGACTACTCAGAACCAATCGTCGTTGATACCAGGTGGCGCTGAATCATTGCACCCTCTAGCCATCTCCAATAACCTCGGATTCGCTCGAACATCATCCCAATCGGGGATAGTAAATGCCCAATCTCCGCTCACTCAGCCACTTGCGGAACGGCGAGGAAGGCCAATGGCGAGACAATATCGCATCAAAGGAAGGCCAACGGCAGAAAACCGTTCACTGGGTCGCACCGACGTGTGGAACGACCTGATCGAGAGTCTCCCGAAATGGAAAGCGGCGCGTCGATGAACTACAAGAGACCGCCAGGTCTAGAAGCTGGCGATGCCAGTCCTTTATTAGGCCGAAGTACACGCGGCAGTCGTAGTTCCGGAAAAAGCCGGAAATGTACTGCAGCAAATCATAATTGCACACGAGATAGAGGACCTGGTTCACATGCGCCTCGTGACTCAGCGAGGCCGCGACGTCGCGATAGTAGCGGATTGGCTTGGGGCTTCGTTCGTATTCAAGTGCGAAGCGCTGCTCGCCCGCCTCAGCGCGAACGGTCAAGACGGCATCATAGTCCTTCGCGAAACCAAATCCAGTCAGCTCATTCTGCGAGCGGATTTCGGTCGAACTGATCCAGCGAACCAGCAACCCCGCTCGAAGCGCGCTCAGGTGAATTTCGTTGAGTTCGATCGCGTGCAGAAGACTTCGCTCGGCTTCCTTGCCATTGAACCGGTCGCGGCCAACCAGGCAGTATTCCCCCATCCCTTGCAGCAAAGCTGCGGCAGTGCTCGCGACGGAGTACACAAACTCGCCCGAACAGCTGTGCGTTGCCTCACGTTTCAGAAGCCCGCGGTCAACCAATCTTCTGAGCCTCCAGTCGAGAGACTTGCGGCTCCGCTCTGAGTGGTTAAAGCGCATGAATTCAAATAGCTGCGAGTGCGTCACAAACTCCGAGCGGAGAACCTGCCGCAATAGTGGCAGATCCCGCGACGGGTTGAGCTGGACAGATCCCTTCGGATATCGCATCTCACCCCTCTGCATTCAAAGTCGTCAATTGCAGGCGAGCAGTCCAAGGCCAGGACACGAACGGGCGGAGCACGAACCTGCCGACATCCGTGCGTAGCCAGCCTTCGGGAGGCATCAACAGCATGGCCTCCTGCTGCCCACCGCACTCGCTGAAGGAGATCAACATTGTTCCTTCCGACCTCCACTCTCTTGATGCGATGTCCACATGTCCTACCTCGGGTGATCTCGCGACAACCAAGAGGTAGTCCGGTTGCTGCGGAGCAGGCAGCAGGCGCTTGAAGAGAACCTTGATCTGTCCCTGCCATGTGCAAGGTTCGGCGCACTCAAAGACACTGTTCAACATTCGCAGAGGAGCGTTGGGATCGAAACCGCCGACTCCATTGAATCGTGCATGGCCCACGATCGTGGGTCTTGTCCGGATCTTTCCAGCGACGAGAACACCTGTTGTATTGAAATAGGCGGCGCGCGCGAATCTCCTTGGATCATCGGGATCTGCGCCAAACCGCCGGCGCCACACGCTGCCAAAGCCAGTAAGTGTAACGAGCATTTCTGTCACGAACCTTTCAATCGTTTGTTTTTCTGGCGCTCGGCATACAGCTCCTCCTGCAACCGATTGATGTGCCCGACCAGTTGCGCGCCATCGCCGTTCTCGCTTGCGGTTTGGAGGGCGTTCGAGCTTCTGCCGTCGTGTCCCGCGCCGTTCACCTTCTTGGACAAAGCGTCGAGCCGTAGGGAGAGATCCGAGACAATGGAGGACTTTTGACGGAGTTCTTCCTGGAGCTTGTTTCGTTCCTGTGTAGTCGCTTCCAACTGAGTTGCGACTCGCTGTAACTCTGTCTTGAGGCGATCAGTGTGCGTCTCTCCCCAGCCGGGCCGGCCATCGACTCCTTCCGACGTTTCTACCGCCCGGTTGCAGTGCTCGATATGTTGGTTGTGTCTCTCGATGGCTTCCTTGGCAATCTCGCGAGAATAGAGGTTGTGACTGTAAACGTCAGCCATGATCTCCGCGGTGACACGCATCCGGCGACGGTTGTCCAGTAGCAATTTGGCGCAAGCAGCCATCAGGAACACCGACCAAACGGTGACGATCAGGCTGTACCAGAACTGCGGATGATTCACGGTAGCTTCGAGAAATGCCCGTCGTCGTTCCTCAAGCCAACGGCCGTAGTCGAAATTGCTTGAGTTCCATTTATTGAAGAAAGCCTCGTACCACGTCTCGCGGTAGAGGTACGGGCGTCGCGTCGCTTGCGCTCGAACGCCCGTTGCCGCGAGACAGAGCGCGATTGCCAACAGCACGCTCGCAAACGAATGTCTCAGCTCCGACACGTCAGCGCCCCCGCCTGGCATAGCGCGTGCCGCGGAATTCAGAGCTCTGGAACCGGAGATTCGCACCGTGCGATGCTGCTCGGGATTGCCGCAGCCGTGGATACAACTCAGGCTCGAAATGAGGGACCCTGACGTCCGTGGGTGGCCGAACATGCAGATGCGCGTGCAGTGTGCCGCGCGTGTCATCCGTCATCAGTATTTCCATTTGCCCCTTGGGAAGATTCTTGATGTGTTCGTCAAGGGAGCGGGTTTCGCGAGCCTCGATGTCGACCGCTCGCCCCGTTTCCGCGTAGTGTTCGAGCCCGAACAATCTCCATCGCTCCATCGAGAGGTTACGGCGGGTGACGCGGTGTTCAGCAGAGGCATGCAGAAAGTACTGGGCTGTTTCCTCGTCGCGCGTCCTCATGGTGATCGTCGTGTTCGGCGCGGAGGTCACGTCCTCCTTGAATCCACGTCCGACATGCATCAACTGAGGAAGACTCTGCATGGAGAAGAGAAAAGCGGTATTCGTCCCGCGCGCCGTCTGCAGGATCTGCGGAAAGTTCCTGTAACCGAAGGGCGCGAATTCGTCGAGGACGACGCTGAAGAGCGGCCGGTTGACCCGCTCGCGGTGCGCGTCGCTTTCGTACCTCTTACCAACCACCAACTGGAGGTTCTGGAGCAACATCTTGCCAAGCGCGCGCACCGGCTCGGTGTTCTTGTTCACGTTCAAGGTCACAAACAGAATGAGCTCCTGCTCGATCACATCGTCTAGCGAAAGGAGCTCTTCGTATGGTCCTGTGATGACGCTCAGCTCATCGTCGAGAAAGGTCATGCACTCGTTGAGCAGACCTTGGATCTTCGGAACCCGCTCCCGATCCTGGAACGACTCGTACAGGTTCTTTACGGACATTTCAAAATTCAGTCTGCGTTGCGTGCCAATGTTGTCGGCTTGTTCCAATCGACGGCTCGCCTTGGCCACTTGCTCCCGCAGGACTTGCTCGTCGATGGCCATGACCAGCACATCGTAGAAATTGAACTTCAACCCCGTGTACACCAGCACGCGGACGATGTCGGCGAGGTAGTTCAACTGGTGCTTCGCGAAAAACTCGTCGTGGAGATTGAAGGAGCCGAACACCATATTCACCACGGGCATGTAGTCCTCGTCACCGCAGTGGAACGGGTTGTAGCGCACGGAAATGTCCGGGCGCGCCGGGTTAAGCACCCGCAAATCGCGCAGGCGCCCTGCGCGGTGAATGTGAGGAAGAAGGCTGTAGAAGAATTCCATGTCTCCCTTGCCGTCGAAGATCACCATGGGTATGCGATGGCGGCTGCCGGCTGGGCCAGCCGTGCGACACAGGTCTTGCGTAATGATGTTTCTCAGCAGAGTTGTCTTGCCCGTTCCGGTCATTCCCAGGACGATGCCCTGCATCACGCGGATGCGATCGGGCCAGAGCCATGGGCTCCCATGCACGTCGTATCCGAGAACAACGGCGCTCTGTCGCCAGGCTTCGCGAATCGCGCGTTTGTCCCTGCGGGCAACAATCGTAAGAGGCGGATGAGGCCACTCCTTTTCGCGGCGCGAGCGAGCCGTAAGCATCCGGCAGACGGGCCAGCCGACGGCAAGCGGCACGATTAAGGCGTAGGCGGCAAACTCGACAATCTGGCGACCCGTGAAGTGATATCGCACGTGCGCGACGTATGACGCGAGCCAGGCCGCCGCTGCTAGTAGCAACGCGAGAACTGTCTCGTAACTCTCAAACAGCGGTCGACGTTCGCGGGGCTCTGCGTAGGCGGATCTCATCCCGAAAACCTCCGGTCAACATCTGTGGCGGCGGGAGTTCCTTGTGAATAGCGGGCGCGGAACGGCTGCAGCTCTTGGGTAGGGACGGAAGGGTGCTCAGAACACGGCTTACCCGGTATCTCACAGGAAGCAGTCGCCGAGGGCGGCGACGCGAGGGAAGAGACGACGTTAAAAGCAACTGCGGCCGCATAGGCAAGTAGCAACGAAAACACGAGACTCGAGTTCCCCGCCTGAGTCTTCAACAATCCCAGTGTCGTCACACCACAATACGCACCAAAGAAAACCGAAACGCCCACCCCCAGCGCTAGAAAATCCGGAGCGAGAGGCGCGATAATCTCGAATATTTCATTCATGATTTTCACGGCCCCACCGTACTCATCGCAGGAAGTTGAAATACAAAAACCAACCGATAGTGAAGGTGAATAGACACGCGCCGAAGACAAATCCAGGTCTCGGCAAACGTCGTGCCTCGGTCTCGAATGGATTTCTTGCGCTGAGAACGATGTCCACGATCGCTTTCCCAAGACCGATATCCCGCTGCTGCGCGAAGTGATCTTTGAGCCAGCCATGCGCTTCCTCCGGCCGTATGAGTGCTCTCATTTCAGAGCACAAGCGTTGCGCTGACCGATCCTCCCGGACCGGCCAGGAAAATCAGCCGAACAACAGTGGGAGGCGTTTGCGCTGGGGGCAGCTTGATTGCGATGATTCCGGTCGTTTCCTGTCCCGGTTCGACGCGGGGCGAGCGTATCTCGCCCTTAGCCGTCTCGACGGGAGTTTCACCACTTACCTTCAACCGTGACGCAACTTCTGGGCTGAGTTGTGAGTTCTCGAGAAGGTAAAGCGACTCGCGATAGCGCGGCGCGACCAGCGCTACGACTTGCGGGTCTCTGGCGAGATAGGCTCGCTTGGTTCCATTTCGGATCGTATAGCGAATGAAAGTTTGGCCGTCGTGGACCAGGAGGTCGGTCACGTATACGGCCACGCGATTCTTTTCAGACTGCGATCCATAGAGACGGACTGGCATCGCTCCGAGGAGCAGGTCTGCCGGCGAAGGTTCCGTAGAACTCGCCTGGACTTTCAGAGGCGTGGGCGGATCAATCGCTGGCTGGTCGACCGCGAAGTCCATTCGAAGCACGTCCCCGGCAGGGTCGAGCTCGTAGTTCGAGCGACCGGATGCCGTCCAAACAAACAGGTTTGTAGCTATATTTGCGTCGGTCGGTTCGACGAAGACTTTGTTTTCGCGCCACTCTACTTTGAATGCGGAGCTACCTACTGCAACCGTGATGACCGGCTCACTCATCTCCAGAACCGTAAGGTGATTTAGGGCTGTTTCGACATGAACGATTCGGTCGCGATCCTGCTTCTGGACTTCGACCTTCTGTCCCCAAGCCCGGCACGAAAGAGCCGCAACTGCCAGAAGAGAAAGGCAAATCTTTTTCACTTCTGCTTCTCCTTCCCACCCTCATTATTGGGACTGCCCAGGAGGTCTCAGACTCCGACCTCCCGAGCAGGGTTGGGTTCAAGACGGAATTTGGCCTTGCGCGCAAACCTTGTTCGTCTCACTCGCAGACGATCCTTCGCTCCGAGCGGCATCACATGGTTTACCCAAGGTCGTGGTTGAACGCTTTACGGTTGTGCGCTGGCGAATGTCGTTGAACACGAGCTTGCCATCACGGATCTCGCCGGAACCGTACCGCATCGGGAATGGCTGCACGCGCTGTACGACCTTGCCATCCACGAGCACCTCTCCCTTCTTGGATATCTGCAGAAGGAAGATCTTGCGCTCATGTGTGCCGCCATTACTGTTGGGGAATTGCTCGACGAGAAAGACCCGGCCTTCGTCGTCGAACTCGATCTCACCGTCCACAAGGTCGGGAACGGAGACTTGCACGGGATTGCTGCCAGTCTCCTCGGCGATCTTGTCGATGATCTCCTGCGGAAATGCATGGAAGAGGAGTGAGCCCTTTCCTCTGCCCGCGCAGATGATTGTGTGCAGGCATTGGCACCAGCCTCGACGGTTCTGTTTTTTTCCATCTCCCCATGCCCGAATTAAGGACCGCAAGGCCTGAAAATCCTCGCGGGACCGCTCCTTGTACGCGTGCGCCGCGTTTCGGGCAGTATTTCGCCGGGCGCGGGCCTCGTTTCTCGTGTTTGGGTCGTTGCGCTGCGCCTCGTACTCGGCCGCGGCTTTCGCCAAGGCTTCATCCAAGGCCTGCTTTTCCTCGATAAGCTTTCCGATCTCTCCCGCATAGATGCGATTCACCAACCGGCATTCCTGGGACATTTCGCGCGTGAAATCCTCGCCCGAAATCAACCCGTGAAAGTCGGCGATGGGCAGCTTTGCGGAGAAGAAATCCTCGACCTCCTTTCTCGCCAGGTTGTAGAGGTACCCGATCCTGTCGGTGGGCAGAACATCGAGATGTACCGGCAGGTCGCTGACGCGTTCCCTCTCCTTGAGCTGTAGCCAAGGTGCGAGCGGAACTGTCTGACGGATCTCGGAGATCAGTTCCTGGTTCACCTCGGTGCCCCATTTGAGGCTATCCAAGGCATGCTGCAACTGGTCAACGAGTTGGTAGGCTTCGTCTCGGAAACCAGCGGCATAGCAGGAGGTTTTCAGGTCGGTGATGGAGCCGATCTGATTTCCCTTGGCCTGATTTGCCACCAGCGCGAGGTTCCACCAAGGACTCTGTTTCTTGGCGCGTTTTGCTTTTCCTTTTTCGTGCCATTCCTGATGAGCGAAACGGCCTTCGACGAAGCGAGGAAAACGATCTCCTTCGACCACGGCTACCAGATCAAAGTCAAAGTCTCCTCCGTTCTTGGCTGCTGTTTCACTGTGTAGGGTGAGTGTTCCGTCGAGCTTGATCTGCTTCTCCACCAAATCCACGGCGGCCGACAGGTCCATCGAGCAACCGTTTTGCTCGTCGATTGCTAGCGTCGCAAGATTGGCGGCCTCTTCGGTCGAAATCCGCGTGACGGGAAGCAAGTCTTCGAACATGCGGATCGGGTAGCGCACGACCAAGCTCTTCGCGCACGAAATGGAACCAATGGCTCTGTCCTGCGGCATCCAGTCCGACGCGGCGACGATGCGGCCTTGGTATAGACAGAGGAACCCGTCATCGACTAGGGCAAAGCCAGGGATTTTGAAACCGCCTGCTGTACAGAGTTTGAAAGCCCACTTTGCGAGCAAGCGGTTCAGTGCATTGTTGATGTATGGGTGTTTGATGAGATAGCCGCTCGAGTCTACCTTGAGCACCGCCTCGACAACGGTATGCTCAGCGGAGGTGTATTCGGACTCGTTCGCTTCCTCCCATGGACCCTGCGCGTGCGACGCGCCGAGAAGTTCGATGACTTCGTCGTACTTCCCGCCCTCACATGCCGTTCGCAGTTTGCGTGCTTGTTCCATTGCGAGCGGAACGATTTCGAGTTGAATCGACTCCCACGGGGCGTGCTCGATCAGCGTGTAACTGCTGTGCAGTTCGAGGGTTCTTGAAACCTCCCGGATGCCGAACACGACGGGTCCCCGGAAGGCTCGGACCTCGATCTTTGGTTTCCGCCAATGGAGGAAGTCGAGGAATCGCGCGGCCTGCTTGTACTCGGGCTTAACGCAAGACTCCGGCAAGATGATGTCCGCCCCGAGCCTCTCTGCGACATCGTCGGGCATAACCTTGCACCCTCCTTTGGCCTGCGTGTTCTCGAAAGCCAGGCGGAACTGATAGAGCCGGTGTCCGGGCAGATGAAAGCGCTCAAACACCGACTGTGAGATCCAGCCCCGGCAATCGTTCGTTCCCAGTGTGCGGTCTTTCACGACCATCACTTTGGCATCGGGCAACTGGACACGCTGTTTGCACGGCGAGACCAGAATTCCGAAGTAAGTGATGGCTGCTTCCGGCCATTTCCGGAATCGCTCGGCGATCGCCGGTTCGTAACGCTCGTCGACGGCATAGAACTTTCCGCTCTTCGCCGAAGCGCTGGCGCCCACGAGCCTGTATCGCACGCCATCGAAAACGAAGGCTCTCATCGATTTCTGAACTTCGTTCTCCTGGTGGTCTTCGAGCTTTCCCGGCGGAACATTAAGGCGTGCCACGCGAATGCCGGGATAAAGACCCTGGAGGAGCGTGTTCTCGAGCTGCTCCTGCTGGGTCAACCTCGGCAGCCGCCGCTTCATCTGTCCCAACTCGTTGATGTCGATCGTGATCACAGACATTCCATTGCTTTCCTGATCTGACATTTCTCCTCCTTATTCCTGTCCGGCAAGGGACAGACCAAGAAGGCCGTTGCCGCCGGTCTCTTCGCTGTCCTGCGCCGAAAACGAGGTAAGGTTTCCGGTCAGGCTCGCGAAAGAACCGGACCAGCTCAGTTGTTCATTAGCAGTTCAACGTTTTCACCTCTTCGTTGCTGCGTTTCCTGCTCCCTGGTTTGCTCGGCAAAACAAGCCGGGAGTTTGCCGACCCGCCTCTGTGCATCCGGTTGGACACACTTCGAGCGGACCGAGCACTGATCCACAATCGTTTGAGCTTGTGGACGGCTCTCGACAGACTTACTTCAGTCTGTAAAGAAATCTATTGGGCTAGCCGGTTTTTTGCCTCTTGGGCATCGCTTCTCGCCCGAGTTGCGGTTTCTTGCCCGAGAAATCTGCAACTCCGCGCCATTCGGAGACCACAAAATAGTTCAAACCTGTTTTGAGTGACTCGACGATTGCCTCTGGCTCGGCCGAGAATTCTCTGCCCAATTCAGGAACTCCACTGGAGCTTCCCGGTTTTGCGAGGAAGAATCGCTGGGCGTCTCCTGCACCCAGCGCGTTTGCTCGCACTTTCCGATTTCCGCGCGCGCTGTTGGCCGCCTCCGCACCTCTTCCATCGCTTGGAACCTCTGCTGTGCTTGCTGTCACCATCAATCTCCTTCCGTCATTTCGGTCTGCAGTTGGCTAAGGAACGCGTGAGGGGCGTCCTTTTAGTGGTTGTCTCCATCGAGATCGCTCCGCTGCTGCAACCCAGTCTCGCGATCGCCCACCATTTGCTCCTCACCATATTCAGCCACGAGAAGCCCGCTCGGATTCGTTTCCGACCGACTCGTCTCAACGAGGCGAACGCTGTACTTGGCGACGATTTGATCGGTTGCTTCTGTTTCGTTCTTCACTCTGTGAATCTCTTTCGCGCCGAAAACGGTGTAGGTCCACGGAGTTCCCTTTACGTGTTCAATGGACCGAATTTCAAAATCGGAAATCATATGAGCGGTGCGAATCTTGCCGACAGTATCCTCGTCTCGAAGCTTGTTCATGGTGTAGAGCCGAAGGTTTGCCGTCATCATGTTCAGCGCTTCGGCGAGATTCCGATCGACAGAGTCAGGTGTATACGAGAGGTAGCGTATGAGGAACTGACGCACGACCGCCCTGCCCTCGATGTCACTCGGACCAATCCCCTGGACTGAGTCTGAAGGCGCCGGATCGAACGAAAGGTCAAGAGGTGCCGTTTGGCGCGTGTGCGGGCCGGCAATTGTGATGGCGTTGCCATCTCTGTCCACGCGAATCACGGTCGGCGGTTGAATCCGGAGGTAAATCGCAAATCCGAGAGAGGTTATCGCCAGAGCACCGAAGATCATGGCGAGCAGCATGCTTCGATTGGCATACGCTCGAAGCATCCCGTCGTGTTCGTAATATTTTGTGTAAGACTGCATCTCTGAATTCCCGTAAGTGCCTCGACTCATTTCCCTACGCGGCTCCTTTCAGTCCTCGATAGGCTGAACCGAGGGAGTAGCCGACGTACCAAGCGACCGCGTGCGGCCCGTTGAATCCACGATATTGGCCGGGCCGTGAGGATGCGCGCCATGGCGATGCGGACGAGCCTCGGTCTGAGGAATCAGCAGCGGATGTCTGAGCAGGTGTTCCACCGTATCCCAACGCGGGCGGTGTGGAGGAAGCAGCCAGGGCTGGGGTCGAAGATGACGAAGACGTGCTTGTCGCGTTGTCCCGCAGGGCAGCGACGGACGAGCCCGCGGCCGCAGGCGCCGCGGCGGGTGCGGCGCCAGCAGAAACAGCGGCCATGGCTCCTTCGCCTGCGCCCACGAAGGAAGCCGCGGCCATGCCCGCCACAGCGCTCGCTGTTGACGTCATCGCGCTGACTAGGGTCATCATCGTGCTGCCTACATCGCCATGGACAATCCGGCTCGCAATAAACGGGATCAGCACAATCGAAAACGAGAAAATACTGGCTGTCAAAGCCAGAAGGACCATCTGACTGGATCCCACAAAGCTGTTGAGCACGCCGTTGGAGTTGAGAACGGCGTCGATGCTGGAGAGGTTGACCGCGGACATGAGGACCTGAAGGATTGCGTAAATTAAGCCCCACGCTTGGAACGTCATGAGGTTCACAAGATACGTCCGCGATAACTGGCCGAGTCCTCGGCTCGGGAGCAGGGCAAGAACGAATGGCCCGGTCACGTACAGCACCGAGCCATACATCGCATAGAAGATGGTGAAGATCAGATAGCAGACAGGGAAGATTACGAAAGCTCCCAGGATGAGCCAGAGACTAATGACTCCCGAGGCCAAGCCCGTTACGAGATTCCATAGGGAAGTATTCCCGTTGGATTGCCAGTATTGCGCCAGTTGACTCATCCAATTGGAGAAAACGTCCCCAACGCCGGTTGAGCTGTAGATGAAATTCGCGACCGAGTCGAACATGCCGTTCACGTCCCGAAACACCGTGCCGTAGCTTGCGAATACCAGGCCGAGGATCAGGTATTTGATTCCTGACACGGCCAACAGCCGCACATCTCCTCCCGACGCGAAGGCTTGATAGGCGCTGTAGAGAAAACTCAAAAGAAGGACCACACTCGCAACGCTCAGCACGGCTCCAGTCACGTTCGCGCTGTCGATGCCATTCAGCGCGGTTTGGAAAAGCTGCTGAAAATAAAACACGGTCACGGCCTCTTCAGTAGGTTGTAAATCTGCTGCTGGATTGCGCTTGAGTTGGCCGCGCCAGCTTTTACGGTTGCGCTCTGATCGGCAAGGTCGATCGCACGGACGCGCATCAAATCGGCGGTAGCAGACTGAGTGTAGGCGTTTGCTCGAACCAGCCACGCATCGGCTTGCGCTTCAATGATCGGCGCGCTTCCTGGTGCGGCCGTGGCAATGCTCTGATTAATCTGATCGGCCGCCTGCAGTTCGAGATCGGCGAGAGCATCAATCTCTATCGCCCTCTTCATTGCCGCCTGTGCTGCTGCGTCGGTCATGTCGACTACGTTTCGTGTCTCGGGCGCTGCCGCCGTAGCGTCCGGGACCCCGCCGTATACAGCCAAATATTGAGCGCTTGTCTGCGCTATCTGGTTGGGATCTCGCGAGAGCAAATTTTGTTCAAACTGCTGCGTTGCCGGCAACGTCGCGCTCTTGACTGGCAGGCGCATGAGTGCTTCCATTTGCGTGAAGAGGCCCTGCATGCTGGCGACCAGCGACCGCGCTTGATTGATCAGCTGCTGAGGCCATACGATCGTTTGCTCGAACTTCGAAATATCCTGCTCGATCGACAGGATGTCGTTTAAGCCGCCTCCCACCACGCTACTGAGAGTGCTTCCAATCGTGTTGAGCCCAGCCGCCATAATGGCGCAGCAGGGGTCGAGAAACTGGCTCCTGACCGGCTTCGGTGCCAGGAGGAAAAACATCGTGATTACGGCAATGGTGCGCAGCTTGTGCCGCCACAGCCACGCGACTCCGCACCTTGTAGCTTCAATGAACCTCTTCACCGACTTTCTCCTTTCGTAAGGGCTATCGTTTTTCGAGCAGATTCAGGATCTCGCTGCTCACATCACCGGTCAGCGACGCGCCTCGCTTGCGGAGCGTATTTTCATGAGCCAATCGCGCGGCCTCTTGGCGCAGCTCGGCAGCGAGCATCTTCTGCGTAAGAGCCTGACTTTGGATACTCGCTACAACGGCTGTTGCGGTCAAAAAGGGCGCAGAGCCCGGCGCTGCCTGGGCCGCCTGATCCTCGATGTCGTTGGCCGCATCGAGAACCAAATCATCGGCGGAGTCGCTCTCCTTAAGAGTTTTCAGGTTGTCCATCGCCAGTGCGTCATCCATGTCCATCATGGCGCGATCGGACGGACTTGCCGCCGGGACGGTTGGAACCGTTCCAAACGCATTGCCGAAAGATGTCGTGAGCGCCCCCAAATCATTCGTCTGGTGATTCCGCATGATGTTTTCCAGCGCGACGGGGGTCGGAAGCGTGGCGCTGTTGAGGCGAATGTTAAGAATGCTCTGCATCAGGTTTCGGTACTGGCCAATCATCTGAGTCACAAGTGCCCTTGCCTGGTTTATGAGGGCAACCGGCCAGACGGCTTCCTGGTAATACTTGTCAATCACACTGCGGACTTTGTTGATCGCCGTTAACGCAGTCTGGATCTTGCCGTTAATCACGTTCAATACGGACTGAATCGCGGTGACTAAACTCGACTGGGCCTGTGCTGGCGCAGGACCGGCGACTGTTACCGCCAAAATCCCCGCCAGAGTCAGAGCAAGAAGCTGCCGCCGCGTTCTAGCGACTGCAATTCCGTAGGAAAACAGAACGAAGAAGAGTCCGAACAAAATATTCGTCAGGACAGCCATGGTGACTCCTTCCAGAAGGGATTCAGGTGGGGGCTCAAATTCGCAAGCCAATCAACCAGACGGCCCAGCAGGTCGCACAGAGATGGCAGAAAGGCGACCGCAAGGACCACGATCACGATGCATAGCGCGACACAGAGCCATACGCGCCACGAAGCTAATCGTTGAATGGCAAAGGCTGTCATGATGGTTCTCCGGCGACTGCCCCTGAAATCTCTTCGGGCAGGGGAGGAATCTCCGCCAACCCCACAGGGAACTTCCGCGCCAAATCCAGATAAACCTCGAAGAGGGGCCGATCCGACAATTTCCTAAGCACCCAGGCTCGATACCGTCGCTCGCGCGGGAACGTGGTACAGATCCAGTAGTCAACCGCTGTGGGAACGATGCGGATTGTCTGCGTCGTCTCGGCTTTTTCGCCGAGAACCAGCAAAGCGTCCGCGCTTTCACCTTTGCGAGGAGCGCTGAACCGCTTCACCTCGTTGAGGGCAACCGGATTCAAGAAAAGGTGATTGGCGAGCGGCGCCATGTCTCCTGGCTGCTGCCCCACGATTTTTGTGCTCACGTTCTTGAGAATTCCCGGTCCGTGCTCTTTCGGTTGATGCTCGGTTCCGACAAAGTCCTCCACCGTCTGGCTGATGCCCCACACGCTTGCATTTCTTTTTCGCGCTGTACGAAAGAGTTGAACGACCTCGGGGGCCAGCGTCGGAGAATCCAAAAGGAACCAGCACTCGTCGAGAACGGTGATGCTCGGACGTCCTGTGTTTCCGCCGGCGCGTGAGGCGACTGCATTTGCGATTAACATGCTCATGGCGGTTTCGAGTCTCGGATCGGAACTTAGGCCTTCCACGTTGAAGAAAAGCCAGTTGCTGTCGAGACGCATCGTCGTGTGGGCGTCGAACAGCTTCGCGTAAATGCCTTTTTCCCCGGTCCAGGACCGGAGCTTGATCGCAGCCAGCCTTGCCTCGTCGATCGTGCGCTGCATCTTCTCCTCATCGCGCCACTGGGCCAACTCCTCCCGGAGATCGTTGAAAGTGGGGGTGGGACTCGAATAGCGAATCGCACAGCGCTTGTAGGTCCGCCCGATGGCGTCGCTCAGAAGGTTATCGACGAGCGACGTATCCGATCCGGGGCTGTCGCCGATCATGTGGCGCGTCAGGTTCTTGAGGAAGGCGATCTTCTCCTTGCTTGGAAGCGTCTCTCCCGCTGGCAGATCCCACGGATTGAGCGTCTCCGCCCCATCGAGCCGTACATCGACGACGCGTCCGCCCATCAGTTGCACAAGAGGTTGGTAGGAATCGCCGCGCTCGATGATTGAGATTTGAGGATTGGCGCGGGCCATCATCAGGAGAAAAAGCTGCGCCATGAAGGTTTTTCCGCCGCCGCTCTTGGCCATAATCAGCATGTTTGCGTCGCCCAAACTCGAGTCAAATGGTGAGAACGGCAGGAGCTGGCGATACGGTGTTTCGAGAACCATGACCGGGGAGTGGAGCGTTCCTCGCCACGGCATTTCGACAGGCAAAAGGTCGGCAGCGTTGAGGGTGAGCAGATCCAGTTCGCGGCGATTCTCCCCTCCCATGGCGGGTAGGCCGGTGAAGAAGAGACGCTTTTGCGCCAGCGTTTCCGGAATCCCACGCCCGCCGTTCATGCGCGCGATCGCATGCAGCAAGCGCTGGCGGCGGTCTGACAAGATGCGCTCGGATTGTTCTCGTTCCGCTCTGTTCCGGGAGGGCCAGGAGGTTCGGGTATTTACGATCAGACTCATCTGGCAGGCTTTGAGCGAACTGGAAATCAGGTCTTGCAGCACTTTCACGAGTTGGTGCTCGGCCACCTGGGCATCGACGTTGATGCGAAAACCGCCGTGAAAATCCTTCTGCGCCGCGAGCATCTTGCGCAGCCGGCTCTTGTACTGCTTGATCGATTTACTCTGGTCGGGAAGAGTTACTTCCGCATTGATGACGAGCGGAAAATCGGTCACGACGAGCTCACGGAGGACTCCAGGGAAGGTAGCGTCCGGAAGGTCTTTCAAGCTGATCCAGGAATACAGCAAGCCGCCGACCTTGAGGTAGTCATCCTGCTCGTCCTCGATGTTCACGTTGGCCATTTGGCTGCGGGCGCTCTCCGGCCAAGGTGACTCCGCGCCAGAACAATAAGGCAGCGTGTCATTTCCGAGCGGGTGCAGGGCCCGCTTGATTTCGAGGAAAATATCCTGGTGGCTCATCCGCCGCATGCTCATGCCGGTCGAGCCGAGCGTCGCTTCCACCCCTGCCAGAAGGCTGTTGAACTCGGCGACGAGTTCCTCGTGCTCTTGTCGCGAACGCTCGATGCATTTCTTTGCCGAAAGGCTGGAGCTTCCGCTCGATTTCATCTTTCGTTTCCACTCAAAGTCAGGCGATTCGTGGTGGATCCGGGGATTCCAGATGAAGTAAAGGTGCAAGAAGTGTTGCAGATAGAAACCCGCGGCCTCGCGGCCTTGCCAGAGTTCGACACGGAGACGATCCAGCTCACGGAGGACGGGACTCTCGCTCCGCCGTTCGCGGAGATAGCGCGATATCAAGTCACCTGTCCCTTCTGAGATTTCAAACCGCGCTTGCATGCGCATCGACCGCTCGGGCAGCGATCTCACAAGAGCTTCGAGCAGTCCCTTGATGCGGTTTCGTCCTTCGTCACTCGCGTAATACGACTGGATGCCACCCACTTCGTAGCCCGCGACGAGAGATCCGTCGATCTGGACAGCCACGTTTTCGAGCAAGTCGCGGATGCGCAACTGTTCAGAAAGAGGCGGGGCACTGAGCGACTGCGTGTACCGTTCGGCCGTTAGCGGCATCACGAACCTCCCGATCGTAGGTAATCCCGCGTGAATTCCCGATCCCGTTCGAGTGCCGAATAGACATGAGGTTTCGCGTGGAACATCACCCAATCCTGGATGTACCCGCGCTGCTTGCCGTATTTGAAGAGCATGAGCGTAGGGATGCTAAGCACCGGGACGACGTATTCGAGGATCATGTTCATTGGCAAACCAAACATCTCGCGGTGCAGAAACCGACCGAGGATATTGGCCACGACCGCGAGTGCCAAGATGGCAAAAAGGTCTTCCGCTTCGAGACCGAAGAACGTGACGCGCGTGCGGAGGTTGCGGTACACCGGTGTCACTTCGAGCGCCATTTCTTTCTCCTACCGAATTCCGGCCGTTCCTTGTGCGACGAAAAACTCGGCCAGCCGCACGAGTCCCGAGAGAAGCAAGCAGAGGCCGGCCACGACGAAATGCCTTAGCCATCCTTCTGTGGGGTGAACTCGTGTGACGATGCCCATGCGCAGCGCGCCTGCCGCAACCTGAACGCCCGCATAGACCGGCATGAGCACGTTGCAGATCCAATCGACGAGAGTTACTAGGGACATCCAGTAAACGTCTGGATCGTTCCAGGCTCGCTGCGACGCAAACGTCTCCATCGCTCGCAATAGCCCGGAAGCCATCAAACACAGAAACCCTCCATACATGGATGTGGCGTAGGACTCGGACCGGGCGAACCTCAGAATGGCGATCGCGAAAAACAAACCGGTGAGCGTCGGGAGGATTACGTTGGCTGTCCAGTTCGTCAGATTCAAAATTCCGTTCGTGAAAGACATCGGCTTTCCTTATGCTTCCATCGAGAGAACCAGTTTCCAGATTCCCGAGACACACAGCATTGCGAGGGCTACAGCCACGAGGCGCATCGCGGGCCGTCTTGTCGCAAAGTTGAGAATGGCCCCAACGATTGCCAGTCCTGCAGCGACTGGCATGATCGTTCCAGCCAAGTAGTTCCAGAGTCCGTCGAGAATGTCAGCCAGGGCGTACTGGGTTCCGCTGTTATATGCGGACATCAAGGTGTGCGTCGCTTCGACGCCGAGCAAGAACATCGCCGCCAACACCGACGGGAGGGGATGACCTCCCGAGGCTGTATCCAGAATGGCTCGCAAAACGAAATAGGCTGCGAGAGTGGTGGCGACACGCCCCACAACGAAATTCGTCACAAAGCTTGAAACATCCGTCTCAAACGAAGCCAACCAAGACGTGATGATGCCTCCGGATGGCACCTGCGCGCCAACTCCGAAGGAAGAGAACCATCCAAGCAAGGGAACGAGCGCGACGAAAAGGGCCGCCCAGAACATCCACTTGGTGAAGGTGCCACCGATCAGGAAGGTCGTTCCGCCTTCACGCCTCAGACTGATCCCTGCGAGGACCAGAGCGACCAGAGATGCGGCCGGCGCGAGATCAAGCAGAACCTGAATGATATCGTTCAGAAGTTGCGGAACCGCCATTTTCCCCTCGTGCATTTCCTCGAATTCATTTCCGACATTGCCAACGCACCGGAGTTGGCGGGCGCTTCCGTGGTGCTCACTCCTTTCCGCAAGCGCCCGTCTTCTCTACTGAGGCCGTGGCCCTCTAGTTCACGCCCCCGGTTCCGTTGGTGATCCAGAACTCGATCAAGCGAGTGATCCCGGAAACGGCGAGTAGCCCCGCGGCCGCCGCCAGCCACCGACCCACTCCACGCCCGTGCAGCCAGGACACGACAGCGCCGACGACTGCGCCGCCAGCTCCCACCGGGGCGATGACGTTCCCTATCCAATTGATGAAGTTGAGGAAGGCCCCTTCGGGCTGAGCCGCAGTCTGCCCTTGAACAGCCACGTTCGTCGCCGGCTGAGTGCCGAGATTCTGCGCCCAGAGGAATTGACCGCCCAGGATGAAACAGATCGCGCACATCGCCAGCGCTCTTCTCCATCCCTCGTCTACCCTTACTTTCATTGGGTTCAGTCTCCTTTCTCGATCGCCACTTCTGCCCGTACACGCGCTGTCGAAGAGCGAAGCTGAGAGCGCGAACCCTAGAGCGAGTTCGACGGATTGTCAAAAAAGTGGGAGTTCAAAAAGGCCGGTCGACCGCAAAAAACCCGTGGCTCGCGCACGCAACCGCTGTCTTTTTCAGAGTAGTTCGAACGATTGGTGGGGATTTCCAGCGGAAGATTCTCTTAAGAGGAAAGGCAATGGAACTAATGGATTGTCCAATCTTCGGGCTCGATTTCGATACGTTCTTCTAAAATGCCGGCCTTTGCAAGAGCCTTTCTTTTCTCTTCAATATAGGAATCATCGTAAGCGCTCTCAAGGGTTTCTCCGAGTTCAGCAAGAGCCGCTTCGATTCTGGCGAGTTCGAAGGCAAAGTTAGCCGCTTCGAAATGCCCTTTCTCCCGGCACAGGTAGCAGCGACCCTGGTCATCCAGATTCAGGTAGATGCGGACGATTCCGTGTTTGTAGAGGTTGATGCCGTTCATCCTCCCCATAAACATGAATCCCGCACAGCGCTTCTCGCCGAGCTTGGCAATCAACGGTTTCCAGTTCGCTTCCATCTTCAATCCGTCTCACTGTGCCGCGGACGCCACAGCGTTCTGGGTGGCTCCGTCCTGCTGGTACATCGCGTTCAACTCCTGTCGGAGCTGTAACAGTTGACGCAGGTCGTCCATTGACATTGCAGGAGCGGCATTCGACTGTTGCTTTGCGGTGGGCGCTGCCTCGGGCCGACCAGCGTCGCTCTCCATGACGATATAGAAGCGGGTGTTGCCGGAGAGCGTAACTACGATGTTTTGATTGAACGTGAGATTGTTCAGTTCCTGGTCACCGGCGATCCCGATATTGGTTGCAATCCGATCCCGGAGAAACGCGCTCTCGGAGAGCGGAGCGCTGAGCCCGCCCGAGCCGACGAGATAGGTCGCGGCTTGACCGAGCCCTGTGAAGGTGCGCACGAGGAAGTTCGTTCCCGTCTTTTTTCCGCTGACGGTCCCCTTGAGAGGGCCGTACGTAAGGCTCATCGCGGACGCTTCCAACTTTTCCGTGGACCCGTCCGGCATTTGGAGCGAGGTGAATCGGATCTGCATGTTGCCGGATCTGTCGGCCTGCTGAATGGCGCCAATCGCTTTTGCTCCCGCGGGAACGATAATTTCGCCGCCTTGCTCGTAGTTGTACTCAATCGTTGCCACCACGGGATCTTTCACAGCGGTGGTCACCTCGGACTCCAGACGGGCGATTATTCTCGTACCCACTGGCAAAGCCAGCGCCGGCCTCTCGTCCACCGCAGCGGCTGTGGCTCTGGTTTCAGGACCGGCTGGCACATTCTGAGGACTCCTCACGAACACAAGTGAAGACTTTCGCAAAGCATCCGTCTCCGCCCTTGTCGCTGAAGGTGTTTCAGGAGCTGTCCTGCCGGGCATTGGGTTCGAGAAATCGATTTGCCCAAGCGCATACGGACCCGCCTGTGTTGGGGCATGAATCTGAGGTGGATGTTGCTGACCATTCACTGTTTGCGGGACAGGGCGCGCGGTGCGGTCCACATCCTGGGCGGTGACGCCGCTCGATCCTGCCGTATCGGGGGAGTCAACTTGGGCACTCAGCAGCGGGGTCGGCGACCCAGCCGACGCGTTGGCTTGCGGCTCCGGACCGAGCTTCTGACCAAGATTGGGACTTCCGGCGGGTCGCATATGGACCGATTTTCGCGTGCGCATCGGAGAGGAAAATACCGCTAAGAACAGCAACAAAACGGCAATGACGGCTCCCGCGAGCAGAAACAACGATCGGCTGTGATCCCGGCCCAGCCCCTTGCGATTTGCGGGCTTGCTTTCGCGTCGCGCTTTCTCAAAAGCTTGATGAAAGATCTCGCGCCATCCTGGATGGGCGTCGTCCTCCAAAGACTGGGGCCGGTCCGTGGCGGTCTCCTCTAAAGATTCGCGGACCTTCGGCTCATTTGCTTCCATGATTCGGTTCCTCCCACGATGTGCTCACCCCAAATCCGATCGGAGCCAGGGCTGGACGGTCCACCGCTCCGGATTCCGCCATCTGCAGAAATAACGTTTCGTTCGATTGCTTGTACGGCGGACGGACAAACACTACAACGCCGTCTGCACGCTCGCCAGGGCCTAGGCGGCGAGGATTGAGCCGAAAATCGTCGATGGGGAGTTGCTCTGCGGTGGACCATCGCCGATGATGAACGAGCTTTCCAGAGGTCGTTGTTCCCCCAAGTTGGATCTGCGGAGGCATTAGCAGGATCGCGTGTTTGGTCGGGTTAACAACCGAGAACACAACAACCACCCGTTCGCCGCCATCGATCACTTCGCTAACGCCCGCGCGAACACGATCGCCTGAGGCCAGTTCTTGCTCTGTGTGCTCTCCGTATAAGGAGGGCAACGGTGACCGCTTTTGCTGCTCGAGGAGTCTGTCGATTTCGGATGCGGATGTCGCGTGCGTCGATGGATTGCTGGTCGGTGGATCCGTATTCCGGGTGGCACGCGAAACAGAAGTGGATCCGGGAAGGAACGCCAATGGTGGCTGCAACCCGCCGGCGCCTTCCCCATTCTGAAACAGCGGAACAGTCTCCCCGACTAGCGCGAATGGAAATCCCGATGGATTTACAAGAAACCCGCGTGGAGTCTCGTATTTTACGAGGAAATCGATGGGGCGAGGATCCGACGCTGCATCGCCACGATTCACGAGCAGGAGGCTAATATCGTGGCCATTCACTGTCGAAATGAGGAGATTTGTTTCGCTCGCGGTTGCCGAAAGGGCTTTGACAAAAACAAGTTTGGCCTCGTGGTCGGAGTGTTCCACCTGAAATTTGGACGGGTCACCGACCACGATTGAACTGACGGTCTCGGGCAGGCCGATCGCGGTGACGAAACGCGGGGCGATCTCGATGGTGGTCACTCGGTCGCTCTGATCTGCCTCTGTCAGTACACGCGGTTCGACCAACGGAACTTGCGCTGAGGCAGCGCTCGAAACAGAGGAGACCAAGAGCAACAAAGAAGCGAGGCGTAGTTTCATTGTGTGCCCCCAGCAAGCACTCGTGCGGCCGCGGTTGGCGAATCGGCTTCCGCTTCCAAGCGTAACCTCCGATAGGTTTCCGCGACGCGAGTTACGTACCGAAAAACGTCTTCCGAGGAATATGCCAGTCCCCGCAAAAGGATCGCGGACTCGCCAACGTAGTAAGCAGCCACGGCTAGGCGTAGATCCCCGCGAAATAGGCGAATCAACCAAGCGAGATAGGCGACGCCACCGCGAACGTTCTCTTCTACGTCAAACCGATTCCGCACCCCAAAACGAATGGCCGTAGCCGGCATCAGTTGCATCAATCCCGCCGCTCCTTTGCTTGAGACCGCGTAGGGATTCCATGCGGACTCCACCTGGATAACTGCGTCCACCAGCTCGATGGGCACACCATAAGCGGAAGCGTAGAAGGCGACGCATTCACGGCCTGCCTCCGGTTCGCTGGCTTGAACCGTCTTCGCTGACGCCGCTGCGAGAATCGCGATCACTAGGATGAGCTTTGCCAAGGGCTTCACTGTCTACCTCCCCGACCCGCGAGCGCGACCTGCGGGTTGGCGCGGGTAAGTTTGTCCCGATAGATCTTCGAGTCAGCCACCAAACCTTCAAATCCCTCGCGTAGCAACAATCGCCCGCGGTCACCTTCCGTTTTGGCGAGCAATGGCAGCAAGATATCTCGTTGCTCAGGTCGAATCTCGTTGACTCCGAGAAGCTCGAGAGCTTGCGCAAGAACCAGCATTTCGGCAATGGAAGGCGGTTTCTCCATATTCCAGCCCCGTAAGGCATGGGCCAGGCCCGCCATCTGGCCGAGCAATACATGGTCTTGTCGGGATGCCCTGGCGTGAAGAATCTCGACCTCTCGCTCGACCGTGGGGTAGTCGAACCGCAGGTAGAGACATCGCCGACGCAGCGGATCGCCGAGACGGCGCTCCTCGTTCGAGCTCAAAAGCACGAAGGGAATCGACTCCGCCTTGATCGTGCCGAGTTTCGGAACTGTAATCTGCCAAGCGCTTAGAATCTCGAGCAGCAGTGCTTCAAAGGCGTGGTCGACTTTGTCGAGTTCGTCGATGAGCAAGACGCACGGGCCGCGCGTGTATCGGAGCGCCCTCATGAGCGGTCCCTCCGCGAAAAAGTCGATCGAATGAACGCGCCGCCCGATCCAGTCCCAGTCCTGCCCCAGAAGATCACGTTGCGTGTCCAAGTAAAGCTTTTGCAGTGACTCGTCGAATCGGCCGATGGCCTTCTCTTCGGTGATTCCCTCGTAGCACTGCAGACGCTCCACGGACGCTCCGGCAGCCGCGGCGACGGCGTAGGCGAGTTCTGTCTTTCCACAACCCGGCGGACCTTCAATGAGCAGAGGCATTTGGAGTTTGGCCGCGAGGAACACGATTTCCAAAGTTACGGGATCGATCACGTACTGGGCATCGCGCAGGCCGTGTGAAAGTTGGTCGATTGAGGCAAACAAGACTCTTTCTCCGTACGAGGGCGCAACCATAGATGAAAAAACTTCCGAGCACACGTCGGCTAGCCCTCACCAGCGGCACAGAAAACTACGAGGCAGACCGAAGGATCGTTCCGTTTGTTGTTCTGCGGTTGCGTGTGTAATCAGGTTCAAACCTCGTCTTTCCAGATGATTGGGAGAAACACGTCGACGGGTTCTGACAACAGCCCCTTGATTTGTTGTCACTTTATTCAGCACGCGGGCCAGTCACACAAATCGTGGCTAGTTCGTCGACCTAATTGAGGAGTGAAAGAGTTAGGGCAGTCGATCTATTGCTGGCTAACAGCCTGAAACTGTGTCGGGTGACTCTGTAGTGCTATGCCGCGCCGCACTCCTCTTGTACCCGGATCGAATTAGTCCGCCACTGTATTTGTTTATGGCTAGCTCAATTGAAACGCAGACCGTCCAGTCCAGCCGCGCCTCGTCGCTCAGACCGACAATAACTACGCCAGTGCGGTGTATTATGACTACGGCTCGCTTGCCGCAGCTTGATTGCATTCGTGATTCTCTGTAGGCTCACCTCGATCGGCCTCAGCTCTTAAGTGGGTTTTCGGAATGCGCTCACCAACTCCACCCGCATACCAGCCCTTCTCAACTCTCGAGCGGGGCATTCAAGCCTCTGCGAGCCGCCATGCGAGGGAGCAACTGAT
>DATEKE010000087.1:0-10813 GCA_035277605.1 Terriglobales bacterium | reverse complement strand
GTTGGAATCCCGCTCAAGCCATTGGCGTACTGACGGCGAGGTACATGCAGTGAAACTGCGCTCTCGTTATAGGCTTGTGGAGCTTTCAGGTTCGGCAGATAGCCGCGGTACTCGATTCCCGCTGCCTGGAGTCTTTCGAGTGCCGCGTCGGGATAGCGAACGCCGTAGACGATCACCGTGCGACCGCTCAGAGCTGCGGCCGGTTGGACGAGAAATTCCATCAGCTCATGTGTGCGCTCTTCATCGCCCCAATTGCCGATCCAGAGTACGTCTGCGCTTTGCCGCGTTGCTAGTGGACGGAAGACCTGTTCGTCGGCGGCTTCATGGAAGGTCCAGACTCGCGGAACGCCGAACCCATCGGCATATATGCGGCGGATCGCTTCACCAAAGGCAAGCACTCCATCCACTTTGTGGAGATGGAAGCGCAGAATTTCGCCTGCTCGCGTGTAGGCGCGATGGTGAGTGTCGTGGAAGAGCGCGCGGAAACCGAACTTCTCTTTGAGAGCAAGAACCTTGTTTACGACCCAGGGCTCATTCCATTCATGAAGCAAAACCAGATCGACATCCTGTAGCTGCTCTTCGAGAAATGGATCGAAGGTATTGTCGTTCTGATAGAAGTGAATATCGAGCTCGGGATACGTGCGGCGGAAATCGTCGACCGCTTCGATCGCGGTTTCGCCTTCGTGCTTCATCAAGTTACTCAGCGACCAGGCACCGAGCTCTTCGTACGAGCGAACTTGATGGCCAAGTCTTATAAGAGCGCGAGAGAGTCCACGCAGAAAATGAGCATTCCCGTGGTTCCAATCTGAGACCAGGGAATGAGCAAAGATCCGGATTCGCAGTTTGCCGCTCACGCCGTCGCGACCTCCACGGCAACTAGTGATCGATAGAGTTTCAGATACTCCTCCGCCATCTTTTCCGAAGTGTATTGGGTGCGAGCACGTTCGAACGCACGATCAGCGTACTCGCCCAGCCGCGAGGAGTTAGATGCAAGTTCCTGGATTGTGAGTAGCAGGCTCTCTGCATTATTTCGTTCAAAATAAAGGGCATCATCGCCCCAAACCTCGTGCAGGCTCGGGATGTCGTTGGCGATAACCGCGCAGCGAGAGAGCGCTGCTTCGAGCGGAGCAAGGCCGAAGGGCTCGTATCGGGAAGTCGCGATGTAAATGGCAGCTCGCGATAAGAGCTGACGCAACTGCGCCTCCGTCTGTGGTCCCTTCATTTTGAGCTTCGGAAATTGCCCTGCTGATTGGGCAGAAGCTACGGCTCCGGCCGGACTTTGCTCTGAGCCGACGAGAATGGTTTCCAGTGGCAGATCGCTCTGGAGCAATAGCGTAGCCTGTTTGCCAGCGTCCCAAAGACGGCCAACGGAAACTGCCAACCGTTCTTTCGGTTCGTAAGGCTTAAACAGCTGAGGATCGCGTCCGTTATAGACAACCGCCTCCTCCCGTGGCTCGCCGTAATGTCGGCGCGCTTCGTCCAGCATCCATTGTGTCGGGGTTACGACGATGTTGGCTCCGGCAAGTCCGCGCACAACGTTCTCGCGGTAACTGCGAATCCACTCGTTGTCGGGCGGTTCAGCGCCGTGCACTCCCACCCACCAACTGACCACATCACTGTGAGCAACGACAATGCGAGGCAAATCGCAGTCGAGGCTTCCGTAATAGAACTGGTTGAAATGGAGGACGTCAGGTTTGGTCTCGGCGATGAGGTCTTTCAAAAAGGAGGCAGATTGTTCGAGATCGCTCTGCGCGTCCTGCATCCATTCCAACCGAAAGGCTGTCGGATGCAGCGATACATTGTCGAGGCCTTCGGTCCATTCATTCTGAGCAGTCGTGGGAATTTCGCCGAAGCTGACCAGCGTTACCCGGATGCCCTTGCGCGACAACTGCGTCACCAGTTCGCGGCAGTAGGTCCACACGCCGCCGATGGTGTCGGCAGTCATCAATACGTGCATTCCAGGTCCTCGATGGCCGCAGGCTGTTGTTCCTGAATGTCGCTGTAGCCCTTGTCCTTGAATAGAGAAGTATAGAAGTGGTGGGCGCGTTCCCAGGCGGTGTCGTCTGGCGCCTCGCCGAAGGTCTGCACGTACAGCGGGCTTCCAGGGAAGGGAAACATCGGAACCGGCTCGCTGACCCACACGCCGTGCGCTTTGAGATTCTCTTGCCAACGGCGGATCTCGGCTTTGTCGTCCTTCTCGGTCAAAATGAGGTTGGCCTGTACCCAGGGAATACGCTGACGAGCATAGATCAGCAGTTCACCGATGCGCTGGGTATCGATGCGGCAGTTCTTGTTCAGCTCTTCGCGGCCTTCTTCGGTTATGGACTCAATGCCACACTCCATCGAGATGCAATGCGCGCGTCCGAGCAGATCCAGCGTTTCTTCGTTCCACAGATCGATGCGCGTCTGGAAACCGACCGTTAAGGGCCGCTCGGCGATAGCTTCGAGCAGCCGCAAAACGTTCTTGCCCACGCCGAAGATCTCATCGATGAAGTAGATGTAATCGACTCCGCGCGCGATCAGCGCGTCGATTTCCGAGAGCAGCGCTTCGACGCTGCGTTCGCGGAACTTATTACGGAAGAGTGTCTTGTTGCAGAAGGTGCAGGCCCACGGGCATCCGCGCGCAAACTCGAGTTCTGCGCCATGTCCTTCGCCGCTGAAGACGTGATGACGATGTCGATGCAGCTCGACCGGATAGTTATGGAAGTCGAGCGCGCCGAGTGCCTTCATGTCCGTCGCCCCGAGCTGCGCGCTGATGTGCTCGCCTTTGTCATCGCGCCAGGAGCAGCCGGCGATATCCTGCCACGGCGTCGTTCCTAACTGGGGAATCGTCTGATCGGGCTCGCCGCGCATGGCGATATCACAGCCGGTTTTGCGCATGGTGGCAGCAGGCGTTGCGGACGGATGCGGCCCAATCGCCACTTGCGTTCCCCATCCACGCAATGCCTGGAACCATTCTTGCGGAACCCGAAGCTCTGGAGGCGGACACCGCCAGAAGAGGTACGAAGGAGCCGTGGGAACGACAAGAAAATCCGGATTAAAGTCGCGAATTTTCGGCCCAACCTCGTTTGTGCTCAGGTTCTCAACCTGAGCATCAATAAGGAAGGCCTCATCCCCAGCTTGCCGCACTTGTTGATAAGGGAACAGTAATTCGAGCGGATAATGGGGCTCGGCGCAGCCGAAGTAGGTCGACCCCGTAAAGTTCCAATTTGGGTTTACGAATGCGTACTTCATTACGCCGTCCTCTCCAGCAGTCCTATACCTGCTGCCAGAGGCGTTTCCACCTCGCGACTCGCAGGAGCCTCGCCGAAGATTTCCGGATGCTCACGCCAGAAGGTGTAAATGGCTTGCAGGGTCTCTCGCACGGACGCCTTCGGCTTCCATCCGGTGTGCTGAGCCAGCTTGGAGTAGTCGCTCACGTAAATAAGCTGGTCGCCAGGACGTCGCCGCTCGTGCGAGTAGCGCAAGCGTTTGCCCGTCATCATCGAAATTTGATCAATCAACTCGATGAGAGAAACCGTGTTCTCCGACCCGCCGCCAACGTTGTAGATCTGGCCGGCTGTTTTGTGCAGACAGAGGCGCGCAGCATCGAACGCGGGCACCAGGTCGCCGACATACAGCACGTCGCGTACTTGGCGTCCATCGCCGTAGATCACTAGCGGCGTCCCGCGCAGTGTGGTGTACAGGAAATGCGCTACCCAACCCTGGTCCTCGTTCCCATACTGCATTTCGCCGGCGATGCACGACATCCGGAAGACCACCGTCGGCAAGCCGTACATGCGTGAATATTCGTGAACGTACTGATCGGCCGCGCCTTTTGAGCAGCCGTAAGGTGAATGGAAGTCGAGCGGCTGATCTTCGGTGATGGCCTTCCGCGTCGCATAGCCGTACCGGCTCACACTGCTTGTCAGCGGCTCATCGGGCATCTCGCCATAGACTTTGTTGGTTGAGGTGAACAGAAGGAAGGGACGATTGTCCGACAATCGCGCCGCTTCGAGCACGTTGAACGTTCCAATACAGTTCGTCTCGAAATCGCAGCGAGGATCGCTAACGGAAGTAGTGACCGCGACCTGGGCAGCGAACTGATAAATCTCACTTGCATCCCGCGCTGCGCGCTGAACTGCACTCGCATCGCGAATGTCACCAACCGTAACTCGCAGTCTGCCGGACTTCCCTGCTGCTTTCTTGAGCTGCTCCAGGTTGTGCTGGACGCCCTTGCGCGAGAGATTGTCGAAGATGTGAACGCGAGCCTCTGTATCAGTCAATAAACGACGCGCCAGGTTCGCGCCGATAAATCCGGCTCCGCCAAAGATCAGCGCTGACCGGTTTTCGTCTCGATTTACCATTACGCCTCTGTTCCTTTTGTGTTTGGCGTTAAGCCGTGAGCCCAAATGTCTGCAGCTCCGCGACCATGTTCTCCGCCTTGTCTTCTGCACTCTGCTGGCTCAGCCATTCCACCAATTCAGCAATGCCTTGATCGAAGTTGACTTTCGGTTCGTACCCGAGCAGTTCGCGCGCCTTACTGATATCGCCAAAGCAGTGGCGGATATCTCCCGCGCGATACTTGCTTGTGATCTCGCACGGCATGTCAATTTCGAGCGCACGTGAGAGCGAATCGGCGACTTCGTGAATGCAGATGGGCATTCCGGAGCCGATATTCAGTGCGTATCCATTCGCCTTGTCAGAATTCATTGCCAGCAGATTGGCCGCGACTACGTCGTGCACGCTGACAAAATCGCGCATCTGTCTTCCATCTTCGAAGACCAGCGGTGCACGCCGGTTCAGCAGGCGCGATGCAAAGATCGCGGCTACGCCGGTGTAAGGATTCGACAGAGCCTGCCGCGTGCCGTAGATGTTGAAGTACCGCAAAGCAACAACCGGCAGATCGTACGTGCGGCCGTACAGCAGGCAAATTTCTTCCTGATCTTTTTTAGAGAGCGCGTACACCGACGTGCATTGCAACGGCTTGGCTTCTGTGGTTGGAACCGGGGTGAGTTCAGCGCCGCACTTCGGGCAAAGTACTTCCCACTGCTTTGTCTGTAACTGACCCGAACCACGCGGACCCGGCGCTACATCTCCACAATTTGCGCAGAGATACTGACCTTCACCGTAAATCGACATCGACGATGCCAGCACGAGTTTCTCAATGTGGTTCTTGCTATCGAGCAGCGCCTGGAGCAGGATCGCTGTGCCTTGAGTGTTGGCCGACATGTAGTCGGAAATCTGATACATCGACTGGCCTACGCCCACGGCGGCGGCGAGATGGAAGATCACATCTACGTTCTCGATCGCGCGACGCACCGCAGCAGCATCGCGCATGTCTCCCGCCATGAGTTCCACTTCAGGAGAGAGGTAATCCGGGGCTCCGCTCCTGTGTACCTGAGGCGAGAGGATGTCGAACACACGAACCTCGTGTCCCGCCTCAAGCAGGGCGTCAGCCAAGTGCGAACCAACGAATCCAGCACCACCCGTGATCAGAATTTTCTTAGCGCGCATTTCGCTCCAATTAGTTATCTGGTTACCGGCTCGGACGCATACGCTGCATCCGCTTTCCGCGTCTGTTTCGCAGGCGCATACCGCGTGACCGCCCACTCCGCGAACTCTGCAAAGCTGTTCGGATCCTTGGGCGGACTGGTGTAATGCGGAGCCACGCCCAGATGCTCCGGCGTGAAACAAAGGGTCATGGTTACTTCAAAGTCCCCGAGGGCACCCATCTGGCGATCGAACCATGCCTCGGCGTTCTCACGGTAGCTGTCGGCCCAGCTAACTCCCGTGCGCAGATAGCGAACTCCTAAGCGCCGCAGCCACTCCACTGCCGGATCGAGTCTGTGATCTTCAAAATGGAACCATTGGCAAATCCCGAGACCCTCGGGAAAGTGTTCGGCAGCCATCTTCGGCGTGCCATCTTCGCGCAGCAGTCCCATGTAGTAATGACGATAGTACGAGCTGCCCTCGGCTTCTTTGTGACGAGTAGTCGCAGTCCACGACGCTGGCAGATCGTACAAGCTGTACCAGTGAACGCGACCGACGCGTCCTCTTAGAAGCTCCGCCATGCGCTGGAGCCCGAAAAGCTGCACCTCTTCTGCTCCGAAGGACGAAGCGCCAACTTCTGAGATCCAGATGGGCAGCTTGGTCACGGCACGGATTTCGTCCAGCTTCGCCGGCCACTCATTCACGTTCCAGTGATTCCAGTCGAGGGGAAAGCCGTGAAGCGCGACGACATCTACGGCATCGAGCACGCCGTGCGTTCCAAGCAGCTGAATGAAATGTGGATCAATCGGGGAGATTCCGCCGAGCACGATCGGCAGCTCCGGATTCACCCGACGGATCGCTTTGGCAGCAGTGATCGCCATATCGGCGAACATCTTCCAATCGGTGTCGATCTTGAAGTCCCAGTGGGAAAGATTGTTCGGCTCATTCCAGAGCATTACCGCTTCAACCATGAGTCCTCGTCTCTGTCGGAATGTGCTACAGCGTTCCTGAAAGTTCTAAATCGAAGATGTACTTGCCGTCGCGCTGCACGCGCAGCGGCTCGCAAACGTATGTCTCGGTCTCCGGGTGAGCTATGATCTCCAGCCCCGAACTGCGCAGCATTCCCTCAACTGCGCCGCGGTTCGGAACCCACCAGTTGGTCGGATCGCCCGCATAGCTATTTTCGATGAAGTACATGCAGGGGAAATCCGGATCTTTGAACGGGTGCATGTCCCAGAACTGATAGTCCGCGCTCCATTGGCGTTCTTCCTGCGAGCCACGCATCATGCTCTGGAAGAAAAGCTTGCCTCGAACTTTCTTGATGATCTTGTCCAGCGCATAAAGGGGATAGCGGAGATGGTAAAAGACGCCGAGGAACAGCACGTAGTCGAACTGACCTTCAATCTGGTCCACGTCGTAAACCGAGCGCTTCTCGAACTCAATCGCCAAGCCAAGAGTGTCGGCCGCAAAACGAGCTTGGTTCAAGTAGCGATCATCGACATCGACACCAAGCACCCGTCCAGCGCCTCTTTTCTTCAGAGCGATGGAATAAAAGCCGCCATTGCAGCCGATATCGAGTACCGAGGCCCCCCGCAAATCTTCAGGAAAGGCTTTGGAGATGTGCTTCCACTTTACGTTAGGGAAGTCACCCAGGAAGTGATTGGGAGCGGTCCAGATTCCATTGATGTTGATGTTGTGAAACCAGTCTCCGAGCGAGCTGATGCGGCGGGCCAATTCCGGCGCGGCGCTCTCGTCCCAAATGCTTCCGCTCTGCTGGATTTCGCTGGATTCTGCTTCTGGCTGAATGTCGATAACTAGCTGGCGGTTTTGGTCTGCCTGCACCGCTTGTCCTCCCGCTGCCGCGAAGCCCCCAGAGAGTACCGGATCTGACTTGTTAGCGGATGTTGGGATCAATTTGTTGCCTGAACTTGAAGCTGGAAAAAGCGCCGGCTACCCGGAACAGCAACCAACAAAGGGAATTAGAGGAAAAGGAACTTACCTTGGATGCCTAGCGAAAGCGTCAAGCCGTGCCAGACTCTTCATAGAATGCGGACAAATTCTCTCAATCCTCGCGCCATGGAGCACGCGGAGACGCGGACTGCAACTATTTCTATGCAGGAGTGCTATCTGGTATCGCCTCCAAGCGTTTCCTTCGCTCGTACTCACGCAGACGCCGATAAAGGGTCGTCTTCCCGATCCCGAGCATTTGCGCGGCCAAGAGCTTGTCGCCCTTTGCTTCAGCTACCGCGTTAAGAATCGCGTGACGCTCAACTTCAACGATGGGAACAACCCTGCCCACGCGACGTAGCGGCTCCTCACTCGCAGGACGAGAAGGATTGAGCCGGGCGCTGATCTGGGTTGGAAAATCGACCGGCTCCAGCATTTTGCCGCTGCTCAGAGCCACTGCGCGCTCCACGAAGTTCTCGAGTTCACGCACGTTCCCCGGCCATGAATAGGTTTTCAGGAGGCGCAGGGCATCTCGCGAAATTGGCTTCCGCGGTTGACCGCTGTTTCTTGCGATCCGATCGAGGAAGGTGTCGATCAGGTCTTCGAGGTCGTCGATGCGGTCCCGCAGAGGCGGAAGCTTGAGAGTCACAACGTTGAGCCGGAAATATAGATCTTTGCGGAAGCGCCCAAATCTCACGTCATCTTCCAGTTTTCGGTTGGTTGCAGCGATCACACGCACATCGATGCGAATACGCCGAGTGCTGCCGACGGGACGAATTTCCTTCTCTTGCAGCGCGCGCAGCAGCTTGGCCTGAAGTTCTAACGGAAGATCTCCGATTTCATCCAGAAAGGCTGTCCCGCCTTCTGCGATCCTCAAAAGGCCTTCTTTTGAGCGCTCCGCCCCAGTGAAGGCACCGCGTTCGTGACCGAAAAGCTCGCTTTCCATCAATGTCGGGACGAGCGTCCCGCAGTCAACCGGCACAAAGGGACGATCCTGACGCGGTCCGCTGTAGTGAATGGCACGTGCAACCAGTTCTTTCCCAGTCCCGCTTTCCCCCAAAATCAATACTGGATGAATGTTGCCGGCAATCTTGCCAATCAGCTTGTACAGCTTCATCATGGCTGGAGTCTTGCCCACGATTCCCCATGCGCCCTCGGCATCCGGCGACTCGCGCATGAGCGTATGCTGTCCCGCCTCAATCCGGTACTGTTCCATGGCGCGCTCGATTGTAAGCCGTAAGGCCAGGCTATCCAATGGCTTCGGCAGGTAATCCAACACGCCGAGCTTAGCCGCCTGAACTGCCGCCCCGTAGCTTGGAGTGTCGGCAATCATCACAACTTGGGTTTCGGGATACCAATAGTGAATGTGCCGGAGGAGTTCCAAGTTCTGAGCGCCAGGCAATTCCTGGCTGAGAAGGAGAATGTCAACCAGCCCGGATTCGAGCGCCTCCATAACCATGTCGGCATCGTGGGCTCCGCGTATGGTGAGTTTTAGGTCGCCCAGAACGCCTCTGCAGCCGTCAAGGCAAGACAGGTCGGCATCCGCCACAAGAAAGTCGGACGGATTGAGAAGCTCGATCGAAAGCCCCGCGACTGCTTTGTTACCCATCAACTAACCCGCTCGCAGAAGCAATCGCATTGAGTGGGGCCATGAGTCACGCCTTTTGTCGATGCAGAGCGAGTTCCAAACGAGGAGCGCTAAGTCATTAGAAATGCAGCCCAAATTGGTCAGGACGCAACCGCCATCTTGCCTGGTTGGAACATACCTGTTGGGCTTGCCATCGCAATCGGCTAGCAACCTCCACCATTCCCGGTACATAGAGGAGAAGTCCGAGTGATTCCCAAATTGGCTCAAGTGATCAAAATGGGAAGACCGGGTGGGACGTATTTCGCGCCTCCGGGCCGCGTGCTCTTATGTTCTAAGCTCCGGCCAGTTTTCGACCCTGGAACCCATGGTGTAGCAGCCAGCATTCTAGGAACGGCTATAATCAAAGATTCCCCTCTGCCTTCTGAACCTCCCTGAGTGCGGCGGGACTAGGTCTTCTCCGGATGTCGAACGAGAGCATTGTGGTGCGCGGGGCGCGCGTCCATAACCTGAAAAATGTGGATTTTGAGATCCCGCATAACACCCTGACCGTGGTAACAGGGGTGTCGGGCTCCGGAAAATCATCTCTGGCGTTCGACACCATCTACGCCGAGGGCCAGCGTCGATACGTCGAGTCACTCTCCGCCTATGCACGTCAATTCCTGGAAAGGATTGAGAAGCCGGATGTCGATCTAATCGACGGCATCTCTCCTGCGATCGCAATCCGGCAGAAGAACACCACGCGTAATCCTCGCTCGACGGTTGCGACGGCTACGGAAATCTACGACTACCTGCGACTGCTCTTTGCCCGGATCGGGAAGACGTTCTGCATCAACTGCGGCACCGAAGTAAAGAAGGACACGGTCGATGAGGTCTTCGCCGCGCTGAGCGAACTGCCCGAAGGTACCCGGTTTCACGTCTTATTTCCCGTGCTTCCGACAACACCGCAGACCGCTGCTGACAAGAAAAGCAAACGTGGACGGGCCAAAGTACCGGCAAAGACGAATGGCGGATTGAGCGATCAGGTCAAAGATCGTCTTGGAGAGTTGCGCCGGCGCGGATTCAATCGCCTGTACCAGAACGGGAACATCTTCGAGTTCTCGACACCGGAATCGCTTCTAGAAGTCAATTTTGCCGAACCGGTGTTTGTGCTGGTCGACCGCATCGTGTTTGCGCCAGACCAGCGCGCGCGTATCGTTGATGCGCTGGAAATCGGCTACCGTGAATCCGGCGAGGCCGTCTTCGAAATTGTTCCACGCGACGAAAGCTCGCGTCGCCAGCTTCGCTTCTCACAGAGGTTCGAGTGCAAGTTCTGCGGCCGCAAGTATGAGGAACCGGAACCGCGTCTTTTCTCGTTCAACAATCCATACGGTGCCTGCCAGCGTTGCCAGGGATTCGGCAACACCATTGATTTCGATCTCAATCTGGTGATCCCGAATCCGCTGCTCACGTTCAATGATGGCGTGATCGAACCGTGGACAAAGCCGAAGTATCGTGTTTTTCAGACTGAGCTGAAGCGATTCGCGAAGACGCATGGCATTCCGCTTGATGTGCCCTGGTGCGATCTCGAGGAAGATCAGCGTCTTCTCGTGCTACACGGCGAAGGAAAGTTTCCCGGCATCACCGGCTTCTTCTCTCTCCTCGAGCGGAAGAAGTACAAGCTCCACGTCCGCGTGTTTCTGAGCCGTTATAGGGGCTACGCGACCTGCCAAGACTGCCAGGGACAGCGTCTGCGGGCCGAAGCACGCAATGTGAAGATCAATGGTAAGAACATCTGCGATGTTACCGCGATGACCGTCGAGCAGGCAG
>DATEKE010000086.1:0-21193 GCA_035277605.1 Terriglobales bacterium | reverse complement strand
GGGGTTCTACGCATCCTCGATCTCGCGAAGTCAGGCGTTGAGGATTTGAAGGTCGAATTTATCACCGCCAATTAAGAGTGGCTGCCTAATGACAACCATGCAAATCGGCAGGACCATGTTCAGAGAATCCGGAGCACTGTCACCTCGCAGCATGCTGGAGAGTTTTCTACTCCACACCGCGTTGTTGGCCTTGCTGTTGCTTGTGGGGGCGCCAATGCTCCTTCACAAAGCACCCACCCGCAATAATAAAGAGATCGACATTGTCTTCTATCGCCCCGCTGCGATTCCGGTTCCTGCGACCGTGGCTCCCTCCCCTTCATCACGACCTGCGGCTGGGCCCCGAGTAGAGACGCGAGCACCCGAACCGAAACCGAAAGCCCCGGAAGGCCCTGCGCCGGAGGAGATCGTCTCTGCACCCTCTCAACCACAGACTAATGTGGGAAGGGCCGGCATTCTGGCATTCAAGGAGAAGTTCGCGAGCTTAGCAGAGGACGACACCGCGCCACGTCTCGGAGCTGATGCACGTGTCGGTGCGGCCGATGAAGTCGGCCGATCCTCATCACGCTCTCTGTTAACAACCAACACGCCCGGGGCAAGCGGCGGCATAAACACTGCCTCGCTAAACCACAGCGTGGGAGGTGGCGGAAGCGGAGGTAAAGGCGGCGGTGGCGCAGGCGGAGGTGGAATGCCGGGAGTGACCGTTGCCCGCGCGACAAGCTCGATTGACGCGATTGGCGGCGGCAGCGATCGACCCAAAGCGCACAGCGGGCCGGGTGCTGCCCGCACGGACGAAGAAATACAGATTGTGTTTGATCGCTACAAGGCGTCGTTCTATCGGCTTTACAACCGGGAACTCCGTAACAATCCGACCTTGCAGGGCAAGATGATCGTGAAGCTGACGATCGAGCCGGATGGCAGCGTGTCAATGTGCGTGCTGCAGTCGAGTGACATGGATGCTCCAGATCTCGCCGCTCAGGTGGTGAGCCGCGTTAAGACGATCAATTTCGGCGCGAAGGACGGGGTTCAAGCTGTCACGATTTCGTATCCAATAGATTTCCTGCCCGCAACGTGACGATGAGAGTAGAGACGAAACCCTTAAGTTAGGAGTCAAGAGTTATCTGATTAGCTAGTTGTTCTTCACGATTCTGACAAAGGCAAGGCCACCGAAAGATGGCCGCGCAAAGTCACCGGTCTAATGGGCTCCGGGGGCCCTATGACGGCGGGACCGCCGGAATCCAGTCCACAAGCGTGGACTCCCTCGGTCCCTCCTGGCGATGAGTTGCTTGGTAATGGGAACGAGGGCGTACATGACTTCGAGCAGCACAATTCATGTAGGAGGCGACAGCTGGATCGAAATCCTGCTCGACAAGCTGCGCCTTGCTCTCCGTTTCCGCACGCCAGTTCCCGAGATCGATGATTTGCAGAAGCCCCCCATGGCTCATGCAGCTATTGGCAGCCCAAGAAGAGCACGGCTGTTCAAAGGAGCCCGCGCTCTAAAGAGGATTTCACTTGTCTTAGGCCTCATCGCTCTGATGATGGGAGCGAACTCTGCGTTTGCCCAGACGCAGACGTGCGCCATTATCACCGGCGGCAATGCGGGTGGTGGGAGGGGTGTTAGTCCCACCTATCTCGGCAATCAAGACGGACGCGCCAATGAGGGTTGCACCATCTTGATCACCTTCAACGCTGACGGGTCAATCACAACAACGTTCCCCAATCCTGCCCCCTCTTACGATAACGGCCACGACGACAACATGATTGGGGTCGTAAACAACACCAGCAAAACCATCACCGCCGTACAGCTTAGCGCGTCAGTCCCTATTTTTGGCCTCGAGGACGATGGAGTTTGTGCCAGCCCCCCGGGATGGGCTTTTAGCGCTCTTGGGCCGAACCCCAATTGCGCAATCGCAACCGATCCGCACCGCTATGGTCCCGCGGGAATTAACTACACAATATTTAATCCGAACAGTGGGATCGTTAATTTCGGCAACGGTGGCATTGCGCCAAACGGTAACGCGTTTTTCAGCCTCGAGGGGGCTCACCTCACCAAGATCGTCGCGGTAGTGATCCCAGGTCTGGCAATTACCAAACAAGTCAGCGTAGTAGGTGGCGGCGCGGCGCTGCCGGGAGCGCAGCTTGACTACTTGGTGCACGTGACCAATCCCTCGAACAATCCCCCGAACTTCGCAGCCAGTTCAGTTGTAATCACCGACGATCTCAGCAGCGCGGGTGTAGGTCGTCTCACGTTTGTGAATCCGCCGGCGCCGACTATGAACGGCTCGACCGCAGGCGTCACGGTCGCGGGCTCGATACTGACCGCGGACTACTCCACATCCAACGGTCTGTTGCAGCCCGGACAGTCCATCGACTTACACTTCCGCGCGCAGATTGCTGCGGGAGTTCCCGCCGGCACGACTCTCACCAACACTGCCATCGTGACCTGGAACACTCCGCAGCAGACGGCGAGCGCGAGCGCCTCGATCAATGTCGCACAAACCTCCCCACCCAATCTTGTCCTGACCAAAATGGGACCGGCGACGATGAACCCAGGACAGTCAGGGCTGTTCGCTCTTAATGTCCAGAACACCGGCGTGAGCGACGCATGGAACACCACCATCCTTGATCGACTCCCCACCGGTGCCACCGGCGGCATGTGCAGTACGACACCCCAAGTGCTCAGCGCACAGGTGTTTCAGGCCGATGGAGTCACGGCCGTTCCGGGCAAAGGGCCATTGGTTGCAGGTACCGATTTTTCCATCAACTACAGCCAGCCTACTTGCCTGCTCACGCTAAATATGCTCACGGCCGCGGCCACGATCAGCCAGAACCAGCGGTTGATCATCAATTACCAGACCCAACTCGACGTGAACAGTCAAAATGGCGCTACGCTCACCAACGTCGCCGGCGCTGTCCAGTGGTTTGACGGTGCGTCCAGCGTGTCGACCCGCCAAGGCTTCACCCGCACGCTCACCGACGGCACCCCAGGCGTCCTCGATTTCCAGGACGCTCACACCGTGACGGTAGCGGTGCCGGGCCTCGCCATTACCAAGCAAGTCAGCGTCGTGGGCGGCGGCTCTGCCACGGCTGGCGGCCAGCTTGACTACCTGGTGCACGTGACCAATGCTTCCGCGAGCCCGGCCACCACGGTCGTAATCACCGACGATCTCAGCAGCGCGGGTGCAGGTCGTCTCACGTTTGTGAATCCGCCGGCGCCGACCATGAATGGCTTGACCACAGGCGTCACGATCGCGGGCTCGATACTGACCGCGGACTATTCCACATCGAACGGACCTTTGCAGCCCGGCCAGTCCATCGACATAAAGTTCCGGGTTCAAATTGCCGCAGGTCTTCCCACCGGCACAACGCTCACAAATACCGGTACCGTGACCTGGAACACTCCGAAGCAGACTGCGAGCGCGAGTGCCTCCGTTGATATTGGTGGAACCCCTATGCCCGATCTCGTCCTGACCAAAACGGGACCAGCGACGATGAACCCCGGACAGTTAGGACAGTTCGGTCTTAATGTCCAGAACACCGGCGTGAGCGATGCATGGAACACCACAATCCTTGATCGACTCCCCAGCGGTGCGACGGGCGGCATGTGCAGTGCGACCCCTCAGGTGGTCAGTGCACAGGTCTTTCAAGCCGATGGAGTCACGGCAGTTCCCGGCAAGGGGCCCCTGGTTGCGGGTACCGATTTTTCGATCAGCTACAGCCAGCCCACCTGCCAGCTCACGCTAAATATGCTCACGGCGGCAGCCACGATCAGCCAGAACCAGCGCTTGATCATCAATTACCAAAGCCAGCTGGACGCGAACACTCAAAACGGCGCTACGCTCACGAACATCGCCGGAGCCGTCCAGTGGTTTGATGGTGCGTCCAGCGTATCCACCCGCCAAGGCTTCACTCGCACGCTCACCGACGGCACCCCAGGCGTCCTCGATTTCCAAGATGCCCACACAGTCACAGTAGGAGTTCCCGGCCTCGCCATTACCAAGCAAGTCAGCGTAGTGGGCGGCGGCGCTGCCACGGCCGGCGGGCAGCTTGACTACTTGGTGCACGTGACAAATGCCTCTGCCAGCCCGGCCACCACGGTCGTAATCACCGACGATCTCAGCAGCGCGGGTGCAGGCCGTCTCGTGTTTGTGAACCCGCCGGCGCCGACTATGAACGGCGCAGCCAGAGGCGTCACGGTCGCGGGCTCGATACTGACCGCAGACTATTCCACAACGAACGGACCGTTGCAGCCCGGCCAGTCCATCGACATAAGGTTTCGGGTTCAAATTGCCGCGGGTCTTGCCGCCGGCACAACGCTTACCAACACCGCCACCGTGACCTGGAACAGTCCGCAGCAAACTGCGAGCGCGAGCGCCTCGGTTGATATTGGTGGAACCCCGGGCTCCGGAATGCTGAACGGTACTGTCTGGCACGATGCTAACTTCAACAAGATTCCCGATTCGGGCGAGCCGCTGCTGCAGGGATGGACAGTTGGGTTGTACCACGGCGGCCTGTTGATGCAGTCCGCGGTCTCGGACGTGAACGGCGCTTATCATTTCACGGGCGTCACGCCAACGAATGGAGCCGACCGGTACGAGTTGCGGTTCGCGGCACCGGGCGCCGGCGCGAACACCGCAAAGCTGGGTAAATGCGACTCCGCCTTCACCAACAATCTGCAGCAGATCACCGATATCATCGTCCCTTCCGGCAGCAACCTGCAGAATCTGAATCTGCCGATCGGACCCAACGGCGTCGTATACGACTCCATGACGCGCGGGCCGATTGCGGGCGCCACGCTCAGCATGGTGAGAGGCGGCACTCCTCTCCCCGCGAGTTGCTTTGACGATCCGGCTCAGCAGAACCAGATTACGTTGGCTGCCGGTTATTACCGCTTCGACATCAACTTCTCGGATCCCGCATGCCCTGCCGGCGGCAGCTATCTCATCCAGGTGACCGCGCCTGCGAACTATGTGGCGGGTGAGTCGAAGCTCATTCCGGCGACTTCAGATGCTGCGACCGCTCCCATCTCAATACCGGCGTGCTCGGGAAGCGCTAACGATGCGCTGCCTGCGGTCCCGTACTGCGAAGCACAAGCTTCAGAGTTTGCGCCGCCGCCGTCTATCGCGGCACGCACCGCCGGAACGAACTACTTCCTGAACTTGGGTTTGGATGGCAGCCAGTTGCCCGGCTCAGGGCAGATCTTCAATAACCATATTCCGCTGGATCCACAACTCGTTGGTTCCCTGGCGATCACCAAGACGACCCCGCAGGTCAACGTGACGCGCGGGCAGCTGGTTCCTTACGTGATCACCGTGAACAACACTGCAGGCTTGCAGCTGACAGCCGTGAGCATCGTGGATCGCATGCCTGCGGGATTCACCTACGTTAAGGGCTCTGCGGTTCTCGACGGCGTGCCGACCGAGCCTTCCGTCGCAGGCCGGACACTCAGCTGGAATGGCTTGGGAGTCACCAGCTCGCAAGTGCGCACGCTGAAACTGCTGCTCGCGGTTGGCGTCGGCGTCACCGAGGGCGAATTCGTAAACCACGCACAAGCACTGAACAGCGCGACCGGCACCGCGATGTCTGGAGACGCAACCGCGACTGTGCGCATCGTGCCCGATTTCACCTTCGATTGCACTGACGTGATCGGGAAAGTCTTTAACGACGCCAATCTCAACGGCATCCAGGACGACGGTGAACAGGGTCTTGCACGCGTGCGTGTAGTGACTGCCAACGGTCTGCAAGCTGTTACGGACCAGTACGGGCGGTTCCACATTACCTGCGCAGTGACGCCGAACGATACCCGCGGCAGCAATTTTGTGCTCAAGCTCGACGACAGAACACTCCCCAGCGGTTTCCGCTTGACGACCGACCAAGTGCAGATCAAGCGCGCCACGAGCGGTAAGGACTTGAAATTCGATTTCGGTGCGTCAATTCATCACGTGGTCGCGATCGACCTGTCCGATGCGGCCTTCGAGCCGGGTAAGACCGAATTCCGGGCGCAGTGGCGGCCGCGCATCGACGTACTCCTTGGGGAGCTGCGCAAAGCGCCGTCGATATTGCGTTTGTCATACATCGCCGATACGGAGGATGAGGCACTCGTCGAACAACGCGTGCAGGCGGTTAAGCAGCAATTGATTCAAGAATGGGACGCGGAGAAAGAAAGCTATGTGCTGACCATTGAGCGGGAGGTTTTCTGGCGCCGTGGAGCCCCGCCCAAAAAGTCTGAACTCCGTGCGTCAGGGGGCAGGTGAACGGCATGAGTAAACACCGACATCTACTTCTGACAGGCGCATTCCTGCTGATGACGGCCCTTGGTGGCCTGGGCCAAGTTAATTTGGCCAAGCCTAACGAGCCGGGCGAGCGACATCTCTCGAGTGACCAGAAAATCGGCGAATGGTCGCACGACTCGAATGCGACGGATTCCGTTAAGCGTGTCAAGGTCTGCCGAACGGAGACCGTTTGCAAAATGCGATTCAAGGAAGGCCAGACGCCACGGATGCGCGTCAGGAACCTCGTCGTTCCACTTCGGTACACCGACGAGAACGTTCCCATTTCGGAATCCTTCACCACACAGGTCAAGCAAGCGCTCGACAACCTGCGAGACAAGCAGGGCGTGACGGTGCGGTTTATCGGCTACACCGATGACGCGCCGCTCACTGGCCGCGACGCGAGCTTGTATGGAGACCAGTTGTCGTTGTCCAAGGCAAGAGCGCAGCGCGTCGCGTTGGCTATGCGGAAAATCCTGGGATTACCGGCGTCGGAGGTCGAAAGCGACGGCCGCGGGGCGTCGCACCCGATCGCTTCCAATGAGACTGCGCAGGGGCGCGCGTTTAATCGCCGCATCGAGGTGGAATTCTGGTACGACGATCCTCTCCAGGAGTTGCCGGAGGAAGCGCAACTGTGCCCCGACGACGTAGAGGAGAAGGTGACCAAGGTTTACGATCCTCCCTGGGGAAGTATCCCCAGCATCCAGCTGGCGAACGGCCAGCCCGTCATTCCTCCTGACTACGCGTCGAGTCTGCATCGTGCGCTTACAGAGATCGCCGATCGAACCAACGCGCGACTGAGATTTATCGGCTATACAAAGGACGAGCGACTCGACCGCCGCACGGCGGAGGTTTATGGCGACGACATTGGGCTTTCGGCAGCGCGAGCTCGGCGAGCCATGGAAGCCGTCATGAAGGATCCGCTGCTAAAAGATGCTCGAGCCGAACACGAGGGACGCGGCTACGTCCAGTCCGACGATGTCGTGAACACAGGCTTTACTCAAGGTGAAGAATCGTTCGTGCGCGTGCAGGTCGTGTACGACGAACAATTGCCGTCGGACAACTACGACGGTGTGGACATCACGCGTTCCACCCAGGAGATTGTTCCGAAGAGCCCGTACGAGCTGAATGTGATGCACATCACCGTCGACGGCAAGCCGATCGATGATCTAAACCGCAGCTCTTCTGACATCCAGCGCTGCACTGACGTCGCGCTCGACAAAGCCAATATCCAGTTCCAGTTCGACAATCTCGAGTCGCGCCGTCGTCTCGCGGTTGCCGCAAATCCCGTCGCAGTGAGCGTGATTGACACCGTCGAGGGTCCAACCGCAACCGTCGTGCATTTCCGCATGTACAACAACTATTCGAGCTTCATCCAGCGTGCTGAAATTCGAATATTCGAACAGCAGCAGTCGCTCGAAGCTGTGCCCCTGGCAATCATCCCAGTCGATGACGTGGGCCTTGGGGAATGGCAGCCGTCTGTCAAGATTCTCGAGAGCTCGGTGCGTGAACTCAAGTATCTGCTGCGTGCCTATGACTCTAAGGGCAATTTCGACGAAACAGATTCGCGGCCACTGTGGCTGTATCACGGTAAGGCGCCTGCAAACGCAGTGACGACCGACGGGCAGTCGGCGCACGAGCTGCTGGCTGCGTATGGCGAGAACGATCTGGCGCGCCACCATATTCCGCTCGGTAGCGGGACGGTGAAGGTACAGGGCAGCGCGATACCAACGGGCCACACAGTTTGGGTAGCGGGCCGCCAGATTCCCGTCGACTCGCAGGGCAAGTTCGTTGCGGAGGAGATTCTTCCCACCGGTACACATACGGTCGAGGTCGCGGTCCTCGACGATGGTGGGGACGGCTCATTGTATCTTCGTGATCTGGAATTCAAGCGAAACGATCTGTTTTATCTCGGCGTTGCTGACTTCACGCTGTCGAAGAACAATTCGAGCGGAGCCGCAAAACTCTTGGAAGGCGAGAACGATCCACAACCCTACGATTCGTCACTCGATGGCCAACTTGCATTCTATGTGAACGGAAAGGTTCGTCAGAGCTGGCATCTGACGGCGAGCGCGGATACCCGTGAAGGACCCGTAAAAGACCTGTTCAGCAACTTCCTGGACAAGTCTCCCGATTCATTATTCCGGCGTATTGATCCTGATTATTACTATCCGTCGTTCGGCGACGACAGTGTAGTGGAAGAAATGGCGCCAACCTTGGGCAAGTTCTACGCGAAAGTGAGCCACGGCGACAGTTACGGTGTGTGGGGCAATTTCAAGGTCGGCTACATGGACAACGAGCTGGCTCACGTAGACCGAGGCCTGTACGGAGCGAACGCACACTACGCTTCCGAGAGCAGCACCAGCTTCGGCCAGCGACGGATTACAGTGGACGGCTTTGCTGCCCAACCGGGAACAATATCAAGCTATGAGTCCTTCCGGGGGACTGGCGGATCGCTCTATTTCCTCCGCCACCAGGACATCCTGACGGGTTCCGAGAGCGTACGCATCGAAATCCACGATAAGGTCTCCGGCACTGTCACAGGTGTAGTGGACCTGCGGCCCAACGTCGACTACGACATCGATTACCTGCAGGGCAGAGTGCTGCTTTCCCAGCCGCTCTCGGCAACCGCTCACGACGACCTGCTGGTGCGCACGAGCGGCTTGACCGGTGACGAGGCTTATCTCGTAGTGCGTTATGAATACACGCCAGGTTTCGAGAAACTAGACCAGGTCGCCAGCGGCGGTCAGGGCGACGTCTGGCTTAACAACTATGTGCGGCTAGGCCTTACCGCTGACTCCAACGAGGGCGACACTGCGAGCAATCTCGGAGCGGCAGACCTGACCTTGCGGAAGAGCACCGATTCCTGGATTAAGGTGCAGACAGGACGCACCCAGGGTCTCCTGTCTCCTGCGCTCCAATCCAATGACGGTGGTTTCGGCTTCCAGGGTCCTGACGAGGAGTCGTTCGAGGACACGACAGCAAGAGCTTACCGTGCCGACCTGAGCGTCGGACTCGGCGACTTCATTCGGGGTCGCGATGGGCGCTTCACGTTCTATACGCAGAACATCGACGCGGGTTACTCAGCGCCGGGACTGGCGACGATCAAGGACACCCAGCTATACGGAGGCACGTTTAGGATGCCGGTGTCGAGCCGCTTGAGCTTCGCGGGCAAGGGTGATCAGAGGATCGAAGATCAAGGACTCGAGAGTCGCGCGATCGAATTAGATCTCAGCTATAAACTCGCGAAACAATGGAGCTTTAGCGCCGGAGTGCGCGACGATCTGCGCAAGGACCGTTCTCCTCTCGTTGTCCTAACTCAGGAGCAGGGCGAGCGCACAGACGCCGTCGCGCAGCTGAAGTTTGCGCCCAGCGACACGTGGAGCATTTATGGTTTTGTCCAGGACACGGTTGCGACAAGCGGCGGCCGTGAAGACAACAATCGTGCCGGCGTGGGCGGCTCGTATCACCTGACCAAGCGCTTCCGGATCGACGGCGAGGCATCCGACGGAGACCTCGGTCCCGGCGGTAAGGTTGGCACCAACTTTCTCTACTCCGAGAGCACCAGTCTTTATCTCAACTATTCGATGGAAAACGAGCGGACCGACAACGGCGAGATCTTCCACGGCGGTCAAGGCACATTGGTTTCGGGCATGAAGACGCGCCTCTCTGACAGCTCCAGCGTTTACGTAGAAGAGCGTTACCAGGATGGCGCACAGTTGAACGGCCTCACTCATGCCACTGGCATCAACCTCGTGACCAAAGAGCGCTGGAATTTCGGCGGCACCGCGGAGTTCGGCAAGCTGCGCGACTCCGAGACCGGAGCCGAGACCGATCGCAAGGCGGCTGGAGTCCGCGTCGGATACGGTCGAGATAAGTTCCAATTCTCAAGTGGGGTCGAGTATCGCTGGGACAATGCCGAACAGCTCGACCAGACGCACACTGAACTGACCATGTGGTTGTTCCGGAACAACTTCAAGTACCAACTCGCGCCCGACTGGCGCGTAATTGGCAAGCTAGACTACTCCTTCAGTAATAACTCGCTCGGCGATTTCTATGGTGGCGGTTACACCGAGGGCGTTCTCGGCTATGCCTACCGTCCAGTGCGAAACGACCGCCTAAGCGCTATCGCCAAGTACACGTATTTCTATAACGTCCCCACCACAGACCAGCTGGGCTTGCAAAGCACTTCCGCCGAGTTCCTTCAGAAGAGCCACATCGCAGCGCTGGACGTTACATACGATGTCACTGCCAACTGGTCCGTCGGCAGTAAGTATGCGTACCGCATCGGAGAGGTTAGTCTGGATCGCACGGTGCCGAATTTCTTCGACAACCCCGCGCAGCTAGCAGTATTCCGCGTGGAGTGGCGGTTCCTCAAGCAATGGGAGAGCCTGGCCGAGGTGCGAACACTTGGCCTTCCAGATATCAATCAACAGCGACGCGGGGCACTGGCCACGATCTACCATCGCATCGGCAATAACCTGAAGGTTGGTGTCGGCTACAACTTCACCGATTTCTCCGACGACCTGACCGACCTCAAGTACAACCACAAAGGCGTATTCCTCAATCTCATCGGCACCAAGTGACACCCTGCATGCACCTTGGCGCCCTCCGCCATATTTGTTCTGAACCAGAGATTCAAAATCTTCGCATTACGAGATTCCATTTCGGAATTTAGAATGAAGCCCAATTCGGGAATGCGCACGCGCATCAATGCTGCAGCCGATCGAAGTAGAGGGCCAAGAGAAGCTGTTGCTTTCGAGCAAAGTCGCCGTGCATAAACGTACAATCAATCCGGCATTGCAGGGTCTCTGGACGATGTCGGCATTGTGCGACTTGGCAGGATCAATAACTCGCCCGTTTTCAGCCAACCTAGAGCTACGATCCCGACTAGCTCCACCAAATTTGATCAAACCACCTTCCAGCTTTTCGCTGGAGGATTCAGCCGGCGTTTGCTTTCAGCTTAATAAGTAGTTTTCATAGCCGCAGATTCTAGTTCAGCGAGCGGTTCACGGCTTCGATCATGCAATGCAAACGCGCTGACGGTGGATAGCGCAGCAGCAAACAGTAAATATCCGGCCGGCGCCAGCGGATTCGAAAAGACTTTAATGAGTGCAGTGGCGACCATGGGCGCGGTACCGCCGGCTATGCCGATGCCAATGTTAAATGCCACCGCGTGAGCACTAACTCGGTATTCGGGACGAAATTGTTCTGCCAACATCGCAGGTGCTGCACCCATTACGATTGCCAGAAGAAACGCAAAACTTAATTGTGCCAACCACAACCCTTCGACACCATTGCGGCTAACGAGCTTGAATGCCTGCCACGAGATCACTCCTTCGGCCAAGAAAGCCCAAATTAATATTGTGCGTCGCGTTAGAAGGCGGTCGGATATCCAGCCGGAGAATGGCACAACCGCAAGCGCCAGAGCTTGCCCGATTGCGTTGATTCGAAGTGCCTGCTGTGTAGCAACCTGACCAAACTCGTGAGCATAGGTAGGCAGAAACACCATCGTGACGTAGTCGACGATGCCATATCCAGAGGTGAACAAGAGTGTTGCCCAGAAAATACCCGGCTGATGACGGATTGCCAGCCGGAGTGGAGAAACACGGGCTGTCTCAGTCCGCTGCGCGTGGGTTTTGATTTCCGGCAGATGCCTTCGTGAATAAAAAGCTACGGAAGCAATAACGCCTCCGAGAAGAAAGGGTATTCTCCAGGCAAATTCGAAAACAGGCGCGGAGCCCGCCCAAGTCGTGACCGCTGCGGCGACGGCAGCCGCCAACAGCATTCCCGCCGTTGAACCTAGATTGGCGATGCTGCCTGCAGTTCCCCGGCGCTCTGGAGAAGCGGTTTCAACAAGGTACGTCACAGAATCTACAAATTCGCCTCCGACCGAAAATCCCTGGAAGAGGCGAACGAGAATCAGTAGAGCGGGAGCCCAGATTCCGAGGGTGCGGTACGTCGGCAAAACGCCAACTGCAATCGTCGCCAGTCCCATCAGGGTGACCGAGACCAGCAGTACGAATCGGCGTCCGATGCGATCGCCCAGGTGTCCCAGAACGACTGCGCCGATCGGCCGCATCAGAAATCCGCTGGCAAATCCGCCATAAACTCCCAGCAAGGAAGCCCTGCGGCTGTGACTCGGGAAGAAGAGTGAAGCCAGCACCGGCGCCAAAAGGCCATAAAGGCCGAAGTCGTACCACTCGAGCAGATTGCCGATCGCGCCAGCGAGGCCTACGCGAAGCCTTTGTTCCACCCAGTCACGATACAGGCTAGAAGAGGATATGGCTTTGAGATCCGACTGAGATCACATGATTACTCGGGTACAGGCGAGAGCAGTCACACCAGGGCCGGTTCGCGCGCCTCGGCGGGCAGATACTCAGTAATGTAGCCGGCGATGGCGCTGGCTGCCACCGTGTATGGACTGGCGAGATACATCTGTCCTGGTCCGCTGCGGCCGGGGAAGTTGCGATTTTGGGCGCTGATTACGATCTGGTCGGAGCGTGTGGAGACCCCGGGGCCAGCGTTGATACATGCGCCGCAGCTTGGCTCGATGACCTTCGCTCCAGCCTGGCGGAAGATTTCTAAATAGCCTTTTCGCATGCAGTACTCGCGTGTCTCTTGCGAACCGAACTGGATGTAGAACTGGACTGACGGTGCGACGTGTTTGCCCTCCCGTAGCGCGTCGTTGAGCACGGCGGCGTACATGTCCATGTCTTCGTTCTTGCCGGCGGTGCAGGTGCCGCCGTAGGCGATCTCGATGGGCACCGGCGTGTGCAGATCGCGCACGTACTTGCCATTGCCGGGATCGCCAGGCGTTGCGACCATCGGATAAATCTGCGACGCATCCATCTCGATCACATGCGCATACTGCGCGCTGGGATCGCTGGAAAGGCCTTCGATCAGCTTTTCGGCCGTATCACGATCCATGCCGCGGCGCTCGACGAGAAAATCCGCAACCTTACTGTCGGGAGCGACGATGCCGGTGAAGCCTCCAATTTCGGCGGCCATGTTGCACATGGTCGCGCGTTCATCGACTCCAAGCTCTTCGATAGCTTTGCCGGAGTACTCCATCACCTTTGCGAGTGCCTTTCCGCTGCGGATGTAGTCCATCGCGAGCAGCTTCAGGATGTAGTCTTTGGCGGTAACGTTCGGCCGGCGCTTGCCGCGTACGATGACCTTTACCGATTCGGGAACCCTCACCCGCACGTCTTTTGTGATCCATGAGTTGAAAACGTCGGTTGTCCCGATTCCGAACGCGACACACCCGACCGCTCCGACGTGCGGCGTGTGCGAATCCGAGCCGACATTCAACTGACCCGGCAGTGCATAGCTCTCTGCAACGATCGAATGGCAGATGCCCTCCGAACCTTTGCGGTCCTTCAACTCACCATGGAGCTTGATACCTTGGGATTGGGCAAATGCCTCCTGCTTCATCCTGAGCTGAGTGGCCAAGTCGAGCAGGCCCATCTTCTTCTTTTCCTCTGACAAGACCTCGTCAAGGAACGTGAGGTGGTCGCGGAAGAAGATAATGCTGCCGCGATCGTTCACTGGCGTATCTTTGCCCACGAAGTGCTCGTAGAAGATCGCCGCCATGGGTGTGACGTACTCATGGCTGAAGCGCAGATCGGTGCGCGCGAATCCGGCGTCGCCCGGCTTCACGGCGGACACCCCGACCTCGCCGTCGGGGGCGATCATGTGGCGCGCAAAGATTTTTTCCGTGACCGTCATCGGGCGGGGCTTGGTGTCAATTCCCGGAATGGAAACTTTGCCCTGCATGCGCGCAACATTGAACGGGAACAGGCCGCCGTACTCGATGACCTGGCGCGTGATCTCGTCTTCGCCGTGGGTGAAGACTTCGAGCGGGATTTCTTCCCCGCCCCGGATGCAATCGATGAGACTGAAGTCAGTTGACGTAAGTACGCCGAGGTTCTGGCAGTTCTGCTTGTAAATGCGCTCGATGTTTTCGGCGATCACCAGCTTAATGCCCGCCGACAGCTCGGCGTACGGCGATTGCTCGCGACTAGATCCCTTCCCACGTCTCTTGCCGCTGACGGCGGCGGCGAAACCGCCTCTCTTCACGTCTCCGCGCTTGATGGGAAGTTCACTGCCGCACTTTAGACCGGTGTAGGGAAACTCGCCCAAAGTCTCATCGAAAAAGAAGCAGATGTGCGCCGGCGTGATCTCGTCGGTGGAGATGTCGTCGCGCAGCTTGGGATTATTCGCCGGATTCTTCGTGTCCCACGGCAGGTCTTGTCCCGCAAGTTGTCTTCGGATCAATTCGGGATCTTCGGTGAGAAAGAGGATGCGTCCAGTGAGCTTGACCGACGCAGGACGCTTGTGAACTTCGCGCGTAAGCAGAGGGTTGGGCACAAGTAAATTTTAGCCGACCCGCCGCTACTACAACAGAACCGCCGGCCGGTAAGTAGCGTGGGACAGCCGCGCATTGCATCTTGAGAAGCAGGTTCGACAACCCGCCTCAATCGGTAACGGCGATCCACACCGGGTTGGTTCCAATCGCATAGGGCGATCCTGAAGCTGCAGTGAGAGAACCACTGCCAGAAATGGCGAAATCGGTGATGTCGTTGGAGTCTCGATCGGCTACGTACAGATGATCGCCGTTGTGGTTCACGATCACGAAAGTTGGCGCGGTTCCGGCGGCAAAAGGTGAGTTCGAAACGGCAGACAGCGCTCCGCCGGAACCGATTGCGAATGCCGAAACATTATTCGAGCCCTGATTGGCGACGAATAGGAACTTGCCATCCGGACGCACCGCTAAGCTCACGGGAGTGGTGCCGGTGGCGAACGATCCGCTGATTGGCGTGAGAGACGTGCCGGAGACGGTGAAGCCAAAGACCGCGTTGCCGGTTTTATCGGCGACATACACGAAGTGATTGCTGGGATCGACGGTGACGAATGCCGGAGAAGTGCCAACCGCTATAGGGGCTAGCCCTGCTGCGAGTGTGCCATCCGATTTGACCGAGAATGACGCCACACCCTGGGTCGAACTGAGGACGTACAAAGCATCGCCCTTAGCCGACATTGCCATCGACAGCGGCGCGGAAACGGTTGAAAAAGGTGATCCCGAAATGGGAGTTAGCGCGCCAGTAGTCTGGTCGATGGAGTAAGCCGAGATATTGCTTGAGCCTTGATTCAAGGCATAGACGTGCTGGCTGGACGGATCGATCGCGATCGCGACCGGATTCACCCCGGTTGCGATCGCGCCCGCCGCCGCCACGAGTCCACCTTTGCTCTTGTCGAAGGTGTAGGCCAGGATTCCATTGCCGCCGAAACTGAGCACGTAAGCAAAGTTCCGTGCAGGCGTTACCGCAATCGCGCTGGGAACGCTGCCGGTAGAGAAGGGCGAGCCGGAAATTGTGCTGAGCGTTCCCGAAGACTGCTCCTCAAACCCGAAGATGGTTTCTGCATTGCTGCCAACGGCGTAAACAAACTGATGATGCGAGCTGCCGCATGCCGACAGCAGTACTGACAATCCCAAACCGAAAAAAGCTGATAGAAATCTAACTCGCACTTGCTCTTACTCCAGAGTGATTGGCTTTCGACTTCAAGAATATGTGTCTGTACCAGTGTAAGACGTAAAGGAATGTAAGCAGGACTCTGACTAGCTCGCGGTGTAGCTGCCAGGAGTCGATTGCGGCACGCGTGATTGCGGGATGCGCGCAGGCCTGCCGAGGAACTTCATTGCCACGAATGTCGCAACCACGATCAGGAAGGTCACTCCGAGCGAGATCCAAAGATACTGTCCGGGATGCCGCATGTAACGCATAATCCGTCGACCGTAGTGAGCGGCGACGATCGTGAGCAACGTATAGCGGATGACGCGCCCGGTGAAGACCGCTGCGAAAAACTTGCGCATCTTGTATTGAAAAGCTCCTGCTGCGAGCAGAAACACCGCTGTGGGCCACGGTGGCGGTGCAACGGTGGAGACGAACACTGCGCCAAATCCCCAACGTTCCAACGCATACTCCACCTGATGCGAGCGGCGCTCGCCGAACTTGCGCTCCATCCATGCGCGTCCTGTGCGTGCGCCGAGTTTGTAGGTGATGTAGGCGCCGATCATCGCGCCGAGTGTTGCCATGCTGGCGTAGTAGAGCCAGAGATCGGGGTGCCGTGCAGACAAAAACACGGTGAGGATATCGACACTGCCAAATGTTGGGATAAGTGAGTTGTCCAGGATCGCCAGCGGCACGAGTCCGAGCCCGCCCCAATGCGAGAACAGGCGCAGGATCGCAGGACTCTGCGCGCGCTGGCGCTGCTGCTGAATCGCAGCCCCCATTACCCTGTGCGTAGCAACCGACTTGGCGACCTTCCACAACATCTGGTTTTTAGATGCAGTTTAATGCCGCTGTCGATCTTTGCTCAGCTTAAGGCTTGTAAACGAGTGGCAATCGAGGTTCGGCAGAGGACCGAAGTGAAACGGCACAAAAGAAAAGCCCATCCCTGCGCTGCAGAGATGGGCTTTTGTCTCAGTTGAACTCAGGTCAATTAGAAGCCGCGTCCGAACTTCGGGTGGAAGGTCACACCGAAGGAGAGGCGGATATTGTTTTGAGTCGCGCTTCCGAAGCGAGTGACCAGATAGTCAGCCTGGAAAAGGCGAATCGACATCGACTGAGATGCTCTCCAGTCATAACCGCCGCCGAACGCCATCGCGAACGCGTTGTCGGAGACCGAGATGTTCGTGCCCAGCAGGTTCGTGCTCACGCTGTCATGCGCAAATCCCATCAGGCCGTGAACGAACACCGCGCCCTTGTCGTTCCCTTTCTTGAACTCGGGACCGAACAGGTAGGTGTAGATATGCTGGTTGGCTCCGCTCTGGCTCTTGTAGCTGCCGTCCACGTCCGCGGAGATGCCGAAAGCCGGATTCAGGCGGAACGTTGCCATGCTCTCCCAGCCGTTCTGGTTGATCGCATCGGCGCCCTGACCGGGGTTAAAGCGGACAAAGGAATATCCGCCGAATACGTCCATCTTGTCCGACGACTTCTGCGCAAAGAGCGAGAAGCTGGCGGCAAGTACAAAGAAACTCGCAAACAGTACTTTCCTCATGAAACTCATTCCTCCCGTCACGAACAAATGCGTTCGCTTTTGGAACTGGATTTCCTGGGGATGTTAACGTCAACGATAACGGGAACGCATAGGCCAGTAGTAGATTTCTATAGACAGTAACGTTACCCCGCCCTTATGTAACGTTTACAAATTGGTTAATTGGTCCATTTTGGAATCAGGGGTGATTCGAGCATCAGTTTTGGATGAAAATCGCGGACGAGGAACCTGAGGTCATCGTCCTCCCCGGCCGATCAGTTCTGGACGAAAAGTACGTGCTCAGCGCTTCGCGAGCGCGAGATCCTCAGTTTTTCACTTCATCATCGAGTCTCCGGCAGCGGTCTGAATCTTCATCCCGCATTGGTGCCCTTCGTTCCCGGAATGAAATTTCCTCCCGCGATTTACGTCCCGCTTCGAATCTTTGACGAGGAGATAGCGTCGATATGCCAGCGCGGATTGTGAAGCGCTCAAGGAGAAAGTTGTAATGAAAAGGATGTTGTCTCTGCTGTTTATTGCAGGCACTTTGTGCGTGGCGAGTTTGGCGAATGCTCAGACCGTTTTGAAAGTGACCGTGCCATTCGACTTTACGGTCGGGAGAAACGCACTTCCGGCCGCCGATTACGAGATTCAGAAGCTTTTGGACAACGACAGCACCGGCATCGCGTTCGTTGGGGACGGCTCGTTCGTACAAAGCAGAGCCAGTTCGATTGATTCGACAGTCCACGGAGCGCGTCTCGAGTTTTTGAAGATTGGCGACAAATATTTCTTAACCGACGTAGTAACGCCGACCGGAAGCTTGCATTTTCCGCTCGCGCGCAAGCATGAACAGCTGATGGTAAATGCGAGCCGCACGTCCGTGGACGGTGCTGTGGCGGCGCAATCAGGACGCTGAGCCAGGGCGGGGGATGTCAATAGTCCTGATCGGCAAAGAACGGAGCGCGGACGCGCGGCATTTCACCAGATTTATGCCGCGCCTTCGCGTTCCAAAGCGAAGTCAGGCTGACAGGCGCTCAGAAAGCTACATACGGACCGTTCCCGCTGGGAGTAGCTTGCCCTTCGATAGCCGTGAACACCGTCTTCCCGAAAAAGAACGGTAGTCCGAAGTCAAAGCTGTTCGAGTTTTCTCCACCAACATCATTGAAAGCGAAGAAATTGTTTTGGAACAATGTGCTGGCGTTGGCGATGTTAAATGTGATGGTGCGGGCCGAGCCGGAAGGGGTTCCGTTCGAAGTCTCGCCGAGGACGTTCACGGAGATCTGCTGCGTTGTTCCTGGACAATAGAACCCAACCAGCGCGTTCGGTCCTGATTGCGGGCAGTCGGGAATATTCAACCCAAATTGGTTGCTTAGGGTCGCCGAGTCAAGGAAGAACAATCCGTTCGAGCCGCTGTCGATGAAGCTCGACCCATGACCGCTGCCGGATCCGTTGAAATCGTTGTAGAGCGTGCCCATGAACTGAGCAGCGAAGTTTCCCGTACCAGGATCTACCGGCAGCACGGCTGCGGTCCCCAAGCCATTGTTGGACTGCGTCCCGATACCAAAGGTCAGGGTTCCGCTTGCGCTCGTTTGTCCCGCATCGGGCACAGATGGCAAGGTAATCATGACGCCATTGTTGTCGGTAGGAAACATCCATACCGGATTTTGCACCTGGGCTGTCAGGCTTTCCGAAGTCGGCGTGCAATTCGTTCCGTCGCAGGTGTAGTAAGCTCCGGCAGGCGCTCCATTTGCGCATCCGAAGCCGCAGTCCTGGCGGAATACTCCTACTCCGAGCAGCGCCTTGGCTCCCAAACTGGGAATATCGAAGAGCTGACCTCCCGTCTGGCCGGAGCTGCAACTAGCGGGAGTCGTCTGGAAAGTTTGCTCGAGGATTTGAATCGGAACGCTCTTAGCAATTTCCCCGGCGATCTGAATATCGGCAGTCGCCACAGGTCCCCAGCCATAGGTGAGATCGCCAAACTGAACGCACTCGGCGATCGCGTTGCTGCCGGAGGTCTGTTGTGGCAGAGATAAACTCAAGGCCGGAGCAACGATTCGCAGTCCTTCGGATCCGGTATCGACTTCTACATGATCGATATTCTGGCAGGTTGCGGTGCCCGGAACGCAGACAGTAACGCTTATGAAAGGAACGTCTTCGTCCGCAAATCCAGAGTTGTTCAACTCGAATGGTCCGGAATCAACCACCAGTTGCGTCGAATTGCTGGCTTGTGTGCCCGTCGATCCACCGCCGCCGGAGTTGACTCCTCCTCCTGATGAGGAACTGCCGCCGCTACCGCAGGCAGCAAGGAAAAACGAGCAAGAGAGTAGAGCAGCAAATTGAAGAATGCGAGCTAGGTTTTTCACTTAATGTCCTCAACCCGCACGTCGGCAGGTACCATTGCGGGAACGAAAGCCCTTCCAGTCAGGGCACGCATATGCCCGCCGGATTGAATGATTAGATTTTGCGTTCGAATCGTTACCGGTCCATGCATGCGACGCGTCGGTCTGGAGGCGGCAAACTCCGAGTAGTAATTCCCGAGCATCTGCTGCAGATCGGGGCGCGTGGGGCCCTGCCAGGAGATACCGAATACCTTGCCGTCAGGCGAAACGAACTCGCGCACGACTGTGGCTGATTCCGTTTGCATTTCGTGAACGGTATAAGCCGCGTTCTGAACGACCCGGCGCTGCGCGCGCATGTGCGCTTGATCTGCCTGAATAGAGCTAACATCACCACCAAGGGCGGCGAAAGCCGAACACGAGAGCGCAGAAAGAACTAAGCAAAAAAGTAAGGAGCGGCGGGACAGCATGCGCATTCATGCCTCACGGAAGACACACCAGTGTCTCTATTGGTTGAACTGGATAAACACTTAAAGGATGCCTAAGTTGCGGCTCTGTGAGCAGCTATCGAAAGGACATGACCGTCAGAGGGCGCATCGCAAGCGTGAGCTTACAACAGAGATGAAGATGCTTTACGCCAGCTCTAAATGGATCTGCTTCCCTTGCAGATCCAGCTTATCAATCCGAAAAGTACGCACCTGACCTGGAACGAGCTCACCTTTCCGCGTCGAACCAGCGGGACTCCCGGACTTCCAGCGAGCACTGAGCATCGACGTTAGCGCCGACAGATCCAGAGATCCTGAAGAGGATGCATCCTGAGACTCTGCTCGCGATTGTGTGATCCTGCACGTCCCACGGACACCCTCTCCAAGCTCCACTTGAGCGGTTTCGCCAGAGACGCTCATCACCCGTCCATTCACAACCTCGCCTTCCTTCCGTTCGGCAATGTATTCATCGAGGCTGCTGGGGACCATCTGCTTCACGCTAAGTCGAAGCTGGCGTTTTTCTTTATCGACCGAGAGCACTTGCGCTTTTACGCGCTGTCCCACTTTGAAAACATCGCGCGGATGATTGATGCGCTTTTCTGCGCTGATTTCGCTCACATGAATCATGCCTTCGACTCCCTCCGCGATCTCGACGAAGGCACCGAAGGCAGTGATTCGGGTCACCGTTCCTTCGACAACGGTGCCGGCGACGAACTTTCGTTCCACATCGTCCCAGGGATCGCCGAGAGCCTGCTTTAGGCCGAGCGACATCCTGCGCTCGGCTGGATTGACTCCGAGCACAACGGCTTCAACCGTTTCGCCCGCTTTCAGCAGGTCGCTGGCCTTGCGCACGCGCTTGACCCATGACATCTCGGAAACGTGAATCAAACCTTCAATTCCCGGCTCCACTTCGACGAATGCGCCGAAATCGAGAACCCGCGAGACCACTCCGCGCACACGATCACCTGCTTTGTAGTTCCCCGCGTTAGCTTCCCATGGATGCGGTTGGAGTTGACGAGTGCTGAGCGCAATGCGGTGCTTTTCGGGCTCAATCTTTATGATCTTCGCT
>DATEKE010000085.1:0-2636 GCA_035277605.1 Terriglobales bacterium | reverse complement strand
CGGTATGCGAACTCGAGTCCGCGAGTTGCTCGGAAGGTAAATTCAAGCTTCCAGGAATGTGACCGGAGCGCCGTCCCGCCCAAGTCTCCGGAGCGGTACCGTCAAAGCGTCCTTTCGATCGGGCATCGATGAGCTGCTCTCGGTGCTGCTCGATGATCTTGAACACATCAGCTTTGCTTCGAACCATTTTGGGATTCAGCTTCGCCATGAATGACTTCGGCGTGACTTTCGGCGCGCCGCTTTCGACCGTGCGTCCTTCGGCTTGCCATTTGCGTAGGCCACCATTCAGAACCGCAACTTTGTCATGGCCGAATGTGTGGAACATCCACCAGGCACGGGGAGCGAACTTCAGTCCGTCGCGATCGTAGACAATCACGCGATCGTCGCTTCCGATGCCCAGCTTGCCAACCGCATCTGCGAACTCCTTAGCTGACGGAATCATGTGCGGTAAGGAAGTTTTCTTATCTGCGATCTCGTCAATATCGAAGAAGACTGCTCCGGAAATATGAGCCTGAAGATACTTTTCGCGAGCTAGTGGCGGCTTTGAGCCAGGCATATCGAATCCGGCTTCGACGATCTTCACGTTCTTTGATCCCATGATCCGCGCCAGTTCGTCAGTGGAGATCAAAGAATCAGCGTTGTGGTAACTATTCGCGCTCATCATCAGGCATACGATTGTAATTACCTCGCCATTTACAATGCGATGGCCCATGGACCATTCTTCTTCCGATGTTGATCTCCGGGTCTTAGCCGAGCAGGTAGTGCGTGCTCGCGGTTTCGATCCTCAATTTCCGCCGGCGGTGCAGCAGCAGGTTGCGCAGATCGAGGCGCATCCTCCGGCGGTGACGCCGGACGGAAAAGTTCGCGACCTGCGTTCGCTGCTCTGGTCGTCAATCGACAACGACGACTCCAAAGACCTGGACCAGATCGAGTACGCAGAAGATTTGGGCAATGGCCGCACGCGATTGTTGGTCGGAATCGCCGATGTCGACGTATTCGCCGCGCGCAATTCCGCCATTGATGCCCACGCCGCGCGCGAGACGACCACCGTGTACACCGGCGTGCGCGTCTTCCCCATGCTGCCGGAGGAGCTCTCGACCGGACTCAGTTCGCTGCTCGAAGGTGCCGACAAGCTCTCGGTGGTCACCGAGTTCGTTGTCAGCAGCGATGGAAATATCGAGAGTTACGACGTATATCGAGCCGTGGTGCGCAACAAGGCTCAGCTCATGTACAGCGCGGTAGGCAAGTGGCTTGAGGGCACGGGGGACGGCAGTTCCAAAGTGACATCCTCGGCGGAGCTTCAGGCTCAGATCAAATTGCAATCCGAAGCTGCAGAGAAGTTGAAGCAGCAGCGACATCTTCACGGAGCGCTGAACATCGAGAGCATCGAGCTGCAGCCGATCATGTCCGGCGACCAGATCATGGGCATTGCCGATCGCGAGAAGAATCGCGCCAGTGAGTTGATCGAAGAATTGATGATCGCCGCCAACGAGTCCGTGGCGCGCATGTTCGAAGCGAAGAAAGTATCGTCCATTCGTCGAATCGTTAAGACACCTGAGCGCTGGGATCGAATTGTCGCGCTGGCTGCCCAGCATGGCGGCAATCTACCCGCTCAGCCTGACGCAAAGGCCCTGAACGATTTCCTCATGAAGCGCAAAGCCGAAGATCCGGACCGCTTTGCCGACATCTCGCTGACCGTCGTGAAGCTCATGGGACCCGGCGAGTATGCGCTCGAACGGCCGGGAGAAGTGGGACAGGGCCACTTCGGTCTCGCTGTGCAGGACTACACCCATTCGACAGCGCCAAACCGTCGCTTTCCCGATGTGGTCACGCAGCGCATCATCAAATCCATCCTGGCCGGCGCGCCGTCGCCATACTCCGACGATCAGCTCACGTCGATCGCGGCCAACTGCACTGAGCGTCAGGATGCCGCGCGCAAAGTGCAGCGTGACATGCAGAAGCGAATTGCCGCTGTCGCGCTGAAACAGAGTATCGGGCAGAGCTTCGACGCGATCGTCACTGGCGCGAACGAGCACGGGACATTCGTGCGCATTATGAAGCCGCGGGTCGAAGGCATGCTGATGGGCGGTCATAACGGAGTTGATGTCGGCGACAGGCTGCGCGTGAAGCTTGTAAACACTGACGTTCGCCGCGGCTATATCGATTTCGCTCGGGAAGGCTGACGAAAGCATCGGATAGAATCGGTTCCGCATGCCCGCTAAATCAGCTCCCGCATTGAAGGCTCCGCATAAGGCTCAGCCGAAGGCGAAAAAAAACAAGTTCGACGCCACTTCTCCAGAGCGCGTCAAACAAATCCTCGATCGTCTCGCCGAGATGTACCCAAATGCTAAGTGCGCATTGCATCACTCCAACGCCTGGGAGCTTCTGGTGGCGACCATTCTTTCTGCCCAATGCACGGACGCCCGCGTGAACATAGTCACGCCTGGGCTGTTCACGAAATACCCGACGCCTGAAGATTTCGCAGCTTTGAAGCCTGAGCAGCTTGAGCCGGAGATTCGCTCGACTGGATTCTTTCGTAATAAGTCGAAGTCGATCGTCGGAGCTGCGCAAAAGATCGTGAACGAGTTCGGCGGCAAAGTGCCGAACGAAATGGACAAATTGCTTACCGTCCCGGG
>DATEKE010000084.1:0-3472 GCA_035277605.1 Terriglobales bacterium | reverse complement strand
CGCAGCGCTCACGTGCGGATCGTGGTCATAGACGCCGTCAACGTCCTTGAGCAGGCGGCAACCGCCTCGAAGGTGAACAGCAAGAAAAAGGGCGCTTAAGTCTGAGCCCCCACGGCCGAGAAGAGACGTTCGTCCATCCTGCATCTGGCCAATAAAACCGGGCACAACGGCAACACGCGAGTTGTCGAGCGCCTTGCGAATCGCGCCTACGTTCAGACGCACAGGCTCAGCGTTTAGCACCCGCCCGCTGGTACGAAGCCCCAAACGTGAAGGATCGAATGCGCTCGCGGGAACTCCGGCGCGATCAAGCGCCAAAGCGAGCAACGCCGCTGCGCGTTTCTCTCCCGTGGAGAGCAGAAGAGCGAGCGCGCCCTCTGGAGGCTGGTCAGAATACTCGCGGGCTGAGGCGAGTAGTTGATCGGTGGTCTTCCCAAATGCGGAAACGACTGCAACGACCGAGTATCCATCGCGCAGCCAACGATAGATTTCGTGGACAGCGCGCGGCAGGTCCGCCTCGCTGCGCAGCACCGAGCTGCCGAACTTGAGGACAATCAGGCGCATGCCGCGCTCCTCTCGGTGCTACAGCTCTCAGCTTTCTCCAGCGCTTGCTCAAGGTCGGCAATGATGTCCGATGCATCTTCAAGGCCAACCGACAGCCGGATCAATCCATCGGGAATGCCGAGCGCAACGCGCGTTTCTGGCGGAATATCAGCGTGGGTCATACTTGCCGGATGAGTAATCAGGGTCTCGGCCGCGCCAAGGTTTTCCGCCAGCGAGCAGAGCTTTACCGACTTCATCAGCTCTAAAGCAGAAGGAGTGCCGCCATTCACTTCGAAGGAGAGCATTCCGCCGTGCGCCGCATGCTGACGGCACGCGAGTTCGTACTGTCGGAACGAATGCAGCCCCGGATACGAGACGCGCTGCACGGTGGGGTGTTGTTCCAGCCAGTTCGCCACCGCGAGTGCATTTTGGGAATGACGTTCAAGACGCATACTTAGCGTCTTGAGCCCGCGCTGCGTCAGCCATGATTCCAGCGGCGACTGAATACAGCCGATGGTCTTGCGCACCAGCCGAAAGCGCTCCAACAGCGTTTCGTCATTCGTAGCGAGCGAGCCGCCGACGGTGGCGTTGTGACCTTCGATGTACTTGGTAGTCGAGAGCACGCTGATATCAGCGCCGAGTTCGAACACAGGCTGCAAAGCCGCAGTGAGGAAGGTATTATCGACCGCGAGCAGCACGCCAGCTTTGCGCGCCACTGAAGAGACCGCCGCGATGTCGGTCAGCTTCAGAGTAGGATTCGCGGGCGTCTCGATGAAAATCAACTTGGTCCGCGTTTCCACCGCGGCGGCAACGGCTGCAACGTTAGATGTGTCCACAAAACTTGCTCGCGCTCCGAAGCCTTCCAGCACCTGGCGAAAGAGACGCACAGTGCCGCCATACACGACGTCGGAAATGATGACGTGGTCGCCCTGTTTCAAAATGGAAAGGAACAGCGTGCTGATGGCCGCCATGCCGGTTGAGAAGCAAAGTGTCGGAGCTGTCTCAAGCGAGCCGAGCACATCTTCCAGGGCGGAAACCGTCGGGTTCGCCGCGCGGGAATACGTGAATCCCTTGTGGACTCCTACTGCTTCCTGAACGAATGTCGTGGATTGATAGATCGGAGTAAGGATGGCACCGGTAGCGGAATCGGGGGGCTGCGTGCCGTGGATGGTCCGTGTACAAAGACCGCGATTATCTGAAGACATGAATCCTCCTGCGTAAGCTATGGAATTTGCACTGAAAACACGAAGACCGCCGGGGATCCCCAGGCGGCCGCTCACGTCAGGAAGGTTATTGCTCGACTCTCACTTTCCCGATGTGGACAGGTCACCGCCCGGGGTGCACATGCCCATATACATTCGGGTTCTTGTGAGACGAGTCATTGAAGCTTATTCCCGCTAGCTGCGGGTTAAGGTGATTCTACACATTGGGGTGAGGCTGTCAACTGATGTGGGCAGGCGGTGCCTTGGTGGACAAAGTGGACTTTGTGGACTTTGTGGACTTCGTGGACCTAAGCACTGAAACAGCTTCTGTCCACGCCGTGCACCCAGTCCACTTCGTCCACAGCAAATGCTACGAAACGTCTTGAAGCGCGCGATAAAAGTCTTTGTGGTTGCGCGTGGCCACCAGCTCTCGGCCGCTCAGCAAGACAATCAAGCTGTCTCCGCGGCGCAAGGACTTGCAGTCTTTTACGTGCATGAGGTTCACGATGGTCGAGCGATGAATACGGGCGAACAACTTTGGGCTGAGCTTCTGCTGAAGTTCGTTCATCGTCGATCTCATGGTGTACGTCACACCGGCAGCATGAATTTCAACGTAGTTGGCGGCCGCGGTAAAGCACTCAATATCGGCAATGGGAACCACGATGATTCGCCCACGAGAGATTACGCGAAGGTGCTGGCGAGCGCTGCCGTCGGCTGCATCCCGACGCTGTACGACTGACGGCCCATTCGCCTGCGAGCCTGCAGGCTTATTGTCCAGAATCGCAGGATTTATGGCGTTTCCGCTATGCGCGCCGCCGACGCCTGCGGCTGAAGCACCCATGCTCATTGCAAATGCCTGTCCTTTGAAACCTTGCATTGATTTCCTCGCAAGTAGACTATTTACATAGCAAAATAGCCAAGCGTGGTGTCCGGTTTGTCACAGAAATGTCATGAGAATGTAAAACGTTGGCGAGATTGGCCCTGCGCTTGCGATAAAGATCGTGCAGGTTGCAGCCACGCTGTTGGGGCCAGGTCGCGACCCTCGACCTGCTGCGGCTTACCGAGGTAACAAACGAGTGACCGGCCGTAACCGCCGGCGGCTAATTGCAACTAAGGATTTCTAATTCCCACATTATTCTTTATTTTGCGCCACTTACATTTGTATGAGCAGCGAGTCCACCCTCACGCCTCGCAAAGAGACCGTCTACGACGGCCCCGAGGTGGACCTTTTCAAACCGCGCCAGCTCAAACCCTCAGTCGCTGAGACCCACGCAGGAAAAGAAACCGTACACCAAGGCGAGATTCCCGATTTCATCAGCCGTCGTTTCACGCGCAAGCCCGAGCAAGTACCGCTGAAGCCTCAGACGGAAACCGTTCACCAAGGCCCAATTCCAGAGATGTTCGCGAAGCTCGGACGCATCGCGCAGGATCTCGTCATGCCGGATCGGGAAACAATTTATCAGGGGCCGGAAGTAGTCTTCCGTCAAGTCGTAGATGTAAAGCAGTTGGGTTCCGAAACGGGAGAAAAGAAAGAGACAGTTTTCGACGAGGCCAGCTTCATCGCCAAACGCGTCGATACTACCGCCGCTCGCAGTCTCGTCACGCGGCTGGTGCAACGCGCATCTGTTCGCTTCTTCGCTGTGGCTGTCCTATCAGGAATCGAACTCTATGTCTGCCGGGAAAATTTGCCAATCGCGGTCGCTTCGGGAATCATGGCATTCACGTTTGCC
>DATEKE010000083.1:0-3159 GCA_035277605.1 Terriglobales bacterium | reverse complement strand
CGACAACCGGAGGACGAGTAGCTTGTCTATTCCGATTCGGGAAACATCCAAGGCAGTGATCCTCGCGCGCGGAGTTGGTAAACGCATGCGCGCCGCTCTACCGGGAAGTATGTTGACACGCGAACAGGAGAACATCGCCGCGCTCGGAGTTAAAGCGATGATGCCCATCGACCGGCCATTTCTCGATTACACGATCAGCGCTCTGGCCGACGCGGGATGTACTGAGATTTGCCTGGTCATCGGGCCCGAGCACGATGTGATTCGGAACTATTACGAATCTCTCACGCTGAAGCGCGTGCATATCTCTTTTGCAGTGCAACAGCAACCGTTAGGAACGGCAGATGGCTTGCGAGCAGCGCGGACGTTCACTGGCTCCGATAGTTTCCTCGTCGTCAATTCTGACAACTATTATCCGGCCGAGGCTCTGCGCAAATTGCGCGAGCTCGGCGGCCCTGGCGTGATTGGGTTTGAACGTAGTGGATTGCTCGAAAGCGGAGCTATCGATGAAGACCGACTGCGAGCCTATGCAGTGGTGCGAACCGACGCCACCGGTCATCTCCGAAGAGTTGAGGAAAAGCCGGCCCGCGTCGAAGAGGACGCACTCATCAGCATGAATTCCTGGTCGTTCACGCCCACGATCTATCGTGCCTGCGAAGCCATCGGACCATCATCGCGCGGTGAATACGAGATACCCTCTGCCGTTCAATACGCGATCGAGACTCTGCATGAACGATTTCATGTGATTCCCTTTCGCGGAGAAGTCCTCGACTTATCGACGAGGGCTGATATCGCGACTGTAGTACGCCATCTCGAAGGACGTTCCGTACAGCTATGAATCGCTACGCGGAGGCGTTGCAGCAAGCCGGAATGAGTGCAGTCGAGGCAGAGAATAAAGGCCACCTGTTCGATCAGTTACATCGCGCCGCAAAAGACTTAGGGATTGGTCCTGCCCAGCACGCGTTCTTTGTTCCCGGGAGAACCGAAGTACTCGGTAAGCACACCGACTACGCCGGCGGACGCAGCCTGCTTTGCGGCGTGGAACGTGGTTTCTGCGTCTTCGTAACTCCTCGTCCTGACCGCGGATTGCGCTTCGTGGATGTGATCTCGGGCCAGCGCACCGAGTTCCCGCTTGAGGCAAACATCAACTTGCCGCAGCGGGGATGGGCAGCATATCCGGCGACAGTCGCAAGGCGGCTAGCGGCGAACTTTCCCGATTCGAAAACTGGAGCCGATGTGCTCTTCGCCAGCGACCTGCCCCGCGCATCTGGGATGAGCAGCTCGAGTGCGCTGGTGGTTGCGTCGTTTCTGGCATTGGCGGCAGTAAACGATCTCGCGCAAACCGATCTTTATAGCCGCAACATTCACTCGAAGGAAGACCTCGCGACATATCTCGGATGCGTCGAGAACGGATCGACGTTTCGTCAGCTCATCGGAGATCGCGGCGTAGGAACATTCGGCGGCAGCGAAGATCACACCGCAATTCTCTGTTGCGAACCAAACACCATTTCTCAGTTTTCGTTCTGTCCAACGCGGTTCGAGCGATCTCTGGACCTACCCAAAGAGCTCACACTCGTGATCGGCGTAAGCGGCGTGACTGCCGATAAGACTGGCTCGGCTCTGGCTAAGTACAACCGCCTCTCGCTCGCAGTTCGTTCCATTCTGGAAATATGGAATCGTGAAACAGCTCGGAATGACTCCTCGCTAGCCGCAGCGCTCGCCAGCTCCGCAACGGCGGACAACGACTTACGAAAAATCCTTAGCTCGGCGCCGGCAGTTCCCGAGTTCCCGCTCCTCGATCGCTTGCAGCAGTTCGCCTCTGAATCCTGCTCGATCATTCCCCAGGCAGCGGATGCACTGGCCGCTCGCGACTGGCGCCTCTTCGGCGATCTCGTCGATCAGTCGGAATTAAATGCAGAGCAACGGCTGAAAAACCAAACCGTAGAAACTGTTTTTCTGGCCCGCACCGCTCGACAGCAAGGCGCGATAGCCGCGTCGGCTTTTGGCGCAGGCTTCGGCGGAAGCGTGTGGGCATTGATAAACGAGGAGCACGCTGAGGAGTTCTTGAACCGATGGTCTGCCGTTTACCGCGGTCGGTTTCCGCAACAAACAGCCGCTACATTTTTCCCTACCCGACCTGGTCCGTCCGCTATGAGACTGCTCCTACTTGAGCACTAGATCTTTGGATTCGCACCAATCGCCGTTGAGTTAGAAAACAATTCCAACTGTGCACGGCTCCGGCTGCTTTTCCTTTGATCATCAAACACCGTACGGCCTCCCAAAGTGGCAGAAATCTTATTCTCGTGCGCAATCGCTGCACTCAGGTCAGCTTGCGGCGAAGCCGTGCGTTCGATATTGCGGACGAAGCGATCCAGACGTTTGAAGCCATCGAGTTTCTCGGGATGGCCTAACTTTGCCGAATCGAGCGCCCGACGCAGGACTGAGATCGACTGATCGTAGGTTTTGAGTGGCACCGGGAAGGGATGGCCGTCTTTCCCGCCATGCGCAAACGAGAAACGCGCCGGATCGGCGAAGCGCGTTGGCGTGCCGTGAACGACTTCGGCTACCAGCGCGAGCGACTGCAGCGTGCGTGGGCCCAGCTTTTCCAGCAGCAAAAGTTCGCCGAAATCGTGGAACTCGCGCTCATACGCGAGGACAAGCACGGCACCCAAGCGTTTGAGATCAACATCCGAGGTGCGTACGTCGTGATGGCGCGGCATGGTGAGCTTGCGCGCTTCATTCAGCGTCTTTTCTGGATCATCACTGACGATTTCGAGCAGTGCACGTTGCGCTGGAGCAGCCTGGCCATCGACGAGGTTCATGATCGTGCCTTGCGATTCGCCGACGATCGCAGTGTGCGGCTCGCGGACGAAGTCGCGTACCGTTGCTGAGTGCCAGTGATAGCGCCGGGCCATGCCGGTAGCATCGTTCATGCCTTGCTGCACTACCGCCCATTCTCCTTTGCTGCTCAGGATGAACGAATGTAGATAGAGTTGGAAGCCGTCGGCGATGGCGTTGTTGTCGACACGCGCCGTAAGCCGGCTGGCGCGGACCAGCTTGTCGCCATCAAGGCCGGAGTGCCCGGCGATGGCGAGCAGCTCGGCGGGAGTTTTGCGCGAATGCTTGCCGCGTCCACCGCAGACGTAGATGCCGAGCTCGTGT
>DATEKE010000082.1:0-5298 GCA_035277605.1 Terriglobales bacterium | reverse complement strand
ATTTATGACAAGGCGGATTGGGATTACAAAACGGCCGATCTGTCGCAGGCGACACGGGCCTCCGATGAAAAGGGCGCGAAGGTTCTAAACGCCACCGATCCCGATCTATCGCGTTTCAAGAACCGAGGCGGCAAGCTCATCATCTACCACGGCTGGGACGATCCCGCGATCTCAGCGCTCAGCACCATCGACTACTTCCACCAGGTGCAGACCAAAATGGGAGCGCAGAACGTCGAGTCATTCCTGCGCGTGTACATGGTGCCGGGAATGCAGCACTGCGGCGGAGGCCCCGGAGCAACGTCCTTCGAGGAAGGTGTGCACGCTAGGCAGGATGCTGAGCACAACATGCGGTTAGCGCTCGAAGACTGGGTGGAAAAAGGCGGCGCTCCGTCAAAAATCATTGCAAGTAAATACCCTGACCCCAATCCTGGGAGTCAGCCGACCATGACTCGTCCCTTGTGCCCATATCCGCAGATCGCGAAGTACAAAGGCTCGGGTGATGTGAACAGTGCGGAAAACTTTACCTGCCCCGCAGATGAAAAGTAATTCTGTTCAGTCGCATGCGTTCTAAACCAGATTCAATCCATCTTTTGTCCGGTAATGAGCGTCATTATCCACGCAGTGAATGCCCACAGACCTGGGAGCGCGGTGAACGCGAGAGAAAAGATTAAACCAGCCGTAAAGAGCTTTCGACTGGGTGGGCAGCCTTCATAGACAGTGGTATCCAACACCCATCCTGAGGTGTAGCAGACATTCGCCATAAATGCCCAGAAAAAGGGACCGATCAATAGTCCTAGAGGCTCTTCAAAATCCACTCCGGGTTTCACAGCCATGATCCAAAAACGACAAGGCTGACCCAACTTGCGACGCCTACGATTCCTACAAGAACGTTGTAGGCGAAGCGCCGTGACTCCCACCAGCGAATAATCTCGCGTCGGTTCCAGACGGTGATCTTATGTTCCTCACCTCGGTCATCGGCAAGCCGCTGGATGAAGTTGAAGGGAAAGATCATGCGGAAAAGATGTTACACGCGACTTCGTTGACAGCCCCCCAATACCAATCCTCCTGCTTTGAGAATGCTAATAAAATAAAATCAATGCCAATGGCCCTGTAGCTCAGATGGATAGAGCAGCGGTTTCCTAAACCGTTGGTCGGCAGTTCGACTCTGCCCAGGGCCTCCATTCGTACTCAAGGCCCACGAGATCAGGCCCCAAAGGGGGCCGACAGAAGCGCAGCCCAGCGGCGTGAGCCCTGTGCTCGGGTAAAGACCCAACAGCGCTTATTGCGTCTTTTGGCGCAGGTGGCTGCCTCGTTCCTCGTGCTATAGTAAGCCCACTTATTGCGCCATAACCCCGAATGGCCGGACGGATACGTTCGATCTGCAAGCAGCGCCGCGCCAGGGCATAGGAATGTCCACCACTCCCACGACAAAGGCGGCGGCCAGCTCCAGCACACGTGTGTTGCCTCTGCTCGTGAGCTTCGATCAGGAGCCCCGCGTCCGACAGGTACTCGGCGACCTCTCTCGCTTTCGCCGCATTTCTTTTGAAGGTTCGCTGGAACAGCCGGCCGACCTCGAACGGGTGCTGATCAGCGCTGACGAGTCGCTGCTTCTCACCCACTACGACGAACTTCGCCGCCCGAACCTGCGGCTGATTGCCTTGACTGACCACCGCTTCCACGATCCGCGGCTCGATGCACTGGTCTACGCGTACTTGCCATCGAACACGCCACTGCCGCTGCTGGAACGCACCGTGGACAATGCTCTTGATCATGTTCACCTGATCCACGTACGAGAGCAGGTCAATGAGCGGCTGCGCGGTGTAACGCGAGAAATTCAGGAGCTGAACAAGATCGGTGCGGCCTTGTCTGCCGAGCACCGTTTGGACCGGCTGCTCGAGCTGATTCTGACAAAGTGCCGCGAAATTACAAATGCCGATGCGGGGTCGCTCTACCTTGTCGAAGGCACTCCAGAAGAGAAGTCCGCAGCACCAGCTCCTAAGTCGATGATTGCGGCTCCGGCATCATCGAGTGGTTTGCCTGCGGCTCAACTATTAAAGACGCAGGAGGAAGAGCCGAGACAGAAATTCCTGCGCTTCAAATTGGCGCAGAACGACTCGATCGAAGTTCCCTTTCGGGAATCAACCATCGAGATCGATCATCACTCCATCGCCGGCTACGTCGCGGATACGGGAAAAGTTGTCAATATCGAAGATGCCTATCACTTGTTGCCCGACGTGCCCTACAGCATCAATCGCAAGTTCGACGAAGATTCGGGCTATCGCACTCGCTCGATTCTCGCGGTGCCGCTGCACGATCAGAAAGAGCAGATCGTTGGCGTACTGCAGCTTATTAACGCCAAACGTGATGGCAAAGCTAAGCTCAGTTCGATGCAGGTGATGAACCAGCAGGTGATTCCGTTCGGACATCGCCAGCAGGACGTGGTTACCTCGCTCGCCAGCCAGGCGGCGGTCGCGATCGAGAACACCCGCTTGTATGAGAACATCCACCGGCTGTTTGAAGGCTTTGTGCGCGCGTCAGTTATCGCTATCGAAGCTCGGGATCCCACAACTTCAGGTCATTCCTTCCGCGTAGCCAACCTCACCGTCGCGTTGGCCGAGGCTGTGCAGCGCGTTGAGACTGGGCCATATTCGAATCTTCGCTTTACGCGCGAAGAAATGCGCGAGATTCGCTACGCCTCGCTGCTGCACGATTTCGGCAAGGTCGGCGTGCGAGAAGAGGTTTTGGTTAAAGCCAAGAAGCTTTATCCGGCTCAACTCGAACTCGTAAAGCAGCGTTTTGATTTTGTGAAGCGCTCGATTCAGGCAGAAAAGCTTCAGCAGCGGCTCGATTACGTGCTGGCCAAAGGCCGCGAGGACTACATGGCGAAGGTTGGCCGTTTCGACGATGAGTTGCGGCGGCAGCTGGAGGAAGTCGATCACTATTTCGAAACCGTGCTCAAAGCTGATGAGCCCACCGTGTTGCCGGAGGGAAGTTTTGAGAAGCTGGCCGAAATTGCCGAGCGCTATTACCGCGATTTTGATGGCAACGAGAGGCCTCTTCTCGTGCCCGATGAAGTTCGCCTACTCTCGATCCGCAAAGGGTCTCTTGACGAGAATGAGCGCCTGCAGATCGAGTCGCATGTGGTACACACAGTGAATTTCCTCCAGCAGATTCCGTGGACTTCAGAGATTCGTCACATTCCCGAAATTGCACGCGGTCATCACGAAAAGCTGAACGGCCAGGGATATCCGTATAAGCTCTCAGCGCCGGAGATTCCCGTGCAGACACGGATGATGACCATTTCCGACATCTTCGACGCGCTCTCCGCCGCCGACCGGCCTTACAAGCATTCGGTCAACCTCGACCATGCGCTGAAGATCCTCCAACTAGCGGTGGATGACGGCGAGCTGGATGCGTCGCTGTACAAGGTTTTCCTCGATGCGAAGGTGTACGAGAAGTGGAAGGTCGAGCCCCAGCCGTATTGACAGAACCGGCTGCAGTAGCCGGTCGGCGGTGCTGGGCGTCCAAGCCCAGCACCGGAATGTCGATGATTTGAGGATCATTGATATTCGCCGCGTTTCGTGCGTACAGCCGCAAAACACGCGGCTGCCCAAGCGCCTACCGGCGCCGGTTCTGGTGCGCGTTCTAGAAACTTGCCCGTTTATACTGAACTCACGATGTCGAAAGTGTTCAATCGGGTTCTGTTAAAGCTCTCGGGAGAGGCTCTGGCGGCGGGTCAGGGCTTTGGCGTCGATGTAAACCGCGTGCACGAGATCGCCGGTGAAATAGCCGAAGTCCACGAACTCGGAGTGCAGTTGGCGATTGTCGTGGGGGGCGGAAATTTCTTTCGCGGAGTCGCCGAGCAGGCACGCGACATGGATCGCGTTTCCGCCGATCACATGGGCATGCTCGCCACCATGATCAATTCCCTCGCGTTGCAGGACGCCCTGGAGAAGCGCAGCGTGCATACGCGGGTGATGTCGGCCATCGAGATGAATCAGGTCGCCGAACCGTTCATTCGCCGCCGCGCCATTCGACATCTGGAGAAATACCGGGTCGTGATCTTCGGTGCTGGTACTGGAAATCCCTATTTCTCGACCGATACCGCGGCCTCGTTGCGAGCGATGGAAATCAAGGCCGACGTAATCCTCAAGGCCACCAAGGTCGATGGCATCTACGATGCCGACCCTTTCCTTGTAAAAGATGCCACCATGTTCCAGCAGATCACCTACATGGAAATCATCAAGCGCGGCCTCAAAGTGATGGACACCACCGCGATCAGCCTGTGCAAAGACAACAACCTTCCAATGATCATCTTCAACCTGAACACGCGCGGCAACATTCGGCGCGTAATCACAGGCGAGAAAATCGGATCCCTGGTGTGCGCCTAGCTTCGAAACTCAGAACTCTGTTGTTGCAATTGGCTGAAATCGTGATAGCACAGAAGAAGGGGAGTCGGTTTGGGGGCAGTTTTGTTTAGACAGGCCGACTCCATCTGAGAAAGGTTCGTCAAAGCCTCGTGGATGCATTCGCTATTGTTTTCGCTGACCCGGTCAACCCGGCAGCTTTTTGCCGGCGGAGGTCCAGAGCGTTCAGAAAGTTGTTCCCGTTCGCTGTTGATACGCTGTTTTTCACTGTCATTTTTGCGAAATTCGTGAAAAATGGGCAGAAAGCGACAAAGTCCAAAAATTTAGGCTGTTATTTACGCTGTTAGTAGCGAAGCGGCTCAAAAAAGCAAAACGCCGACGCTAACGCGCCGGCGCTCAGAATCTTGGCCTATTGCCTACTGCTTCTTGCTATCGCTAGCTGACTTTCCGAATCACCTGCATCGTGCTCCAGTCATAAGCGAACTTCTGGCCGCAATCGAGGCAGACGACGTAATGGCCGCCCTGGCCTACGGGCTCCCAATCCGAATTGCGGCTGGAGCTTGCGCTGGCTGCGGCGAAGGGCTTTGACGTGTGACGATGACGACAGCTTAGCGACAGGACTTGCAGGAATTTCTGAATCATTTCTCTTTGGACCTTTGCTGCAATGACGCTGCCTGTCCTACTCGCGCAGGACAGGCCGTCAGTAAAACGGGGCCGATTAAGCGCGAGCCGCGACCGCCGAGGACTCGATGGAGACGGGCTCCTTGCTGTCCTTCTGCTGCCCGGGCTTGCGGATGTCGATGCCGCCCTTGAAGAAGGCGCCATCTTCGATGCTGATGCGCTGCGCCACAACGTCGCCGGTGAGCGAGCCTTCGTTGCGGATGTCAACGCGGTCGCTGGCCGTGAGGTTGCCGCGGACTTTGCCGAGCAC
>DATEKE010000081.1:0-8861 GCA_035277605.1 Terriglobales bacterium | reverse complement strand
GTCGTGCAGATGCTCGCGCAGTCGCGACAGTCGGGAGGATTGCACATCAATACTGCCGATTTGGACGGCGTCATGTTCTTCGATGGCGGTGACATTTCACACGCCGAAGCCGGAGAACTCATCGGAGATGACGCTGTGATTGAGATCGTGAAGCGGACCAATGGAATAGAAAACGGAGTTTACAAGTTTGTCCCTGGCGCCAGTGCAACTACGCGCACCGTACTGCGTTCAGCAACTGAGTTGATGCTGGACGCGTTGCGCGAACTCGACGAGAGCGCCAACCTTCTCGAGGGAGAGGTCTAAATGTCAACCACCCCAACCGTTGTATTCATCGACGACAGCGCCACCATGCGCGAAGTAATCAAAATCGCGTTTCGGCGCGAGAACATCGACGTGGTCGCCTATCCCGACGCAGCCACCGCTCTGACCAGCATCGAGCAGAACAAACCCGACGTCGTGATCACCGATGTGATTATGCCGGACAAAGACGGCTACGAAGTTTGCCAGAGCATCAAGCAGCATCCGAAGTTGAATGACACGCCCGTGATTCTGATGTCTGGAGTGGTGAATCGCGCAGTCGCCGAAAAAGCTTTCTCGGTGAAAGCCGACGAACTGATTCGCAAGCCGTTCCAGCCGCAGGATCTGATCACGCGCGTGAAGCACCTGCTCAAGAGCGACAACGAAGCTCCCGCTCCCGCGCCTACCAATGCCGCAGCAGCATTGAGCACCATTTTTGCTGCTCCCGCCGGCAATGGAAGTGCCGCGAAGGCGAAGCCCGTATCGTTGGCGCAGGCCAGTGCAGCAGCAGACGCTCCGGTTCCATCGCCCTCTTCGCCGGCGGCCGTACTAACTCCCGCACCGGCGGCGACAAGCGGAGCCGCTCCCAAAATCTCCGCTAGCGCCTCTTCCGACGTGACGAAACTCAGAGTCGAAATTGCTCGCCTCGAAGGTCTGGTAAAGAAGCTTCAATCAGAATTGGCGGCTGAGCGCGAGTACGTGCGGTCGTTGGAAGAGCACTTCAAAACCGTGCAGCAACAGTAAACGGAAGCTGTGCGCGAACGTTTCGCTGATACACTACTCCGCTTCGGCTGTAATGCCGATGCGGAGGAACCTGCAGCGTGGAGCGGAAACCTGGGCTGGCCGCTGAACTGATCGCCGAATTTCTCGGAACGTTTGTTCTCATTCTTTTTGGCACCGGCGTCGTCGCCATGACGGTGCTCTTCCCAACCAAGATTCCCGGCGAAGTCGTTCACGGCGGCTTCACGAATATCACCATCGGCTGGGGACTTGCAGTCACGATGGGCATCTATGTGGCGGGAAAGGTCTCCGGAGCCCACCTGAATCCGGCAGTCACGCTCGCGCTTGCGGTATTTCGTGGGTTCTCCTGGCGCAAAGTGATTCCTTATTCACTTGCGCAAACGGCCGGAGCATTTGTGGCGGCGGCGATTGTCTATCGCAATTATCTTCCGGCTTTTCACCAGGTCGATCCCACGCTGGAGAAGACGGCCGGAGTCTTCACCACCTTTCCCGCATTTCCCGCCATCCTGTCTGCAGGATTTTTCGATCAGGTAGTAGGCACGGCGCTGCTGCTACTGCTCATCTTCGCCATCATCGATGAATTCAATATGCCGCCCGGCGCGAACATGACTCCGCTGATGATCGGATTGGTAGTGGTTGCAATCGGTATGAGCTTCGGCGGCATGCACGGATACGCAATCAATCCCGCTCGCGACTTTGGCCCGCGATTGCTCACCGTGGCAGTCGGCTTTCGCAACAACGGCCTGACCGACGGTAGTTGGGACTGGATCGTCCCTATCGCGGGCCCGCTGCTGGGCGGTCTCATTGGCGCAGGTCTCTATGACTGGGGGATTCGCCGATTCCTGCATCGAGAAAAAGAGCGCGCAGCAGCAATCTAAATTGCTTTTCACGTTCGAAGCCGCCCTGCGGCGCCACCGCGAGTGGCGGTCGCAAAAGAGGATCGCAGCAAAGTTAGTCTGCCCGCCTGCCTGCGGCACGCCGAGGCTTCGCCTTGGGCTGCGGTTTACTCTCGCCCTTCAGATTGAGCGCTACTGCGGCGCGGATGAGATCCTTCAGGGCTGCTTCGTTGATCTTGTCGCCTTCGTGAATGTCGATAGCGCGCCTGACATTCCCGTCGAGGCTGGAGTTGAATAAACGCGAGGGATCCTTCAACGCAGCTCCCTTGGCAAATGTCATCTTGACGATGTTCTTGTAGGTTTCTGCCGTGCAGACAATGCCGCCGTGAGAGAAGACCGGCGTTCCGGGGGTTGTTGCTTTCGCCCATTTCCACTCCTCGACGATCTCGGGATCTGCCGCGCGTATGATTCCCCGCACTTTCGCGAGCGTCTTTCCCCGCCAGTCTCCAAGTTGCTTGATCTTCTCGTCGATTCGTGCAGAAGCAGATTCCATCGGAATACGCCCTTTCCTGTAAGTTCCAAGTCTCACATCGATTTTAGGTTCTGAACTCAGCGCCATCAGCTCATTTTGTGGATTGCCATTATCCTTGCAGTTCTCGGCTTCGGAGCCGTCGCACTTCGTTCGATGCGAACTGCAGCCGCCTGAAGGGTGCACGCAATCATAGTTTTTCTCTCTAAACCGCAGTCAACACTGCAGCCGTCTAACTCATGGGTCATCCATGAAACGCATATTAATCCGATTAGATGAAGCCACATATAGGAAGCTGGAAGCAGCCTTAAGAAGGAACGTCAAGCGCGCGAAACCGAAGCGCGTCAGCCAATTCTTATCTGTGGCCGCAGGCCGATCAAAATCCCGTCGCCGTTCTCCCGTTTCGGAACGACATGACGAAGCTTTGGCCGCGGCCTTCGACAAATGATCTTGTCGATACTTCCGCGATCTATGCCTGGGTAGATTCGGCCGGCAACCCGTCAGAACAAATCCGTATCGATTCCGGCGACAAACTGAATTCCAGGCACTGCCTTTCCGATCAAGTCGTTGTCATTGGTGAGAAACACGTCCGTTTTTGATTCAGCAGCGCTGGCGAGGTGCATCGCGTCCGCAGGAGAAAACCCAAAACGCGCACGAATCCTGGCATAGACATCCGCCGTTTCGGTCGAGAACGGGATCATTTCAATCGCAGGACCGTTGAACACCTCGCGTATTTGAGTTGCCAGCCTCTCGTCTCCGCGTTTGTAAGGGCCCGTAAGGACTTCAGCCAGGGTGAAAGTGCTGGTGCACAGAGCGTCACCGCGTTCGCTAATTCGATCCAGTATGTGGCTAATGCGCCGCGCGTATCGCGGATGATCTTCGATCCAGTAGATGAACAGCATCGAATCCCAATAGATTCGGCTCATCTCCCGTCCTGTTGGCGCATGCTTCTCGAGAAAGCGCTCCGCTGTGCGCGGAGGAACTTCTCTCCCCCGCCAAGCGCGCGAAACACGTGTTTTCCAGCTCCGCGGAGCCCACGCAACGACTCTATTCCCTCGATTCGGCGCTCAGGATCCAACAATTCGAAGGTCAGTTCCACGGTAGTACTTTGCCCGGATGGAGGTCCCGTACGACGCAGCAGGCGCAGCGAGTTTTCCGCCAGGAACTTTCGTGAGGCCAGGGCGTTGCACACCAGCGGCACGCGGTTTTTGAATCCAAGCGCGCGATGAATATCGCCGACCAACACGCGAAACGTCGCCTGACGCTCCCTTCGTGCAGGTCGAACGTAATGATCGCGCACATAACTCCTGACCTTGGTGGTCTGTCCTTCGCTGCGTCGTTTGATCATAGCTTAGCTCTAATAGCAAGCATAACATAGCAGGGCAGGCTGCACGAAAAAAAAAATAAAAGTCATGGATGCAGAATCTATCCTCATCCCTGAGCCGGCCTTTTGGACATCAGCCTTCGAACGACATGGCCTTTCCACATCCAAAGCCCCGAAAGAACCATTATGGGAACGAAAACATATCGAGTCAGTGGAGCGTACTGTGGAATCTTGTCGAACGGACTATAGATATAGCCGATGATGGGAATGGCAACGATTAGGTGGATCCAGCGGAAAATCCAACGTTGAATGCCTGGCTTCACGATCTTCTCCTTGCGTTGTGTTGAACTAACGTGCGATGTCGAAAGTGCAGGATTCATGCTCGCCTCCGTGAGCCTGGCTGGTGCATTGTGTTTGCGATTCACGACTTCTGAGCCGCTTGAGGCGGCCACTTAGGCGGTTCAATGCCAAACTGTTTGGCGTACTCCCTGTGCAGCCGCTGCCAACCATCGAACTTCATGACCTCCGCGCCGGCCATGCGACCGATGGGAGTTCCGCTAAGAAGGTGGTCCAGCACATCGAAACAAATGTGCCATCCGGCAGCACCCATTGCGATGAAGCGGCGACCGAGGCTGTGCCACATCGTCAGACGCGTGCCCTCGCCAAAGGGTTCGAGTTCCCAACGTGTGTTGGCCTCACCCCAGTTGTACTCAAGCACTTTGGGAGCGTCGGCTCGCGTGATTTTTATTTCGGAAGCCTGTGAGGTCAAAGATCCTACCCAACTGAACTTAACCGTGCTCCCGGCTTTCCCCAGGTTCCGATCAACCTCGAAGGGAGCCCATTCGCGCAGATGCGCCGGCTCGGTAAGCGCCCGCCATACTTTTTCCGGTTTGTGGCGCAGCTCTCTCGTGAGAATAAGCGTCCACATCTCTCCGTCTTTTTTTACCTGCGCCCCGCTGGCTGGACCTGGCGTGTACTGATCGCGATCGGTCATTTCTTTCTCCTGCTCGTTTTTTCAGTTGGCGTTGATTGATCTTCGCCCATTCGGTCGAGGTGGCGTTCGAGAGCATCTACCAAGGCCGACCAGAAACGACGGACCTGAGCCAACCAGGCATCGATTTCCCGAACTGGTTCACTGTATTGCTCGTGATCGCTCACGTCCCTTTCCTCAATGCGAATAGTGTGCCAACTGCGTGAGCTGAATCAGGTTGCCGCAGGTGTCCTTCAGCATCGCAATGGTTGAGCCGGTCACGTCAGTGGGCGGCATTGTAAACTCGGCGCCGCGCGCCTTGATCCGCTCGTAGTCGCCTTTGATATCGTCGGTGAAGAACATGGTCGCGGGCTGGTTCTGCTGAAAAATCGCCAGCTGATACGCTTTCGCGGCGGGATTATTGTTCAGCGCCAACTGCAGCTCAATGCCATCTGGCTGCTCAGGCGAGGCGACGGTCAGCCAGCGATATGGTCCCTGGCTGAAATCGCTCTTCTTGGCAAATCCCAAGACTTCCGTATAGAAGCGCAGGGCCTTCTCCTGGTCGTCCACATATACGCTCGTCAATTTGATCTTCATTGTCTTTCTCCTTTGTCACGTTCGCGTTTTGCGCCGTATGTTTCTGGTGGTTTTGCTCTTCGTTGGCGTGGACTGATCGTCATCCATATTCATGCGGTCCAGGTGGCGTTCGAGAGCATCTATGCGAGCCGACCAGAACCGTCGGAACTGAGCCAGCCAGTCATCGATCTCCTGCAGCGGTCCAGGTTTCAGCCGGTACAGGCGGCGCTGCGCGTCCACCGTGGATTCCACGAATCCAGCCTCGCGCAGCACCCGCAAGTGCTTTGACACGGCAGGCTGCGACATGCGCAGTCGGCGCTCGATCTCTCCCACCGACTGTTCCGATGCGACGAGCAGGCTCAAGATGGCCCGTCGGTTCGGCTCCGCGATGATTTCAAATCCCGATTCCACGGTTCCATAAATATACCTGCTCAGGTATATACGTGTCAAGGCATATATTCTCTGACACCGAGGAAATTGACTTGTCTGGGGCCAAGACGGCGGACCGGGTCGTATTTTGCGGCAGGTGCAGGCGCTGGACGGCTCCGGTTTTCCTGGATTTAGGGAACCAAAAGACGTGGGCTGCGTCCTATTTATGTAGGAGCAGCTGCGGATGCGCTAAATCATGACCTTCAGGGGCTGCTGACTTTGGCGGTTCTGAGATGGTCAGTCGCAGTGAAAGTAGAAACGGTTTCCGTCGATATCCTCTACGGTGAACTGGCGCAGCCCCCATGGCTTCTTCTCGAGAGGTTCGACGATGCGTGCGCCCCGGGAGCGCAATTCCTCATAGGTCGCGTCGATCTTCTCTGCAAACACCCAGTGAACAGCAGGTTCAAATGGGCGGGCTCGTCGGCGGAAGAACACGGCACAGTTATCGCGCGAGACGGCGCCAATACCGCCTCCCGGGTATAACCATCCGATCTCGAACCCCAACGCATCGCGATAATGCTGTTGAGCGCGCTCCACGTCTTCAACCGGGAGCTCCGGGGTGGGATGGCCGAGCCTTGTTCGCAATGGTTTCTGATCCATAAGGCATCCTCTCGTCTTCAGGCCTTCTGTTCACTGAGGTCATCGACGAAAAACTGCGGAGCGATTCCCGCAACCTTCGCTTCACCGCGAACTGCTACTGTTGCCATGTCCATCCTCCGCCGCCCTGCGGCACTCAAGTCTACAGCGTTTGACGCCGTTCCCAGAGCGAACTAACATGCTGCGCGCAATGGAGGTGCGTATGTCTTTTAAGGGAAAGACTGCTCTGATCACTGGAAGCTCGCGCGGAATCGGTCGCGGCATTGCTCTGAAATTAGCAGAACAAGGCGCCCGCGTTGCCGTCCATTACTATCGCAATCTGGAAGCTGCGAAAACAACGCTGGACCAGATCGGGAAACTAGGCTCTTCGGGAATTCTGGTTCAGGCCGACGTATCCAAGCCGGAAGAAATCCGCCGCATGTTTCAGCAGGTACACTCGGAGTTAAAGACGCTGGATATTTTCGTCGCCAACGCGCGCCCTGAGGCTCCAACTTTTTATCAGGCCCCGATGGAGATTACGCTCGATAAGTGGGACACAGCCGTCGACTCGCAGGCCAAAGCGTTCCTCGTCGCAGTGCGCGAAGCGGCTCCCATCATGTCGGACGGCGGACGCATAGTCGCCATCTCCTTCGCGCCCGGTGGACGCTTTGGCAGCTGGCAGCCCTGGGTTGCGATGGGCGCAGCCAAGGCTGCAATGGAAGTTCTGGTGCGCTATTTCGCCGTTGCTCTCGCAGGCCGAGGCATCACGGTAAACACCATCAGCCCTGGCTGGATCGACGACAGCGTTCTCAACAGCCTGCCGGAATCGTTCCAAAATGGGCTTCGCGACTGGCAGGAGCGCGGATGGACTCCTATGGGCCGTCTCGGCACCCCAGCCGACATCGGCAATGCCGTCGCCTTGATCTGCTCCGAACAAGCCGCATGGATCACTGGTCAACTGATTGACGTAGACGGCGGCGCCTCATTGGTCGATGCACACCTCCCACTGGAGTTCCAAGGCATCGCCAGACACGCAAAAGCCGCAGCGTGAGACGGAATGGGTTTCGAACTGGGAAATATAGATAAGACCCGTGCCCGGAATGGAATCACGAGTTTTGCTGGTTCGGGGTTTGTAAGTAATGCTCGATTCGGATTTGGCGAGTGAATGGAATACCTGATCGGTGTGATCCTGTCTTTGGCTGTAGTTGGCTTTGCCGCCGGTAGTGGCTTTGACCGTGAGCGCGCATTCTACCCAACAGTACTGATCGTGATCGCCTCCTATTACGTATTGTTCGCTGCCATGGGAGCGTCAACGCGCACGCTGATCATTGAAAGCATCGTTGCAGGTGTTTTCCTGCTGTTTGCAGTCTTCGGCTTCAAGAGAAATTATTGGTTGGTAGTCGCAGCTCTTGGCGGGCATGGCGCTTTGGATTTCGTCCATCACTCCTTCATCGACAATCCCGGCGTACCACAATGGTGGCCGGGATTTTGTTTAGCGTTTGATGGAGCTCTCGCCGCCTTGTTAGCTCTGCGTCTGATCAGACAGCCAAATTCCCGTCTCGGCGCTTCGCAGTGAGTGCTGCAATCAAACGGCGTCACAGCGTCTGGGCGCACCGCGCCATGCTTTTGTTGGTGTACGTAAGGCTAGGCATCCTATTCTTCTCGTAAAGCGCGAGAAGAAGAATTACTGGTCGGAAGTATGACACTCCATGTCATATATCAAGCTTTATCGTGTCTCGTCAGCTGGGGAACTTCCCCGCGGAAGGATTTATGAAAATCACGGAAAGCGTTCCTGAGAACTTAACACCCACGGTGTGCATGAACGACCTGCTGCTGCAGGAACTCGATGAAGAGATCGCGAAGACTCGCACTGCTTTGCAGCGCGTGCCGGTGGACAAGAAAGACTTTGCGCCGCATTCCAAATCGATGCCGTTGGGAAAACTGGCTCCGCACGTCGCGCAACTTGCCGAGTTCGGAGTTATCGTGTTGACCACGCCGGGACTGGATTTCGGAACCGGTAGTTTCGTTCCACTGCAGTTCGAATCGGGAGAGCAACTGGCGCAGGTCTTCGACGAAAGTATGCGCAAAGTGCGCGACTCGCTCTGCGCCGTGCCCGCTCACGCATGGACCGAATCATGGCAGCTCAGCTTGCAGGGGCAGACGATCTTCAAGGGATCACGCTTCCTTGCATATCGTTCCATGTTTTTGAATCACCTGATTCATCATCGCGCGCAGCTCGGGGTGTATCTTCGCCTCACGGGGAAACAGGTCCCATCAACTTACGGACCATCGGCGGATGAGGGCATGTGAGCACTAACGCGTGCGATCACTCAATAGAGTCGAGAACTTCTTATTCACTTTGCGCTCGGCTTGTGAATGAGCGAGAAGCGCGGAGACCGGTCTACAGCAACGGCAAAGATGCTCTAAGCCGTGTGTAGCCGATCGAATTCGCAGCGCGGGTGCTGGTACGTGGTGAGCCTAATTCCAACTCGTCGATGTTCAGTTCAACATCTGCATTCTTCCATGCGGGTTTGAACTCCATCTCGACGAGACGCGCAGCTTCATCTTTGTTCTGCGCTTTCA
>DATEKE010000080.1:0-22771 GCA_035277605.1 Terriglobales bacterium | reverse complement strand
GATGCTGCGCGCTGGCGAGCGTCAAAGGGATATGTGGAAAATGTCGCGGATGCGATTGTCCTAGCGGCCACATCGGATGCGGCAAGCAGGCGCATTTACAACGTCGCAGAAGAGGAAACGTTAACGGAGCTTGAATGGGCCAAGTTGATCGCGAAAGAAATGGATTGGCACGGTGAATTTGTAGTTCTGCCAACGGAGCGTACTCCAGCCCATCTGCGCAATCCTGGAAATCTGAAGCAACATTGGGTAGCGAGTTCGAAACGCCTTCGCCAGGAGCTTCGCTACCAGGAACGGATTACTAGAACTGAAGCTGTCCGTAACACAGTTGAATGGGAGCTAAGCAATCCGCCTTCCCAGGTTCCAGAGGAACTCTTCAATTACGCTGCAGAAGACGCAGCCTAGATATTGTTACTAACTGGAGACTTACCTTCGTTTCATTTGCATCAGTCAGTACCGCTTGGTAACGACGCGCGGGTTTGTGCGTGAGCCACCATCAGCTACCGCGGATGGTACTGACAGTGCGATTAGGCTTCTTTCTCGTCGAAATCCGCGAGCGATAAATTCAGGTTGCCTGCATTGGTCGCGTAGCCGAGAGCGGTTGCTTTTGTGATGATGCCCTCGCGCGTCATGCCTTCAAGAACGCCGTCGAAGTACTGCATGCCTTCCAACTCGCCGTCCCGCATCGCGTCGAGGAGCGACTGCCCTTCTTTCTCTCCATTCTGGACATAGTCGCGCGTCCGCATGGTGGATTTCAGAATCTCAATAGCCGCCACGCGTCCTTGGCCATCTTTTCTCGGCAGCAGGCGCTGCGAAACGATGTAACGAAACGATTGCGAGAGGCGATTGCGGATCGCAGTCTGTTCCGCAATTGGGAACTCGCCGATAATGCGTTCTACCGTCTTTGCCGCATCGATCGTGTGCAGAGTCGAGAAGACCAGGTGGCCGGTTTCTGAAGCCGTCATTGCGATTTCGATAGTCTCGCGATCGCGCATCTCGCCAACCAGGATCACTTTCGGAGCCTGGCGTAGAGCGGCGCGGAGGGCGAGGGCGAAAGTCGGGGTGTCGCTATGCAACTCGCGCTGGTGAATCGTCGACTTGCCGTGAGGATGCATGAACTCGATGGGATCTTCGATGGTGACGATGTGATACGCCTTCGTCTCATTGATCAGGCGAATAATCGCGGCGAGCGTCGATGATTTGCCCGAACCAGTCGGTCCCGTGACCAGCACGATCCCGTTCTTGAGATTGCAGATTTCTTTGAGCTGCGGCGGAAGCTTCAGATCGTCAAACGACGGAATACCCATCGGAATGATACGCATCACAATCGCGTACGTGCCTCGCTGGCGAAACACATTGATGCGGAAGCGTGCCAAATCTGGAATGCTGTAGGAGGCGTCGCATGCGCCGTCGCTCTTTAGAGTCTCGGCTGCCCGCTTGTTCGTTCCAATTAGATCGGCAGCTACGCGCGCTGTGTCCTGCGCAGTGAGGACCGGCAGTCCCGGAACCACTACGAGTTGGCCGCTCAGTTCTACTTGCGGCGGTCGGAAAGGCGAGATGATCAGGTCGCTTACACGCGGGTTAAACTTCACCATCGCTGAGATCAGCGCCGGCGTCGAAATGGCCGGCTGCGCCGGTTTAGCGGCTGCGCCCTGCGGAGTGACAGATGGAGTAGTTGGCGTAGTCGCCATAAGGGTCCCTTCTTACAAAACTAAATTTGTCCGCTATTTCTTGACGATCGCGTTGTACCCGTCGCCAGCCAGCTTGCTCTTCATGGCTTCAGCGTCTTTCAGCTCGGCAAACGGGCCGACTTGCACGTGATAAAGGTTGTCGCTTCCAGTGTTGGAAGAGATGAACACAGGGTAGTTCTTCTTCTGCAGGGCCGAGAGCAGAGCCTGTGCGTCTTCCTGTTTGGTTACAGCTGCGACCTGCACAGTAATAGCCCCCGAAGCGGGAGCCGCGGCGTCAGCCGATGGATTGCCTGGATTTGTTTGCGTAGCGGCAACCGGGGTAAGAGTTGGCGAAGGAGCCGGGGCCGAATCAGTGCTCGTTGTGCTCTGATTTGGGGGTGGAGCTTGATCGACCTGCGCGTTGGCAGCGCTATTCGGATCGCTTGCTGGAAATGGCGGCGCCTCTTGCGCCGCAGCGGGAGTAGTAACGGTGACACCGGCCAATGGCTTTGCACCACTCGAAGCGCTGGTTTTTCCCGATTGTCCGGTCTGGATCGCCATTGGGCTCGCGCTGTGACCTACCGAATATCCGAGTCCGAAGAATGTTCCACACAGAACCACGAGGCCAAAGAAAATCGCGAGCAGTTTGCCCGTGCCTAAAACAATCTCAGTGTCCTTTTCCTGCTCCACCTGTTGCGACATCAATGTTGTTGCCATATGTCTACGCCGTCTTGTTCGTCTGCGAATGTATTTCCAAAATCTTGTTGAAGCTGGTCATGAACTCGATTGGCAGCGGGAAGACAATCGTCGTGTTCTTTTCGACGCCGATCTCAGTCAGCGTCTGCAGATACCGAAGTTGCAGCGTGATTGGCTGCGTTGCCAATACTTGCGCCGCATCAGCGAGTCGCTGGGCGGCAGAGAATTCGCCTTCAGCGTGAATAATCTTCGAGCGCTTTTCGCGCTCGGCCTCGGCTTGCTTTGCCATCGCGCGCAGCATGCTTTCCGGCAGATCGACCTGCTTTACTTCAACGTTAACCACTTTCACACCCCATGGCGCGGTGTGCTGATCAAGGATGGTTTGAATCCGCAGGTTCAATTTCTCGCGATGCGAGAGCAGCTCGTCAAGCTCAACTTCGCCCAAAACGGAACGCAAAGTCGTCTGCGCGAATTGCGATGTCTGATAGACATAGTTCGAGACTTCGACGACAGCTTTATTAGGATCGATTACGCGCAAAAAGATCACCGCGTTTACTTTTAGCGTGACGTTGTCGCGCGTGATGATGTCCTGCGGAGGAACTTCGAGCGCCTCCTGCCTGAGCGAGACGCGCACGATGCGATCGATCGGTCCGAATACGAGTATCACGCCCGGACCTTTGGCCATGCTCAACAGGCGGCCAAGGCGAAAGATCACGCCTCGTTCATACTCGGCGAGAATCTTTATCGAGCTAATAATGTAAAGCCCAACGATGATCACGATGGCAGGAACTAGGTAGTTCAAGTTCAGGTCCTCATCTTCATTAAGAGAGATGTACGCCGGGCAACTGGAGCGGATTTTACCCCAGAAGTTCAGCTACTTAGCTCAAGCATATGCCTGAGGTGAAGTTACGAGAGTGTGTTGATGGAAGTGGAACCAACAGGTACACCCGCCGTCGTGGGCTCGACCGTCAGGGTGAGGTCATGGACGGCAGTGACGCGAACCGAGGTTCCCGGATCAATGGCGATCGAGGAGCGTGCGTTCCATATTTCGCCATGAACAAAGACCTTCCCCTCCGGTCGAAGCAGACTCTGCGCGACTCCGATCTCGCCGATCAGACCTCGATCTCCGGTTACAACCTTGTTTCGCCGGGCACGCACGGCAATATCGACCAGGAACATCGTTATTAACCCAAAGGGTACGCTCACGGCAATGGCAGTCAGGAGCCGAATCCGCATCTGCGGAATCGGCCCATCCACGAGGAGCAGAGCGCCAAGGATCAGCACGGCAGTGCCGCCCAGACCAAGTGCGCCATGGGTAGCAAACTTTGCTTCAAGAGCGAACAAGACAAACGCTGTCACGATCAGGGCCACGCCGGCGAAGCGGAGTGGCAGTAAATTCAACGCAAAAACCGCCAATACGACGAAGATGATCCCGATCACTCCGGGAATCACTGCCCCCGGGTGGTTGAATTCGAAATAGATCGCGAGGGCTCCGACAATCAGAACCAGGAACGCGGTGTTCGGATTGATGAGGAACCCGAGTATCTCTTCCTTCAGCGTGAGTCCGTAGTCATCGATGTGCGCGCCCGCGAGATGGAGGCTGACTTTCTGGCCGTCGAAGCGCGTCACGCTCTTGCCGTCCATTTGCTTAAACAGATCGGTTGTATCTTTGGCGACGTAGTCGATCAGGTGCTGCTGCAGGGCTTCCTGATCAGTGAATGACTTCGACTGTCGTACCGCACTCTCGGCCACTTCGACATTACGTCCGCGTTTGGCCACAAACGAACGCATGAAGGCCGCAGAGTCGTTCTCGACCTTCTCCTTCATGATCGGATCCATGGTTGTGCCCATGAGCACTGGATGAGCCGCACCAGTATTCGTGCCCGGCGCCATGGCGGCCACGTCGGCAGACTCAAGAATATAGAAGCCTGCGGAAGCGGAGCGACTCCCGGTGGGATAGACGTAGACGATCACGGGAACGGACGAAGCCAGAATCTTACTGATGATGTTGCGGGTCGAGTCAACTAAGCCGCCTGGCGTCCGAATCTCGATGATCACAGCCTGAGCGTGCTGTCTGCCGGCTTGCTCGATTCCACGCTCGATGTACTCGTCTGAGATTGGGTTGATGGTTCCATCGACCACAACGCGCAGCACGTCAGCCTGAACTGATGCGGCACTACCCAATACTGCCAGCAATATTGCCACGAACCGAATCGGGAATCGCGTCTTCATTGGTTTTGTGCCGTTGCCCCGCTCAGTTTCGATTCAAGCTGCTGTTTGAGCTGCAGTGCGGAAGTATTGTTCGGTTCCATCCGGAGCGCTTCGGCAACTGCCTGATTGGCGGCGTCCAGCTTATTCTCTTTCAGATTTAGCTGTCCCAGGGTTACATACGCATCCGGAGTAGGTTGAGTTCGAAGAGTCGAGTCCAGTTCGGTGCGTGCTCCGGTGAGGTCATTGAGGGCGATCTGCGCATTGGCTAACCCAACGTGCGCATCGCCATTCTCCGGATCGAGAGCCAGCGCTTTGCGGAAGTTGTCACGCGCTTCCTCGTAGAATCCCTGGCGCAACTGCTGCTTACCTTCATCGACGTGCATGGCCGCATGCTTCTTCGGATCGGAGTGCGCCATCTGCGCTTCTTCCGCATTCTCGATTGCGAACGCGAGCTGGCGGAACGAAGCCTCGTCGTAATTGCGCTTAATCCGTTCCAAAGGGGGACGCGCTCCAGAGGATGATCCCGAAATGGTATCGAGGTAAGCCTTGGCTTCTGCATCTGATGGTCGTAGCGCAAGAGTTTCCTTGAGCTGCTTTGTAGCTCCCGCCGTGTCCTTTACCCGAGCGAGTGAGAGAGCAAGATTGAAGTGATAGTCGGGATTGGCAGGATCCGCCTGCACCGCACGTTCCAAGTACTCCACTGAGCTTGGCTTTCGCCGCCGAGCATCGACGACTCCGAGATTGTTGTAAACCTCGGTGAGAGGCAGACGCCTCGCCACGAAGTCGAAAGCTTCCGCCGCTCGGTCCAGGTTGCCGGAATAATAGGAAGAAAGACCAAGAAAAAAATTCGCTTCTGCAGCGTGCTTATCCGAAACCGGAATCTTGCTGAACCAGGAGATGGCCGACGTGTAGTCGCGCTGCTCGAAATATGTTTTGCCGAGCTGGAGCATTGCGACTGAGTAATTTGGATTCAGGCGTACAGCTTCTTTGAAGTGACGAATCTTATCGGCCGCGTCGCCGGCGATCACCCCGCGCACGAAATTTTCCAGAGCGTCCAGGCGGATATCCTTGGTTTCGGCGATGAAGTCCTGCCTGGTTGCCGCGAGGTCGGGACGAATCTGATGCATCAAGTCCCAACTCGTGCCGGCCTGAATATCGGTCAGCTGCAGCAGCGATCCCGATTCGGTAACCGCAGAAGAAAGGTGGAGGCGACGCATGTCGAGGAGCTGCGCCTTCGCTGTGAACGTCTTGCCGTCATAGTTGTAGTTACCGAAAACAACATAATCCACGTCCATCTGCTGCGCGATGAGCAGCAGAGTGGCTCGCGAGAGTTGCGCGTTGGCCGGCACGCCAACCCGATCGAATGCATTCAGGCGGTCTTCGCGGCTGATTACGAATGTGTTTTCCGACTGCATTCGCTGGCCCAGCACTTCCGCAAACGCCTCTCCGATCCACTCCAGTCCGGGAGCTTTCGAGTCGTTGTGAAAGGGAAGTACTAGCACAACCTTATTGCTGGGTTGAGAGGCTTCTGTAACCGTGCCTTTGCCGGGCGGCGGCTGTTGTGCCGTCGAGCTCGGAACTCCCAAAATGGTGCAGCACACAGCCAGGCAGGCGAAGATGCGGGTACGACTCAAGATAGAAAGATTATATCTCTGGATTTCAGCAGCTCGGCTCAGCTTGCTTTAGCGCGCTCAGCGAGAGCCAAATGGTGAAAGCGCATACTTGTCACCTTCACATCCTCGCTGGGATAATTCCGCGCAGCTTCGATTTCTGCGATGCGCAAAGCATTCCGCATGTGTTCCGAGCAGAGATCCATGCGGACTGGATGTCCATTGGAAAGTTCAACAGCAACTCTGTAGTGAGCGAGATTCTCGCACCGGGCGAATTCGCGCAAGTTGAGCTGCTTAAGACGGCAGTCTGGTAGTCGACGTGGCACTGAGCTGATATGGAGCTTTATCGAATGGATTCGTCCCGCCGCTGAAACGTTGCACTCACACGTGGGCGCAGTCGCGAACGCGCAAGGTCAGGGGAACAGAGGAACAAGAACTGGAGCGGGAGACGGGGATCGAACCCGCGACATCCGGCTTGGGAAGCCGACGTTCTACCGCTGAACTACTCCCGCTCAGCAGAAGCTTCGCGTAACATTTTAACAGCTTGGCTGGGTCCGCCCAACCAGACGCGCCCAAAGCACTCTCACCAAATCCTGCACACCTGGTCTCCCGGCTTTGTCATCGGCTGACCTGTTTCGCATGAGAATGCCTGGGTGAACTCCGGCATGTTTACGACTACTCCGTTAATGCGGTACTCCGCAGGCGAGTGTGGATCCGTGAGCGCACGCAAGCGCGCGTCTTCAGGGCGATCATTCTCGCAGGCCCACTGCGCGAAGCCCACGAAGAAGCGCTGATCGGGCGTGAGATTGTCGATCGGCTGCAGGTTCTTATCAGCAGTTGCGCCTTTCCAGGCAATGTACGCAAGAATCTCCCCGCCGAGGTCGGCGACGTCTTCGCCCAGCGTCAGCTTGCTGTTGATGTGGACATCGTCCACGACCACGTACTTTGCATACTGATCCTCGACGCATTGCGTGCGCTGCATGAACTTGTCGGCGTCTGCCTTGGTCCACCAGTCGCGCAAATTGCCCTTCGCGTCGTACTTGCGCCCTTCATCATCAAAGCCGTGCGTGAGTTCGTGACCGATGGTGCCGCCGGTGTCTCCATAGTTGGGAGCGTCGTCCATCTTCGCGTCATACAACGGCGGCTGGAGGACGCCGGCGGGGAAGTTGATGTCATTCATTGGCGGGTTGTAATACGCGTTTACAGTGGGCGGAGTCATGCCCCACTCGCTGTGATCGACCGGTTGTCCAATCTTGTTCAGCCGACGATGGGCTTCGAAGACGCTCGCATTGCGCACGTTGCCGAGGAAGTCGGCCGCCGTGATCTTCACTGAGCTGTAGTCGCGCCATTTGTCCGGATATCCAATTTTGTTGCGCATTCCTTGCAGCTTAAGCAGGGCCTGTTGTTTCGTTTCGGGACTCATCCAGTCGAGCTGCTGAATGCGCTGCGCCATTGCGTCTTCGATGCGCCGAACCATATCGAGCGTGCTCGCCTTCAGCTCCGGCGAGAAGACGCGACGAACATAAGCCTGCCCGAGAGCCTCGCCCAGATCATCATCGACGTACTGCACGCATCGCTTCCACCGCGGCTGCTGCTCTTTGGCTCCGCGCAGATATTGGCGATAGAACGCGAAATTCTCGTCCACGAATGGCTGCGAGAGGTAGGGTGAGTAAACATTCGCGACGTGGAAGCGGAGATAGTTCTTCCATTTGTCGAGCGGCTCGGAGTGAAGCTCTGCGTTCAAGGCTTTGAAGAACGGCGGCGCGGTGACGTTCAGAATCTCGAATGAAGGCGCCTTTTGTGCTTTGAAGAAAGCTGTCCAGTCGAAGTTGGGAGCAAGCGTCTCGAGTTCTGCGACTTTCATTTTGTTCTTGCGCTTGTAAGGATCGCGGCGCTCCACGCGCGTGAGCGACGCCTGCGCGAGCCCGGTCTCCATCCGCATTACATCCTGCGCTTCGGCCTCTGCCGTCTCAGGAGAATCACCCAGCAGCTCAAAGACTTTTTGCACGTGCTGCAAATAACGATCGCGCGTCTCTTTGGATTTCGCGTCTTCTTTCGTGTAGTAATCGCGATCCGGCAATCCGAGCCCACCTTGATTGATGCCTGCGATCTGCTGCTCGGAGTTATCGGGATCCTGAATTGAGGATGCGCCGAACATCGTGGCGGCCGATGAGGCTTCGAGCTGCAGGTGCGCAACCAGCGGCGCAAGATCGTGAACGGACTTCAAATGTGCAATCGCGTCCAGATCCGGCTTGATCGCCTGAATGCCGCGACGATTCACAGCGGCCTCGTCCATGCAAGCCGCGTAGTAGTCGCCGATCTTCTGCGTCACTGCGTCGCGCTGCTCCGCGCGGGAAGCGTCTTCCAGAATGCCTCGCAAGAACTGGAGATTGTCCTGGTAAAGCTTGCCATACACGCTCCATGACGTCTGGTCCGGAGGAATCGGATTCTTCTTCTGCCATCCGCCGCATGAGTACGCATAGAAGTTTTCGCAGGGATCGACCGAACGATCCATCGAGGTCACGTCGAGACTGGGCGAATATGGAAGCGCCGCTTCTGTACCGGAAGCAGCCGTTGAAGCGCTCGATTGAGCAGTTTGAGCGGACATTGAGGCAGCAGAAAAGAGGAAGAAGGTGATGATTGCGAAAATTCTCATTCCATTCAGCTCCAAGCCGAACGGAAAGAGTAGCAGAAACGCGGGCTTTCATAGAACCGTTGCGCAGAAGAGCTGCCCAAAGTAGGACATGTGGCGTGTTCCTCTTGCTTGCAAAACGAGTTCGCCGTAAGTCAGACAATTAACGCCGAAAAAATTGTCCGTCAAAATAAAAAGGGGACGAGATGTCCCCTCTGTGTTTACTTGTTCAGAGCTGCTACTTTTGCACGCTGGTGCGCAGGACGTCTGTGCTGCTCGGCGTGTCCGGCTTGGCGGTGTCTTCGGCGGTCACGAAGATATCGAAGTTGTGATACGGCACCGAGGTCTTGAAGCTGGCGGCTTCGTCCTGAGTATTGACGCGCAGCTCTCCCAGCATCTGTGGCTGTTGGCCCGAAGGTTGAATCCAGACGATGTAATTCGAATGTGCTGGACTTAGCCGGTCTGGCGGAGCGAGATGCTTCGCCTCTACCTCGATAGCGAGATTGCCATTTCGGTCAGTGTTAACGTGCACTACTCCCATCGCCGCCGGATTCGATTCTCCAGCGCGCATTTTGAATTGATCGGCTAATGCTGCCGTGACAAACAGCAGCACCGCCGCGCCGATTAACGTAAGCGTCTTGCCTGATTTCATTTCGAAGGCTCCTCCCCCGTCTATTTCATAAAGATGAGGAGCAAAGAAGAGGATGTTGTCCGGCGATGGACATTCAGGTTCGCCTTAAAACGAGAGCGAGGGCGCGTCCTGTACACTCTCCGGCTGAGGATTCGAATGAGAAGATCGCTGCTTCCTTTGCTGCTCATTATTGTGTTGACCATCACGGTCTGTGCGCAAACACAAAGACCTTCCGGCTGGCCTCCGAGCGCGGACCATACCTCCGTCCCACTTTGGCCGAATGGAGCGCCGGGTCCTTCAACTGCCAAAGGACCAGAGCAGGACACCACGACCAGCAAAGCCCATCAGGTCGCCGGGCGCGCCGTGGTGCGGCTGGGCAATGTTTCGTCGCCAACGATCTCTCTCTACCTTGCGCATTTGGACTCATCCGTTGCGAGTGGCGGTCCGGCAGTGGTGGTCTTTCCCGGAGGTGCGTATCGCATTCTCGCTATAGACCTTGAAGGAACCGAGGTCTGCGACTGGCTGAACTCAATCCTGGTGAATTGTGTGCTGCTGAAATACCGTGTGCCGGATTCAGGTCCATTTCCCAAATCGGAAGCAGCACTGCAGGATGCGCAGCGTGCCGTCGGCATGGTGCGCGAACACGCGGCAGAGTGGCACATCGATCCTAGACGCGTTGGAGTGCTTGGCTTCTCTGCCGGCGGACATCTTGCCGCAGCTCTCAGCACGCACTATGACCGGCGTCTCTATCCAGCAGTGGACGCCGCTGACCAGCAGAGTTGCCGTCCGGATTTCGCCATTGTTATCTATCCCGGATATCTCGCCTTCTCAGAAAAAAATTTTCAATTCAATCCGGATATCCCGGTGACTTCGTCTACCCCCGCGACTTTTATCGTTCAGGCGGAAGATGATCCCGTGCACGTGGAGAGTGCGGTCGAGTATTTCATGGCGCTGAAGAAGGCGGGAGTTCCCGCCGAGCTGCATACGTATGCGGAGGGTGGCCACGGATATGGATTGCGTCCAACGGCGTTGCCGGTTACTCACTGGCCGCAGTTAGCGGCGACATGGCTGCATACGATTGGAGTGCTGCCCGGCAGTGGAGAGTAAGAGCCGAAACATGCGGATCACGGAAATGCCTTCCGGATCTTTACAGTGCGGTCCAGATCGTCGACTACCTCCAACACCTTCAGCCGCAAGTCGGGATCGATGTTGCCGCTGTCCAGCCATGCATGCACCTGAGCGTCCGCTTCGGGTGACTGCTGCCCGTCGATAAATGCACCGAGCCAGGCCAGCACGAAAAATATTTTGCGCTCGCGCTTTACCTGAGGCAGCGCGTTCAGCGCCGGCTCAAGATATGGAGCCGTGAGCTCCGACTGGTTCCAAAAGTTGAATGCGGCAAGGCTCTGCTCGACCCAATCCTCCGGACGATCCGCATTGTGCAGGTAATCGTCGAAGTACTTCTTCTTGCTCGCCGCATCGGGACGCGCGGCTTCCGCCACGTAAGCGTATTTCAGCCCATCACCGGAGTGATCGCGCTCGCGTTCGGCGGCGAAGATCTTGTCGGCTTCCGTATCGTTTGTGGCGAGCAGCGCTGTCACCATGCTCCACCGGTCGAGCGGTCGAAGCTGTACTTTGGGGACTTGAACTTTTCCATTCAGTAGTTCTTTCAAGCCATTGCGGCCAAAATCGGTTTCAGCGATGGCACGAAACGTTCGGAACCAAATGATTCGCAGCCCTTGTTCCTGCGAATTGAGCATACGGTCATGCGCGAGTTTCTCGAATTCCGGCACAAGCTCAGCCTGCGTTTGCTGACTTATGTACCGATGCAGAGTTGTGATCGTATGCGCCGTCAAAGATTGTGCCAGCGGCTCGTCCGTCTCGCCTGGCAATAGCCGCTGAGTAAGTCGGAGATATTTCTGCGGAGCGAATCGCGCTTCGCGAACTGAGTCCCAAAGCGATCCCCAAAGCAGCGTCCGCTCGAACAGATCGTGAATACTGCCGAGCCGTTGCTCGACCGCTTTCTGGCTTACCGGATCAAGCAGAAAACGCCCGTAGGCGAAATCCTGATCGTTTGCGAAGATGAAAGCAGGGCAAGGTTCGTTTTTTACGCCGGGGAAGTCTACGGCTGCCTTGTCAGTTTCGACGTGAATTCGAACAGGACGAGATTTCGCGTATCCAAGTAGTAGTTGCGTGGAGATAGGCCACAATCCGCCTTCGTTCAACACGTCGTGTTGGGTCAGCGAAACCTTCGTGAGCCGACCTTTCGTGCAACTCCAGGAAATATCCACTTGCGGCATGCCGCGTCGGCGAATCCAGGCATCTGCCCACGTCGTAAGCTGCCTTCCGGAAGCACGTTCGAATGCTTTCACCAGATCGCTCCATTCCGCATTGCCGTATCGGTGTTCTTTGAGATAGGTGCGTAGACCGTCGCGGAAATCGTCGTCTCCGACAATGAACGCGAGTTGTCGAAGCAGCCCAGGCGCCTTCGAGTAGACGATGGCTCCATAAGCCGACTTGGCATTCTGCAGATTGTCGATGTCCTGATAAATCGGCGTCGTTCCCAGAGTGGAATCGATGGCATAAGCCGCTGGCTTGATCGAAAGATAGAAGCGCTGCCAAACGTGCTCAGTGGGCTTGAGTTGATCAAGTGTGCGGTACGCCATGTACTGCGCGAAGCCTTCCTTCAGCCACAGATCATCGAACCAGCGCATAGTCGTGAAATCCCCGAACCACTGATGCGTGAGCTCATGAAGCGTGAGCAGATCGCGTCCGATGCGGTCACTGTGCGTGGGAGCGGTGCGAAACAGGACCGACTCTTCGCGTAGGAAAGTCGCTCCCGCGTGCTCCATGCCTCCATAGGCGAAGCCGGGAATCAGAACCAGGTCATATTTAGGAAACGGGAATGGCTGAGCAAAATATTCGGCTAGAAACTTCATTCCAGCCGCCGTCACCTGCTGGAGCTCAGGGACCTCAGGAACCGCTTTTTCATATTGGGATTTACGAACATAAACGCCTGGGAGGCCGCTCATCTGATGCACGGTGCGGAATGGGCCGGCGGCGAATGCAAATAGATAGGTGCTGATGGGCTCGGTTTCGGAAAAAATGGCTTCAATCCGATTGCCGCGATCCCAGAGCTTACCTGAAGTGTTTGAAATCGCCATCCAGGTGTTTGGAATGTGCAGACTGAGGGTGAAGCGTCCTTTCAGATCCGGCTGATCGAAGCAGGGAAAGGCCATGCTCGCGTCCATGGGGACGAAGAGCGTGTAGATGTACTCGCTGCCGTCGTCTTTGTCCTCATATTGCGTAATGGCCTTGCCGGCCGTAGCAACCGCAGAGATGAAGTCAAGCGCGATGCGGTTCTCTCCCGCTCGAAGCTTGTCCTCCGGCAAGAGGATGTGTCCGTTCTCCGTATGTACAGGAACTTCACTGTCGTTGATTCGCAGATTGCTCGCGGTGCCATCGCGATAATCCAGCAGCAGCGGCGCCCGCGACTTCAGTTCGAAAGTAAGTTCCTCGTGTCCGCTGGTGGTAGGGGCGTGAGGCACCAATGTGAATGAAAGGCGGTATCGGATATTGGAAATAAGACCGGCACGCTCTCGCGCCAGCTCTCGCGGAATTCCGCTCGGTGCTGCCGCGACACAAGGAATGGCAAGAAGAAAGAAAACTGCGATCAAACCGATGCAGCGCATAGCCGAGCAGTGTAAACGGCCATCGCGTAGATTGTGAAACTACCGACGTACAAGCAATACGATCTGCCTCGGAAAGCGCAAACCTAGAAGTTCGAAGTTTTCCAAAATGGAACCCTGACATCCGCCATCAAGTTCTGCAGATACTGTTCTACTTCCGCGTTCAAACTCTTGACCTCTCGCAAGTAACCCTTTTACCTCCACTGACTCGAACGCCAAGCGCTAGGCCGCCTTCTTCTCGGCTGATCTGAACGCCGGCAAGCCCTTTTGTTTGCGGTGCCAGATGTAAATCCCGGCTGCGATTCCGCCCAGCACAGCCAAGCCGATCAAAGCCCAGATGATCGGCTTCGAATACTTCTGCATGCCTGCGATCAGTGCCTTTCCATAAAGCCTGCCCAGCCACGCGACGATGCTGTAGCGAACGAGTCGTCCGGCGGAGTAGGCCGCAAGGAACTTTGTGCGAGGAACTTTTAAAACGCCTGCAGCAAGCAGGAACGGCGAGAGCGGAAAAGGTGGAGGCAGCAGTGCCGGCACTGCTACAGCGCCCAGCCCGTACTTCTCGCTCCAGGCATAGACCTTCTTCAGTTTCTTTTCGGGAATGCGTTTTTCAAGACCCTCTTTGCCGCCTTCAAGTCCGATTCCGTAGGTAATGAATGCGCCGATCGCGGAACCAACAGTAGCCGCTAGCACGTAAATCCACCAGTGCTGAGGAGCGCCGGCAACAAGCAAAATAATGAGGATGTCCAGACTTCCCGGAGTGGGAATCACGGAAGCGTCGGCAATGCCGAGCAGCACTTCGCCAATCGGCCCGAGCTGCCGAAGTTTTGCCCACACGCTGCCTGCGATGATCAGCTCGGCTGTCACATTTGGCCCTGATTAGGTTAGAAGCGCGTTTTCAAGGCCGAGTTGCGGATTTCCAGTTCGCGCGCAAACCGCAGCTCTGGCGCAGGTGGCAGCACCTTTAATTCGGCCGCGAGTTCGAAGAACAATTGCATGCCGGCGATGTTCTCAGCATCGAGTGAATATTGAATGTTCTCGGTGAGGTAGCTGGTGATGAACTCGGGCGAGAGATCGAGTTTTTGTGACCACTCGCCGGCGATCTCTGGCAGGTGCGCCAGACCGGCATCGCGCGACGTCCGGAATGCCTCGGCGACGTGAGCCAAGTCGTCTTCCGAGGCGGCGTTCTCGCGAACCGCCCAGAAGGCGAACACAAAGGGCTTTCCGCTGAACGTCCGCCATTCATGAGCCAAATCCCAGGTGAGATATCGTGAGCGATCGACCTTCAGCGCCGGGTCGCCGATGAGCAGCGCGGCGTCGTAGTTCGCGAGCATGGATGCAAGTTGCGGTTCCGCGGGCAGGAATCTTGATTCCTGTTTCCAGTGTTTAGCGAACAGCACCTGGACGAGCGCAGCAGAGGATCGCGACGAGCGGTCGAGAGCAACGGTGCCAATCTTCTCAAGCGGTACCTTGCTCACGAGCAGGATCGAGCGCACGGCGTCATTACTGGCAATTGCAATATCCGGCAAAATCAACAGATTTTCGATGCTTGTGTAAGCAGCTACGGGGATGATTCCGATATCCGCCGAGCCATCAGCAAGCATCTCGGCGCAATGCGATGGGAGCGTGTACTCAACCTGAAACTTGCGCTGCAATTCTTCGCGTTCCGGGCCGAGCTCGAAGTTCCACATCAGGGGCGCCGTGTTGAGGTAGCTGATGGCGGAGACGCGCAGTCGAGGCATTCAATTCATGGTAGCAGCTGTCTTCCGCGCGTTGACCCTCCCCAAGCAGCGTGTTACTTTCAAGGGTTGCCCAGCGCGCTCTGGGCGCCACTGTCTTCCACTGACAAGGGAATCTCTTGAGTCCAACCGCCGAAGCTAATGTTGCGCTGCGCAAGACTGCCTTGAACGCGGTCCATCGCCAGATGGGCGCCAAGATGGTCGATTTCGGCGGATGGGATATGCCAGTCGAGTACTCCGGCCTGATCGCTGAGCACATGGCCGTGCGGACTGGCGTCGGAGTGTTCGACGTCAGCCACATGGGCGACATCCTCATTCGCGGGCCGCAGTCGCTCGACGCTGTCCAGCACATCAGCATGAATGATGCGGCGAAGCTTCAGCGTGGACAGGCGCACTACTCGGCGCTGCTCTATCCCCAAGGGACGTTCGTTGACGACGTGATCGTTCACAAACTCGGAGATAACGACTATCTGCTCGTGATTAACGCCGGCACGCGCGAGAAAGACGTGAGCTGGGTGCAGAAGAACGTGCGCGGCTTTCGATGTCATGCGCAAGACCTGAGCGACTATTACACGCAACTCGCTATCCAGGGCCCCCGGGCCGTAGATGTTCTTCGCAAGCTCACCAACGCCGATCTCTCCTCCATCAAGAATTACTGGTTCACCTACGGCACCGTTTGCGGGCTGCCGAACACGATGATTGCTCGCACCGGCTACACGGGCGAAGACGGATTCGAAATCTACATTCCATCGGACGAACCCACGAGCGCGCGTGTATGGAACGAAGTGCTCGAAGCCGGGAAAGAGTTTGGCATTCTGGCGTGCGGTCTCGGCGCACGCAACACATTGCGGCTCGAGTCCAAGATGGCGCTCTACGGCCATGAAATCTCCGACACGATCAACGTGTGGGAGGCCGATCTGGGCCGCTTCTGCAAAATGGAAAAACCTGAGTTCATCGGGCGCGACGCCCTCGAACGCGCCAAGGCCGAAGGATTGAAGCGCATTCTCGTCGGCCTGGAGATGATCGAACGCGGCATCGGACGCGATGGCTACAAAGTCTTCAGCGAAGCTGGAGAGGAAATCGGATACGTCACCAGCGGATCGCCTGCGCCTTTTTTGAAGAAGAACATTGCCTTGGCTTATTTGCCATTCATCTATTCCCAAATTGGGAGTGTGGTTCTGGTTGAAGTGCGCACGCAAAAGATCAAAGCGCAGGTTGTACCGACTCCGTTCTACAAACGCCAAAGGAAATAAGGATCGACAGCATGGCTTTTCCCGCAGCTTATCGCTACACGCGCGAACACGAATGGATTAACGTGGACGGAAATCAGGCCACAATCGGCATCAGCGACTATGCTCAGAACTCGCTTGGAGACATTGTCTTCGTGGAATTACCTAAAGTTGGGGATGAACTCACCGCGGGGAAAAGCTTTGGCACGGTTGAATCGGTGAAAGCGGTTTCGGAGCTGTATGCTCCAGCGTCGGGAAAAGTCGTGGCAATCAATCCAGAGTTAGCGAATGCGCCGGAAAAGATTAACTCGGATGCCCACAACGCCTGGATGGTGCGCATCCAGCTCGCGAATCCAGGCGAGGTGAACAAGCTGCTTTCCGCAGACGATTACGAGAAGTATGTGAAGGAAGAGGGCGGACACTAGTCGTTTCTCTTTCTCAATCTTTAGTTTCAAAAACATGTCATCCTGAGCGCTTCTTTTGCGCGAAGGATCTCCCGCGATGAGTCGCACTTAAATACTGTCGGCGTGGTCTTTGACGAGGCAGCTGTAGACGATGGGTCGAGGAGCCGCGTGAGCAGCATCTACGTCCGAAATATCGCTGGAGATCCTTCGGCCAACAGCGGGCCTCAGGACGACAGATGAAGAGAGTTTTCTAAAGGAATACTGTTTTACCAGATGCGTTATCTTCCCAAATCTCCTGCCGACCGCGAGCAGATGCTGCGCGAGATCGGCGTCCATTCCATCGACGATTTCTTCAAAGCAATTCCCGGCGAGTATCGCCTGAATCGAGATCTCAAGGTTCCTCGGCAGATGGCCGAATCGGAGATCATCGACTTCTTCCGCGAACGCAGCCAGGAGAACGCTGCCGGATATGCTGTCTTCCTGGGTGCCGGCGCATACCACCATTACCGTCCGGTAATCATCGATGCCCTGGTTCAGCGCGGCGAGTTTCTGACTTCTTACACGCCATATCAGGCCGAGATCTCGCAAGGTACGCTGCAGGCGATTTTCGAATTTCAGACGATGATCTGCGAGCTCACGGGAATGGAGATCGCCAACGCCTCGATGTACGACGGCAGCACCGGCGCAGCCGAGGCGATCTTGATGGCAATGCGGGTCACGGGAAGGGAAGAGTCGGTCATCGCGCGTACGCTGCATCCCGAGTACCGCGAGGTCATCCACACGTATCTTCACCATCGTGGCTTTCCCATGCACTTCGTCGGGTATGAGGAACAGAGCGGCGAAATTAATCTGGATGAACTCGAGCGAGCCGTTACCGATCACACCGCCTGTGTCCTTGTCCAAAGTCCGAACTTCTTCGGCTCGATTGAAGACCTTTCTGCTGCGGCAGAGATCGCGCATAGAAAAGGTGCGTTGCTGGTAGTCTCGATTGCGGAAGCGCTGTCGCTTGGAATCGTAAAGCCCCCTGCAGACGCAGACATTGTGTCCATGGAAGCGCAATCGTTCGGAGTTCCTCTCGGATTCGGCGGCCCATACGATGGCGTGCTCGCGGCCAAGGAAAAATATGTTCGACAGATGCCCGGACGTCTTGTCGGCGAGACCAAAGATAAGAATGGGCAGCGCGGATATGTGCTCACACTCTCGACGCGCGAGCAGCACATCCGCCGCGAGAAGGCTACGTCGAACATTTGCACCAATCAGGCGCTGGTCGCGTTGATGTCCACCATTTATATGGATGTTTACGGACGCGAGGGCCTCAAGGAATTGGCCAGGCAGAATCTGGCGAAGGCGCATTACGCAGCCAATGAGTTTGCGAAAAAGGCGAAGCTGCTGTTCCCGAAAGGAAAGCGCTTTAACGAGTTTGTGTTGCAGACGAAGGAAGATCCGCACGCTATCAACGACCGGCTGCTCGAGAAGAAAATGATTGGTGGGTTCCCATTGAAGAAGTTTTATCCCGAATTGGGCAACGCAACCCTGTGGTGCTGTACAGAGATGAATACGCGCGAGCAGATCGATACGGCGGTCAAGGCGGTGCAGGCGTGAAGCACCGAAAGGTCTCGCAGCACGTAAATCAGAATGAAGGCTTGATCTTCGAGAAGTCCTCTCCTGGCAAAAAGGCCTATAAGCTTCCACCACTCGATGTGCCTGACGTTGATCCTGAGAAGCTGCTAGCCGAGCACGCCCGCGAAGATCTTGGCCTGATGCCCGAAGTCAGCGAAATCGAAATCATCCGCCATTTCACCCGACTCTCGACGTGGAACTATGCCATTGATCTCGGCATGTATCCGCTAGGCTCGTGCACGATGAAGTACAACGCCCGCGTGAACGAGTTCGTCGCCCGGCTGGAAGGCATAGGCAACGCTCATCCGTATCAGCCGGAGAAGATTTCGCAAGGCGCATTGCGGATCATCAAAACGCTCCAGGAATGCCTGTGCGAAATCACCGGCATGGACACAATCACGCTCCAGCCTGCCGCAGGCGCACATGGCGAGTTCACCGGCATTCTGCTGATCCGCGCGCATCACGAATCAAAAGGCAATGCCCGTAAGAAGATCATTATTCCCGATTCGGCACACGGCACCAATCCGGCCACGGCGGCCATCTGCGGCTACGAGATCATCAATCTGAAATCGAATTCAGAAGGCATGGTCGATTCGAGCCTGCTGGCATCGGTGGTAGATGAGACCGTGGCCGGCATGATGCTGACCAACCCGAGCACAATCGGCGTTTTCGAGAAGGACATTCACCGCATTGCCGACGTGCTGCACGACAAAGGCGCTCTTCTCTACATGGACGGCGCGAACATGAACGCTCTCGTAGGCAAGACGCGTCCAGGCGATTTCGGCGTCGATGTAATGCACCTGAACCTGCACAAGACTTTCTCGACCCCGCACGGCGGCGGTGGTCCCGGATCGGGACCGGTAGCGTGCAAGAAATTCCTGGAGCCGTTCCTACCGGCTCCGGTATTGACGACGCGTCCTGACGGCAAGCTCGGCTTCGAGTACAACCGCCCCAAATCCATCGGCCGCGTGCGCGCGTTCTACGGCAATTTCGGAATGTTCGTGCGTGCGCTCGCCTACATCTTCGCTAACGGTCCGGATGGTTTGCGCCAGACAACAGAAGACGCAGTCCTGAACGCGAACTACATTCGCAAAAAGCTCGAAGGCACCTACGACCTGCCCTACAAGACAGGATCGATGCACGAAGTTGTCTTCAGTGATCGCCTGCAAACTCAAAACGGCGTCAAGACCGGCGATATCGCGAAGCGTCTGATCGATTATGGCTTCCACCCATATACGACGTCGTTCCCCCTAATCGTGCCCGGGGCACTGATGATCGAGCCGACAGAAAGCGAATCCAAAGAAGAGCTCGATCTGTTTATTGAAGCGATGAAATCCATAGCACGCGAAGTCGAGGAAGATCCCCAGCTGGTCGTAAGCGCCCCTCACAACACCCGTGTTGCGCGAATGGACGAAACCACGGCTGCGCGAAAGCCGATCTTGCGATGGAAGCCGGAGCAGAAGACACAAGCTAGACCGGCGGAGAAGCCCGAATTGGTGGAGACGAGATAACAATCGGATCGCCACGGGAAGGTGTTACACCCGATCATCCGATGGCCCGATCACCCGATTCCCTGTAAGCTATTACTGTTAAACCACGCAGCGCGCCCGTAGCTCAGCTGGATAGAGCGAATGCCTCCGGAGCATTAGGTCGGGAGTTCGAATCTCTCCGGGCGCGCCATTTTCTCGTGCCAGACGCACACTGATTCTGTTTACGGAGCTCTCACTCCTGACTCTTCGGCAACTTGTCAGACTGTTGCCAGTCCGTAGAGAAGAGCACGAAATTCTCAAAATGGTCCGTCAGTCGCAAGCGGTGGCCGCGGTAGTCCATATACACCTGCGTGTCCTCGGGCAACCACAGCTCCGTCTTTTTCTGCTTGAATACAACTGGACCGTAATCGCCGGCCTGATGTTCGTAAAGCAGATGCGCTTCTCGCAGAGGCTCCAGCAAATCCGCCTCGATATGCAGCACCTGGAAAGATGCGGCTGCGATCCACGCGCGACCCTTTAGAGCTACTTCATACTTCTTCGTACCGACTTCGAACTCCTGCAAGCGCCTTGGATGGTCAGGCCGCTGTCGGAAATGGACCAGCCAAGCCGGCTGTCCCTTCCACTGGCCCAATCCTTCGCAGTCCAAGTGGTAGTTGTCTTGCAATGCTGGGTGGAAAACAAAGGCCAGCCCGAGTAAGCCTTGTGCCTGTACGCCATCGGTGAAGTCGTTCTGAGCTGTGAGATCGCGTCGGTACTCGTTCAATTGCAGCCATCCTGGACGTGGCTGCTGCAGTTCAGCCAGGTAATCATGCTTGCGTTTGTCGTGGAAAACTGACTTGCCAGACGCGTCAAGAGTTTCATGCACCTGTGTCTCGGTGGCGGAGAAGCGCTCCAGATCGTCGGCCAGCTCCTGGACCTTCTGGCCAGCGCCGGTGAGAATACTGTCGACGGGGCACGTCACGCCCGAAGCAACAGGTGGCTGCAAATCGTCTACGCCTGGCGGCATCCACGCAGGCGACATCGTTGGCAATGATGATGGAAGTGACACGCTCGAGACATTGAGCGAGACCGGCTCCGTCACCGGTGTCGCAGGACCGGTGCTTTCGAGCATGACAATCATCTTTATAACTGCGGGCGCATCGGGACTGCTGGGCGCCTGTTGCAGAAATTTCCGCAGGGCCACAACCGCTTCTGGATAGCGCCCAAGATTGCCAAGGGCCTCTCCCAAGACCAGTGTCGCGTCGGGCGCTGAGTTCTGGCTGAACTCGACAGCCAGTTGAGCTTCCTTCAGCGCCTGCTCGTATTGCCGTTGCATCAGGCGGGTATTAGCAAGAAGCCAATGTGGACGCCAACGGCGGGAATTGACTGCAATCGCACGTTGTAGCAGATCGGCCGCACCGACGTAATCTTTCCGCTCGAATCGGAGCCCGCCCAGGGCAGAAAGTGCCTGGGCATTTTTGGGATCCAGCTCGAGAGCCCGCTGCCAGCATTGGGCAGCTTCATCCGGATCTTTTTGTTTCAGGAGAATGGCGCCAAGCAGATAGTTCTCATGCGCATCATCCGGTGCTTCCTTCACTGCCCGGCGTAGATTCTTCTCCGCATCCTTAAGATTACCCATCTGCAGCGCCAGCAGCCCGCGTTCGACCCACTTTCTGCCTTTGCGCGGGATGTTCTCTCGAGGAGCTTCGTACTCCTCGGCGTTCACATCCTTCTTGAGGACCACCTGAACTGTCTGGGAACCGAAGCCAAATATATCGACTCGCGTTACCGATGTGTGATAGCTAAGAGCACTTACTTCAACGTCGTAAGGTCCCGATATAAGGGAAGAAAAATTGGCTTCGCTGCCAGTACCGGTCGTCTGCCAAAGGTCGCCAGATCCATCCTGAGCGTTTCGCAATCGCACCAGAGCCTGCGTATTCAGAAATGAATGGTCTTCGCTTAGGACCTGGATGACGAGGCTCGCAAAGTTACTGCCACTTCTTATTGAAGGACCGACTGGTGGACTGGGAGCACGCAATTGCGCGAACGCTAAACCGGGTATGGCAAGTACAAAGAAGAACAGCTCTAGCTTTGTTGCGGTCGATCTGTGGAAGCCGAAGCTGAACTGGCGAGACATGGAGGGAATAAAGTATACAATCAGGCGCACGAAGTTGAGGCTGGCTGCCATCTGAATATGGAGCTCACGTCAGACGAGCTGTGCATCCCGACTTTGTAATCTGGGGAACCAGCACAATATGCGGCCTACCGCCGATAGATCGCCAGTCCTGTAGCGACCTGAACAATCGATTCCAGGCTCCTGCGCGCCGCAGATTTTGATGTGCTGCTCGGGACAAACAACACGTCGGCATCTTGCAGTTCAATGTCTGGCGACTTGGCTTCCATGATCTCCTTCAGGGCAACCGGAATCTCCTTCAGCGTTCCTGCGTGCCGCCGAATAATGCGCACCCTGCCGAGTGATGCCGTTGGATTAAGACCTTGCGCCAACGCGAGTGCCTGCAACACGGTGAGGTTTTCATTTTGGTCCATCACGAAGCCACCGGGTGTGTGCACGTCTCCACTAACGTAGACAATGCCCGTACGCGAAACGACGACGGTATCTCCAGGACGAAGCTCGATGTCGTGTGTTGAGACCTGCTCGGCATTAAGGGAGAGCAAGACTTTCTGCGGTGCGTCTAAGTCATTGCGGCGCGTAACCAGAACCGTCTTGCCGGCGCGTGCAGTCGTACCGCCGGCAGCAGCGATGGCGTCGAGCAGGCGAGGGCTCCCAAGCAACGGATAGACTCCCGGATGAGTAACCTCTCCCAAAACAGAAATGCCCTGGGACGCGAATTCCTTTATCAGGATATTCACGTGAGGATCGCGCAAGTACCCGCCATCGCGGAACCGCCGTTCGATTTCAGTTTGAGCGAGCTCAGGGGTAAGCCCCGCAATCTTGATTGAACCGATGAGAGCAATCGTGATTTCGCCTTCATTGCTCACGCGCAATGTGCTTCCCAATTCGGGAGCTCCAAATATCTTTAATTCCAGCAAATCGCCTGGTCCGATGCGAATGGCAGATGCTGATCTATCAATTGCGGAATCGACGCTGCGGGAGGCAGTTGCGGCACGACGGCTGGACTTTAGCTCGGATGTCTGAGCAGCCGCGGTTGAAACCAATAG
>DATEKE010000079.1:0-7053 GCA_035277605.1 Terriglobales bacterium | reverse complement strand
TGGGCCGGGTGGATGTAGCAGAGGTTGTGAGCGCCATTGATGATCCAAAAGTCTTTGTCGCCGGTTGTGAAATCGAGAATTTCTTCGTTCTCCGGCAACACGATCAGGGTCGAATAGCGCAGCTTGGCATGGACGGTCACGATGTCGTCCTGGCCGTACTTCACAACACGTGCGGTTTCAGTGGGCGCGTGAATGGCGGTCTGCGCGAATAGAGCGGGACCGAAGAGGAAAAGCGAGAGAAGCCCTGCCACACTGCGACGCAAACATGTTCTTAGTACTTTCATGTTCTTGAAGCTCCTTTTTCGAATTGAAAGGCTAGGAACGCGGAATCCGCACTGCTGAAGAGATTGCCGACAATGACGTTAAATGCGTGTCGGCACTATGAACCGTCGTTGCTTGCTCCAAGCGGCGCAGTTAGAACTTCGAGACCCTTCTCAAATCCGTGCTTCTCGAACGCTTCACGGCGCGTGCGGTTGTCGAACGGATCGTTCGTGTAGAGCCAATAGCTCTTCGCGTCCACTTCGAGGTTGGCGACCTTCGCCAGTTCTGGCGTCTTGATGAGAAGCTGCTGCTTGGGGCGAAGCGTTGAGATGAGTTCGATTTCGTTATCGTTCAAATTGAACTGGCGGCGATACAGATCCCGGTCCATGTCGGGATTGGCCAGGAAGATTTTAGTTGAGCAGCTCTCGACGATGATATCGAGGATTTCCGACTTGCGAAGCTCGTCGAGCGATTGCGTCGAGAGAATCATCGCCGCGTTCTGCTTCCGCCAAGTCTTGAGCGCCTCGATGATGTAGCTCTTGATGATTGGGTTCTTCAGGAACAGCCAAGCCTCGTCAATGAAGAACGCCTTGAAGATGTGGCTGATCTTCGGATCGCAGATCAAGGCGTTGGCTCGATGCAGGATGTAGAAGAGCAACGGCTCCAGCACTTCGGGGTATTGATTCATCCCCTGAAAATCGAAGCATTGGAAGCGGGAGAAGGTGATGATGTCCTCGGCATTGTCGAAGACGAAGTCGAACTGCCCGCCTGTGGTCCACTTAGCGAGGCGGTCGGCGAGACGGCGGTCAAGTGTATTCGACAGGACAGTGAGCGTGCGAAGGCTTGGCTCGATTTCGTAGAGGTTCTCGATCTGCTGATAGAGGTCGCGCTCCTCGGTGGGCGTTAGCTCTAGGGGCGAAGAGCCTTGAATCAGAACCTTCACGAAGAGCGCAAGGAAATCGAGGTTCTCCTTCGTGGGCGGCAGAGAGAACGGATTGATTTTGAATCCAGGTGAATTGAGGCCGACGCGAACATACGTGCCGCCAAACAGCCGTGTGAGGCTCTCGAAGCTGCCGCCCAAATCGAAGATGAAGGTGTACGGGTCGTACTTCTGCATGTTAGTGAGGAGGAAGTTCAACAGGAACGATTTACCTGATCCCGTGCGCCCCAGAATCATCGTGTGCGCTACATCCCGGTGATGGAGGTTCAGAAAGTACGGCGTGTTGTGGTTCGTTTCGAGAACGGCCAAATACTCCTGTCGGAGATGCCGATTCTCAGGCTCGCCACAGTGGAGAGTGAACAGAAATGAGTAGTCGGCATAATTCGTATTGAGCAGATACATGGAGCGGAGATTGAAAGCCGAGCCGCCCGGAACGGTCGCAAAGAAGCCGTTAAGTAGGTTGTATTTTTCTTCGTAAAGCTGCGCGTCATGTGTGCTGAAGACCTTGTAAAATTCCGCGCAAGCCGTTTCGACCTTGGCCGGATCGAGGTCGTAAATCACAACGCTCAGCGAAAAGTGCCCAAAATAGTTCCCCTCAATTTCAAGCTGCTTGATGCTCTCGCCTAGCTCGCGGACCTGGGCTTCTTTCGAATCGTCCACAAGAACGTCGCTCGGAGGAGCATCGGAGACATTCAGATGGCTCATGAGCGACCGCTTGGTGTTATGGAAGTGGCGACGCTTGGATTGGATCGCCTTGCGGGTCTTGCCGGAATCTTCCTTCTGCCACTCGGTGACGATGTGGAAGTTGGCCTGAACTTCGAGGAGGCTTTTGAAAATCAGCGGGAAGCTCTGGGCCGCTGGCTCCTTGAGCGTCAGAACTTTGACGTAATAATCGTCGAGCCGCAGATGCCCGCGATGGCATTCGAGGTGCGATTCGCAAAGATAGTAGTCGAGAAACGTGTCGTGTTTGAGTCGGGCAAGCTGGAGTTTCAGCGGCGCAAAATTGAGAGTGCGTTTTAGCACTCGGAATGCTTCCTGTTTCGGTAGCAGGTCAACGCGAACGAAATCGCTCACCTGCAACACGAAACTCTTCACCTTCTGATTGAGTGTCGCCAGAGCTTTCGAGAGTTCCGTGTCGAGCAAGGCTACCTGCTTGCGCGAGGACAGAGCGGCCCGGACTTCACTGAGAGCCTTCTTGGGATTTTTGTGTAGTTGGGCTAGTGAATTCAGAAGAGCGTGCTTGTGCCGGAAGCCCTCGAAGAGCACCACGTAACAGACTTGGAGCGAGTACAAACTGTCGGCTTTTTGCTCGAAATAGCGAATCCGGTTTTCAATCGCGGCGTTAACGACCGGGTTCGTGTACGTCCGGTATGGGATCGTTTCGTGATTGCGCTTGAATAAGTATTGGTAGACGCGGAAGTTGCTGTCGAAAAGCCGGAACGCGGATTCGAGCCGCTTTGTTAGCGTGTCGAGCGCGTTCCCGTCCAAGCACTCGTAGTCAACGCCATCGACCTGAAGGATCACGCCCACATCGCCGGATTTCGTCAGAAAGGCGTGCGGGTCAATGAAACCGTACAAATTGATTTGCTCGTTGAGAGCGCCCGTTTCCGTGTACGGCTTCAGGATTTTTCGGAGATTAAGCATTCGAAGCTCTGCGAATCGTGATCGGGCTGAATTTCATCGGGTCGTATTGCGTTTTGAATTTGGCTGCTGATAGCAGGAACCGGAGAATCTGTGGATCGGTGTTCGTGGCCCATCTTCCGGCGAAATAGAGCAGCGCGAACATCAGAATGCCGCCGAGCAAGCTCGAAAGCATGTTGAACGTAGCGGCTCCCATGCACATGGCGAAGAAGAACAATTTGCGCTCCACGCCGAGAACTGTAAGCGGGCGGTGGAGCGCCCGATAGACTGGATTTATTCTGCGGTTGACTGTCATGGGAGAATCACGGAAACAGCCAAGCCATGAAATTCACAGCGGCGATAGCCATACCAACGCCGAACAGCACACCGGCAAGGATTCGCTTCGAGCCGCCTTCACCAAAAGCGAAGGTCAAACCGGCAACCACAATCGAAACGAGCGAGAGACCGCGAGCGATGGTGGTCGTGAACGCTTGCATTAAGACGTTGACCGCGTTCTCCCACGGCGAACCACCTTGCGCCTGAGCGAATGCTGCTGATGCGAAGATGAGCGAGAAGGAGAGAAGCGGCAGTGAGCGACGGAGCATGGCCTTGATAGCGGGCCAGCGGGACGCAAATTTCTTTTGCAGGAAGTTCTTCATTGCCAGCGAGTTCCTTTCGGAGAATTGAAGGCAAGCTCTCGCCGGATTTCTTTGAATTACGCAGTGTGAGCGCGGAGTCAGATATTGGGATTGCGGCGAGCCGCCGCGAAGCTGCCCCGCGAACTACACATGTGCGCTCATTTGCCGAAGTCAGGCTTGGGAACAGTGCGAGCGAGTCCTGTTTAGTTGTGGAGAACTGCTGCGCTTTCGCCGTGACCTGCCGTGGCGGAATATCCAGCGAGAGTTGCCTTCTACTCTTACCTATAGCCAAATTCCCGGTGGACATGCTCAAAGAAAAAGTGCTCGCAGTTTTTGAAAGATTTTTTCCCTGCTTTCGCTCCACTGATTCCGCACGCTTTGGCAGTTTCATTTCGATGACGTTGCTTCCTGCTGCTTCCTGCAATTTCTTCATGATTCTTTGTATGCGCATGTGCACGGCTTTGGGCGAGAGGACGGTATGAGCATCAGCGGCTTCTTTGGCAACGAAGCCATCCACCTTGATTTTCAACAACAGTGCTCGCTCGAATGCGGAGATGATCTCTCTGCGCACACAGTAATCGATAAAATCTTCGAGCAAAGAGGCAGGTTCAAAATAAGCATCCTCCGATGGTTCCGCTGCGTGTTGCTGCTCCTCACGAAACCGATCCTCCTCGAAGAGCATGAGTTGCTCTTTTCTGGCCCAGCGCAGCGTGTTCCGGTGCAAACTGCGGGCCAGCGCGAAGGAAAGCTGACCGCCGAGCAATCCTGGGGCTGTAGATGTGGCCAGTTCGAGGAACAGCAGAAAAGTTTGCTGTGCAATATCCTCAGTCGAGAGTTCCTGAAACCAAGCGCGGATTTCGCGATAGGTTCGATGAATGGTCGGCATGAAGGCGAGCACCAAGACAGACTGGCTCATCTCGGGATCGCCGGTGTCTCGCCCCGCCTCGATGATTGCGCGGAGCACTTCACTTGGCGATGGCGAGCGGTACTCGCCGCGTTTTTGCGCGTGGAGGTGGCCGATGAGCGTGCGGGCATCCGCAAACGTCGCAAGCACCGGCGAAATAGTAGTGATCTTACGAAAGCGGTCAGGGCCGGGGAATTGTTCGACGGCGGTAAAAAGGTGGCGCTCCACCCGGCAAATATGGCAATGGCAATTCAGGTTCTCTCGCATGAATGCGTCTCCTTAGAAATGCTGATCCGATTCGAATCGAAATTAGGAAAAACGAATCCTGTGAAAAGTGCTGCTCTCGCGTGAGTTCGATGTCAGGATGGAACGGATTTGCGCTTCCGCACGCGCCGGTGGTCCAGCCTTGAAGAATCGAGCGGGCGAAGGTTCGTTTTTGGAGGAGTATGAAAAGAACCGACTGCGGGGCTGGAACGCTTGCTCATAACGATCACGGCGGGTCCGTCTTTCTCCGAACGCCGATTCGCTGATTATAGGCGAAGAAAAGGCGAATAGTCAAGCCTACTCAAAAATGACGCGAAAATGGCACGCAACGATCCAGGAAGCGCTGGCCTGCAGGGCGTCGGTGAAGCGAGATACAATCAGAGTTTAATTTGGATAAGAAACAAGAGGTGTGTGCCTCGCTCAAGTGCGCGGCAAATTGCGATGCTGCTGACCATTACGTACACGGGAGCGCCGGCAACGGACTTAGGGTACTTGTTGCACAAAAGTCCGTTTCGCGTTCATTCGTTCGAACAGGTCTTCGGTAAAGCTCATGTCTTTTACCCCGAGACCAGACCCGATCGTTGCACTGCGGCGTTATTGCTGGAGGTCGATCCAATCGGCCTTGTCCGCAATCGGCGCGGGCCGAGCGGCGAAGCACGCATCCTAGAGGAATACGTCAACGACCGGCCCTATGCGGCATCGTCGTTCTTGAGTGTTGCCATCGCCCGGACTTTCGGGACGGCAATGACCGGCAAAAGCAAAGAGCGACAGGAACTCGCCGATACGGCTCTCCCTCTGGAAGCAAGAATTGCTGTGCTTCCCTGTCGCGGCGGAGAATCTTTGCTCCGTAAACTCTTCGAACCGCTGGGCTACAAAGTTGCGGGAACGCGACACCCGCTCGATTCACAATTTCCTAACTGGGGAGAAAGCGCCTACTTCACCGTCACGCTCAAGTCGACAATCCGCTTAAGCGACCTACTGAGGCATCTCTATGTGCTTATCCCGGTGCTCGATGATGACAAACACTACTGGGTCGGCGACGCCGAAGTCGAAAAGCTACTGCGGCACGGCGAAGGCTGGCTGCGCGAGCATGCTGAACGAGAGCTCATTACCAATCGCTATTTGAAGCATCAAAGGCGGCTTGCCTGCGAAGCATTGAGCAGGCTTATTGGCGACGAAGAGCCAGCAGCGGATGAATTGGCGGAGACTCATGCACACGAGGAAGAAGCGATTGAAAAACCGATCAGCCTCGCGGAACAAAGGGTCGGTTCCGTTATCGCCGCCCTTCGAAGTAGTGGAGCAAGACGCATCCTCGACCTCGGATGTGGGGAGGGCCGGCTTCTCCGCGAACTTCTGAAAGACAAGACATTTGAAGAGATCGTCGGCATGGATGTCTCGCACCGCGCCTTAGAAATCGCAGCACAAAAGCTACGGCTTGAGGATTTGCCTAGGATGCAGAAGGATCGCATCCGGTTGATCCATGGCTCGCTCACATATCGAGACAAGCGCTTATCCGGCTACGACGCCGCAACTGTGGTGGAGGTTATTGAACACCAAGACCCGCCGCGTCTCGCAGCTTTTGAGCGAGTCCTGTTTGAATCCGCGCGTCCTCAGACGATCATCGTGACGACGCCAAATGTCGAGTACAACGTCAGGTTTGAAACTTTGCCGGCTGGCAAGATGCGGCACAAGGATCATCGTTTCGAATGGACACGAAATGAATTTCAATCGTGGGCACGCGGCATAGCTGACCGATTTGGCTATTCCGTTCGCTTCTTGCCGATTGGGCCTGAAGATCCCAGTCTAGGGAGTCCGACTCAGATGGGAATTTTCGAGCGGCTATGAAACTGAAGATCCCAGAACTTGCGGTTGTCGCTCTTGTCGGCCCTTCCGGGTCGGGCAAGTCGACTTTTGCTCGAAAGCACTTTCGGGCAACGGAGGTTCTGTCTTCTGACTTCTGCCGTGGACTTGTTTCTGATGACGAAAACAGTCAGGCGGCGACTAACGATGCTTTTGAAGTTCTTCACTTCATCGCGTCCAAGCGGCTTGCGGCTGGGAAGCTAGTCGTAATCGACGCGACTAACGTCCAGCCCGAAGCACGGAAGCCAATCGTTGCCCTCGCGCGGCAGTTCCACTGCATTCCAGCCGCGATTGTCTTCGATCTCCCAGAGAAGCTATGCCAAGAGCGGAATCGCAATCGGCCTGACCGCGATTTTGGGCCCCACGTCATTCGGCAACAGAGCCGCCAGTTGCGTAATGCACTTCGCTTACTAGAACGAGAAGGTTTCAGGCACGTGCATATCCTGCGGTCGCCCGAGGAGATTGATGCTGCAGAGATCGTCCGCGAGCCGCTTTGGAACAATCTGAAGCATGAACACGGGCCGTTTGACATCATCGGCGATGTGCACGGCTGCTTCGACGAGCTT
>DATEKE010000078.1:0-3739 GCA_035277605.1 Terriglobales bacterium | reverse complement strand
GATGCCGTGCATGCCCTCATGGATCAGGTCTTGCGCGAGTTGCATCCCTGAGGATTTGTCTTCGATGAGGACGTTCTTTGCTCCCCAGAGCTGCGCTTGCTCGACGACTACGCGTTTCAATTCGGGATACTCCATTTTGCGACGCAATACGTGAAGCAGGAAGATGAGGCCGCCTCTCATCCCCCAGCCATTAGGGCGACCGTTACCAGTAGCCGCGCTACCTCCGGCAGCTTTGCCACGATCGGTGCTGACGGAGGCTCCACTGGCGACCTTCGCAGTCCGAACTACGCCCCAGGTTGTACACACGCTGTAATCGCTCAGCTCGCTTGCTTTGCTGGCCGTATCCCAACTCTGGAAGATGAAGTCGAAGGTTGGTGGACGATCGGCCTCGGTGTAGCTCTTGAACCAGCGCTGCTTCACCATGCCGCCGCCCATAGGCGCGGGCGACTGCTGATATTGGCCGGCAAAGTGGTACTCGCCCTGGGTCTCGCGCAGTTGGTCGAGGATCTCGCGCGGCTCGCGCTCGGGATGCAGCACATCTCCGACGTGGCGCTCGTAGGTGAACGTGTGCCCCAGGCGGCGTACTACGTGCCGCTCTTCTTCCTCGGCGATGGCGGGGAAGCGCAGGACCTGCCATTTTGGTTCGATGTCGATCGCCTGCCGCTGCTCGATGGCGAGTAGATGGCCGACGAGATCGTCTTCGTGGAGCCGCTGCATCACGACGATGATGCAGCCGGTGAGCTTGTGATTGAGCCGGCTGCACAGCGTGTTGTCGTACCACTCGTTGACTGCATTGCGGCGCGTGTCGGAGAGCGCTTTGTCGGGCTGGAGAGGATCGTCGACGATGATGAAATCGGCGCCGCGTCCGGTGAGCACGCCTCCCACCGACGTTGCCTTGCGGCATCCGCGGGCGGTAGTTAGAAAATCGGCTACGGCGCGCTTCTCCGAGGAAAGGCGCGTCGCAGGAAAAATCTGTTTATAGAACGGGCTGTTGATCAGCGCGCGGCAGTCGACTGCATGCTTGTCGGCGAGGTCCTGAGCGTAGCTGGCGCAGATGAGCTGCGCGCTCGGATTGTGTCCGAGGATCCATGCGGGGAATGCGATGGACGCGCAGTGCGACTTCAGCGAACGCGGCGGCAGATTGATGATCAGACGCTTGATTTCGCCGGTGCGGCAGCGCTCGAGATGCTCTGCCAGGACGTCGATATGCCAGTTGTCGGCAATTTCGGTCTGTGGATTCAGTTCGGTGAAGCTGCGCAGCAGAAACGCATGGAAGTCGCGACGCCAGAGGACGTCGCATTCTTCGGCCGTAAGCTTCATTGCGAATCCCCCATTTGAACCGAACCAAATCGCTGCGCCAGAACAGCCAGCACCTTCTGATCGGCGGGTTCGAGCTCTGCACTGGTTTTGCCGGTTGCAGGATCCTGCATCGCCTGCGTGAGTACCGAGAGCACGCGGAAGGCTTGCATGTCCCCGGTGATAGCTTCATCGATCAACTTCCTCACGGCCGCTTCCATCTTGCTGATCGTCTTCTTCTCGCCGTTCTCCTCTACGTCGATGGTTTCACTCAGCGTCTTTTTCAATATGGTCGTCATGTTGATCGTGCCCTTAGGACGTCCTTTCGGATTGCCCGACTTTCCCTTTTTGAATCGCGAATGCTCGGGAGGTTCACAATAGCCAACTTTCTGCTCTGCCATGATCGGTCTGCTCCTCGTCAGGCGCTCCGCGCCTGCAACCACTACCCTGGTTTCTGTGCTACTGCCAAAATGGGAATGAGTCAAACGCGATCCGTCGTTCGCAATTGTGGAAAACTGAACGAAAAATCAACGATTTACAGAGCGACGACCGACGGCAAAATATCCGTCGTTCTTGGCGGAAAAAGGCACTTTTCACAGCAATCGCATTTACGCTAAGTAGTTGATGGCGTGAGACTAAGGAGCGAGTCACGGTTCGAGCTTTCGCGACAATTCGCAAAACGCGAAAAGCAGATTTTTCGATTTACAGCATTTTTTTCAAGCGCTGGTCCCAGGCGTCGGAATTGACAGCGGGAATGCGCAGCCGTCTGTCAGTCCCAAAACGGGAAAGAAATTCCCTGAGGGTTCCCTGTTCGATTTTGCCTGATTCCAAGGAGTCCTCCGTAAGTGAATGAGCGCACGGGGTTTGACTGCGAATTCCCTGGAATCCCTGCAAAGTTCCCTGCCTCGAAGCAGATTTTGCGACTTTTGGGCAGAAAACTTGATTTTTTCTGCTCATCGAAAATTTACCCCTGTACTTCTCCCTGTTTTTCTCAAAAACGTGCGCGAACGGACTGCCGTTGAACATGGGTGGCGCGTCCAAACGATGCAAGTGATAAAACAAAGAATCGCGCGACGATTACCTTGTCTGCGCCGCACCGCACGTGAAAGTCGCCACTTTCAACATCAACGACATTAATAAACGCTTTCAAAATCTTTCGGCGTGGTTGTCGAAGGTGGAGCCGGACGTGGTTTGTCTGCAGGAGCTCAAGGCCGAGCACGACGCCTTTCCCGCAGAAAAATTGCGAGCCCTTGGTTATGAAGCAGTCTGGCGAGGAGAGCGCTCGTGGAACGGGGTGGCGATCCTTGCTCGTGATTGCGTTCCTGTGTTGACGCGCTCGACTTTGCCCGGCGGACCTGGTGATCACCAGGCGCGCTACATCGAGGCAGCCGTAAATGGAGTCTTGATCACTTCCATCTATCTGCCGAATGGCAATCCTCAACCCGGTCCGAAGTTCGATTACAAGTTAGCCTGGTTTGAACGTCTGATCACGCATGCCGCTGAACTGATGAAAGCCGGCGTGCCTGTGATATTGGCCGGCGACTATAACGTGGTGCCAATGCCACAAGACATCTATCCGACGCGCTCGCTCGATAATAATGCTTTGATCCAGCCCGAGAGCCGCCAGGCTTTTGCGCGACTCCTGTCGCAAGGCTGGACGGATGCTCTGCGTCGCTTGCAGCCAAGCGGTCCACTGTGGACATTTTGGGATTACAAATTTGAACGCTGGCAGAAGGACAAAGGCATGCGACTCGATCACTTCCTGCTCTCGCCAAGAATTTCGAAGCGGCTCGTCGCCGGCGGTGTGGATCGGTGGGTCCGCGGGGAAGTAAACGCAAGCGACCATGCGCCGGCGTGGATCAAGCTCGATCTTTGACGTCGTGGCGGTTTGCGCGGAAGCGGCTATGGGGCAAGTGGGTGGAAGCCCACGCATCGATGCGTGGGCGATGTTTTAGCCTCGCCGCCCGGCTCTGCGCATTCCCATGCAGATAGATTATGCTGCCATTGGCGTGCTTAAGAGTCTCCAGGTAGTGAGTTGGTGGGGCGTTCCATGCCGCACTCCGCGGTGTTCCGGTTTCGCCGTTCTATCTGCAATGGTGCTCAAGCAGCGAGCGAAACACATGCGGCCCACCGAACGCGGCGTCGGCACCTGTGAAAGTTGTGGCTGCCAATACAGCGTCAAGCCCGAGCAGCTCGAGAGACGAATCGTCGAAATGCGGAAGAAGCTCAGGAGCCACAGAGCTAGTGCCGGAGGAAGGGCAGACGGTTGCCCAGCAGCAGCACAATCAAGGCTCCAATCCCGTAAGCGGGAAGAGCGGTTAAGCGCGCGTCTGGCGCGCGCCTGGTTCGGGCGAGGCGATCACGATTCCGTTCACGGTCACATTGCTCAAGCGTGGTTCGGTGCCCCGAATCTGGACATACTTGCCTTCGCCCTCATCGCGCT
>DATEKE010000077.1:0-5969 GCA_035277605.1 Terriglobales bacterium | reverse complement strand
AGTCGCACCTGGCGAAGGTTGTCACTGCCGGTCTGCAGGAGTTCAAGGCGCACGGCGAATCCACCGACATCCCTGGCGAGCAGATTGAAGCCAGCAAGCGCGCACTGGAGCGTGCCGAAGCTATCGTTCACGCAGAGCTGAAGCGGGGACTCGGCGGTCTTGCCACCATCGGTTCCACCGCTCCGTTCGTCGGACTGTTCGGCACCGTGGTTGGAATTTTGAACGCCTTCCGCCAGATCTCGGCGCAGAAGACCTCTGGTCTCGGCGCGGTCGCCGGCGGTATTTCAGAAGCGCTGGTGACGACGGCTATCGGATTGTTCGTCGCTATCCCCGCCGTCATGATGTTCAACTACTTCACCAACAAGGTTGAAGCCTTCGACGTCGAGATGGATAACTCGTCCTCTGAGCTGATCGATTATTTCCTGAAGCGCAGCGGACGTCGGTAACTGTTGTAAGCAGTTCGAGAGTAGCCAACGCCTCCTTCGGCCGCAGCGGCGCGCTGAGTGCTGAAGGGGGCTCCTCCTCGGCTGAATCCCCGGACGCGGCAAAGCGTTCGACACAGATAGGCAAACAAAATGGCTTTAGTGAAACGAGACGAAGGCAAGAAGGTCAACTCCGACATCAATGTCACGCCGATGGTCGACGTGATGCTGGTTCTGCTGATCATCTTCATGGTCATCACGCCCATGCTGCAGAAAGGCCACAGCGTGGAACTGGCAAAGACCAACAATCCAGAACAAATGCCGGACGCTGACAAAGAAGACGCGATCCTGATCGCGGTCACGCGCGACAACAAGATTTATTTGAACAACGATCAGATGGGCGCCGATCAGCTTGCTGATAAGGTCCGTGATCGTCTGGCCAACAAGACCGATAAGCGCGTTTACGTAAAGGCAGATGCTCGCGCGAAGTACGGAACCGTGGTTGAGGTAGTGGACAACGTCCGCTCCGCAGGGGTCGATGATTTGGGTCTGCTCACCGAGCAGAAGCAACCGTTGGCAGAACAGCCGGCCAAAAGCTCCGCAGCTGGCGGCGAGTAGCTTAGCTTCCGCCATGCGGGCGGAAATATCGAGGATTTTAATATGGCAATGGCAATGGGGGGCCAGGGTGGCGGCCCCAGCGCAAGCATTAACGTAACCCCGCTGATCGATGTTCTGCTGGTGTTGCTGATCATCTTCATGGTCATCACTCCGCTCACGCCGCGGGGTCTCGACGCACTCGTTCCGCAGCCTCCGAAGGACAAGCAGAAGCAGCAGGAGCCGAACGACCGCACCATCGTGGTGTCAGTAAATCAGGGCACTCCGGGGCAGCGTCCGAACTTGAAGATCAACCAGGATGACATCGGCTGGAATGATCTGCAGGCGCGTCTGACTGACATTTTTAAGACCCGCGCCGAGCGCGTGATGTTCGTCCGAGGCGACGACGAAGTGCCGTTCTCCGATGTCGCGCAGGTGATCGACATCGCGCATGCGTCCGGCGTAGATAAGGTCGGCTTGATGACGGCGAAGATCGAAGCGGGACAGTAGAACAGGCAGTCGGCAATCGGCCTTCGGCATTCGGTTTTGAGCGAGTGTCGGAACGTTCCGGTTTCGGCCGATTGCTGAGTGCCGATTGCCATTCGGCGCTGCTGTACAATGCACTAGCTTTCATCATTATTCATTTGCCTACGGGCAAGGAAAAAACTTTCATGAACAGAAGCGTACGTTTCCTGGCGGTGCTGGCCGTGCTTTCGTCACTGACCGGGATAGGATGTGACAAACTCCGAGCGCGAGATCAGCTCAATAAGGGCGTCCAGTCGTATCGAGGCGCGCAGTATGACGCTGCTATCGAACACTTCAAGAATGCGGTAAATCTCGATCCAAACCTTTCCGTAGCCGGTCTTTATCTCGCAACTGCTTACGCTCAGCAGTGTGTTCCTGGTGTCGAGACTCCCGAGAACACGCGCAATTGCAATCAGGCGATTGACGAATTCAAGAAGCTCCTCGAGAAGAATCCGAACGACATCAACAGTCTGAAAGGTATTGCCTCGCTCTACTTCAACATGGCTAGCGGGGCGACCAAGCCCGAGGACAAACTGCAGGATCTGGAGCAGGCAAAGTCCTATCACGAGAAAGTTCTGCAGTCCGATCCCAGCGATCCGGAAGCCTACTACTCAGTCGCTGTCATCGACTGGACCGAGGCCTACAAGCGGCGCATGGATGCAAAGACCGCAGCCGGCATCAAAGCCGACGAGCCCATTAAGGACAAAAAACTCTGCGCCGAACTCCAATCCAAGAACCAGCAGGAAGTGCAGGAAGGCATCGACGATCTGAACAAAGCCGTTGATTTGCGTAAGGATTACGATGACGCGATGGCATACCTGAACCTGCTCTTTCGTGAAAAGGCCGATCTGGAGTGCGGCGATCCCGAAGCACGCAAGCAAGATCTGGCCACGGCAGACGATTGGGTAAAGAAGACGATGGAGACCAAGAAAGCCAAAGCCGAGAAGCAGCAAGGCCCAGGCGGCATCGTCCTCGATCAGCCAAAATCAGGCGGCACACAGTAATCTGAAGAGCACATTTATCACCACGAACCCGGGTTCACAGAATCCGGGTTTTTTGTCGCCCAACAAACTTGAGGCCGGCCGCTTCCGTCCGGTTCTGTTTCGTTCACTGTAGAACCATGCTCGCGCACGCAATTCTCGGTCCGGGCGCCCGCGACAGCGACCTTCGACGGCTGCGTTCTACTGCACTCATCGTCCATATCCATGCTTCCGGGCAATTCATGTGCGCCAACGATGTGGGTTTCTTCATCGTCCTCGGAGGCGACGGCACCATCCACCGCTTCCTTCCCGAATTGGTACGATTGCAAAAGCCTGTGCTCATCGTCCCCTGCGGCAGCGGCAACGATCTGGCGCGCGCATTGGGAATCCGTTCCGTTGCCGACGCAGCAGGTCTCGCTCGCGATTTCGTCCATGGCAATGCCGCATTCCACCACATCGATATCGGCATCATCACGGATTCCATGGGTAAAGAAACGCCTTTCTGCTGCACGGCAGGACTTGGCCTCGATGCCGTCGCAGGCCAGGTCGCGAACCGCATGCCTTCCTGGCTGCGCGCCCGCGGCGGGTATCTGATTGCGGCGATGAGTGCAGTATTCATAAATCCCAATTTGGAACTAACCGTATCACCCCTCAGTGGGAGCGAGCCTGAGACAATCCAGCGAACAGCATGCCTGTTCACGATGGCCAATACTCCGTCTTTTGGCGGCGGCCTTCCCATCGCTCCAGATGCGCGGCTCGATGACGGCCAATTCGACTGCATTCTCGCCGACGCCATGACGCAGCCGAGACTGGCGCGCGCGGCGTTCGCGCTGTTTCGCGGCGCCCATCTTGCCCTGCCCGAAGTTAACTTCATGCAGGTGGCCGGGGTTCACATTGAGACCAATCTTCCGGCGAACGTATTTGCCGACGGAGAGTTCGTATGTAACACGCCGTGTGACGTTCGCATTGCACCGCGTGCATTGTGCGTGGTGTCTTTACGAACCGGCAGTTCCAAATGAGGAACGGACGGTGAACCAAACACGTCAAAATACTTTTCGCCGCTGAAATGGAAGAGACTCTAGCCTGAACTCATCGCCCTTCTCCCCTCCTCGTTCAATACCGGCATTCCGCCGGCCTGTGACGCCACCCACGATGCCCAGCGATTGGCGAAGGCAAGCGTCTGCTCCAGATCCACACCCCTGATCAGACAATGCGCAGCGGCGGCGCTGAATGCGTCACCGGCGCCGATCGTGTCACGGACTTTGACAGCAAATCCCGGATGCTCGACGACTCGTGAACCATCGCTGGCCGCAGCGCCATGTTCGCCGCGCGTAACCAAAAGCAATTTCACCCCCAGTTTCTGCGGCATTGCCGGCATCCACTCGACTGGTGATTGCCCGGGAATGGCGAACATATCCGCGATTTCCGGCAATTCGACATCATTCATCTTCAACACGGTCGTGAACGGCAGAGCAGCTTCGATCAGCATCCGTGAGTAGAAGGGCTTGCGCAGATTGATATCGAAGACCCTCAGGCACGACGATTGCGTGTGTTCGAGAAATCGCAGAATCGTCGAACGCGATTCTGCCGAGCGCTGCGCCAGAGTGCCAAAACAAACCGCCTCAGATCGCCGAGCCAGACGCTGCCACGCGGAGGACCACTCCAGAGCGTCCCAGGCGACGGGCTTGCGAATGTCATAGGACGGCTGCCCATTTTGGAACTGAACATCGACGGTGCCTGTGGGAAAGATTGTGTCAGTCTGAATCGCGCTTGTGGCCAGGTTGCGTTTGTTCAGGTCACTGCGAATCTCGCGCCCTAATAAGTCTTCGCCGATCCTGCTCGCAATCACCGCTCCATTGCCAAGCAGAGAAGCAATGTAGGCGAAGTTCAACGGAGCTCCGCCCAGATGCTTTCCCGAAGGAAGCATGTCCCAAAGGGCCTCGCCAAGTCCGACCATCAGTCGCCCGCCGGACACCTTGCCTCCGTTAAATTTGCGGCCTCGATAGGTCACCTCCCCAAACTTTATAAGAAAGACCCACTCTATCTGCCTCAGAATCAGAGACATCGCCAATGTTGTCTGGCTTCTAACTGTCCGGGGTTAACCCCAAGTTTTCCACGGCGTTAACCCCGAATTTTCCACGGGGTTAACGCCGAAATTTCCACGGGGTTAACCCCGAGTCTCGCCGGGGTTAACCCCAGTGAGGCACGCTCATGATCGACGCGCACACGACTATCCCGCGACCGAGTGCCGACAAAAATCGAAAGTTGGATACTGCTTGAGTCCATTGCCGCCCTTCTAACTTTGACCTCTAAATCCGTGCTATCCCGAAACCGGGCGAAAGTCAAGCGAAAAGAGTGGGGGTGTTGCTAGCACGTCTAATGCCGGTTGAGTTCGCACTCGAGCCCTCCGCTGGGGCTGAATCACCCTCGGCAGGATAAGATTCGATGGTGGGGGAAGGGCCGATGGCATCGAGCGAAACAGCGGAATTTGAGCGGATCAATTTCAAAAAGGCTGTGCGGCAGCTTGGTGGCGATGCTGGCTTTAGAGACGCATGTTCACCACTGCGGGTTGGAGGAGTCACTGGAACACGCGCACTCCCCGGAAAGCGCAGGGAGTGCGGCGCCCACAGCGAGGCATCGCGCGCGAAAGCCAAAACTCTGACCCCAAAAACGGGTGCGCCACCCGCCCTGACTGCCTGTTAATTAGAGATCTTCACTGTGTTCCAGATCGGGAATAAGGCAAGGGATTCGGCTGCGGAAACAGGCGATCGATAAAGGCGTCATTCTTATCTTTTTTGTCTTTCTCTCCACCCCACGTCCAATACATGCCAACGTAAGCGTAGTTTTCCGCTTGGCCGGCAACGGAGTGGCCATAGCAGAACAGGAACTGCTGGTTGGGATTGTGTTTGAAGTGGTAGTACCCACCCATATCGATCATAGTCGAGGCTTGGCTCTGCGGCGGCGCCAGACCCTCTTTGCCGTGCGCAAACACTTCGCCTCCCAGTTCAAGCCGCTCACCGAATTTATACTTCACCAGAAATCCGCCATAAGTAAAGTCGCGAAACTGATCTTGCGGGACCAACGCTTCGCCGGCGCCGCCGTCCAGCAGCCAGTTGCCAACGTTCTTCTGTAACCAGAGCGGAATTTTGTACCACACTTTGCCGACGCTGAGTCCTCTGTCGACGTTTCCCGTAGGTATCTCGAACATAGTAAAAGTGCCGATCTGAGGTACGTATTTGCTCTCCTTGATGTAGGCGATCTTTGCGCCTAGTTCCATATCGGTCAGTCCAAATGCGCTCGGACCAGTTCCGCCAGGCAAGTAAATCGGATTGTTGGATGGATGAATGGACCCCCAGGGCAGAACAGCATGGAGTTGAACTCGCGGCAGCGCGCCCCAGTTGAACTCAAAAGCCGGGCCAGTGGTGTCCATTTCCACCGGAGTGCCGTC
>DATEKE010000076.1:0-4560 GCA_035277605.1 Terriglobales bacterium | reverse complement strand
CCGTCCAGAAGCTGAACTTCGAGCTGAGCGGTGTCGCGTAGCTGCACCGCCGAACCTTCCGGAGAATAGAACGTCGCTTCGACCTGGTGGCCATGGTCGATATAGCGCGTGCTCAATCCACTCTTCTGCTGTTCTTTGATCTGCGACAGGAGCTTGTCGTGGGCGTATCCGACGAAGCTTTCATCGAGCACTCCCGGACGATTTTCGGCCAGCGCGGTTTCCATGTCTTTCCAGGCCTGCGAGTACTTCTTCACAATCGCTTGTCCGGTTAGCTGCTCGAGCGGACGAGGCTGGATGTTGGAAGCGTCGAGGCGAACCTGCACCAGATCGGGCGCGTCGGCGAAGACGCGCGATAGCAGCGGCAATCCTCCGCTGACGATCAGCGCCAGGGCGATGCCCAGGATCACCCAGCGCAAAACGGTGTCGCTTCCCGAATTGGAACGATTTGCGATTTCGTGCCGCATCACAGCCCACCTCCCCAGCGCACTTCGTTGCCGAGGACGACGCCTGAAGCAACGGAGATCGTACTGCCCGGAACCGCAGGCAGCACGGCGCGCGCGATGCCTTTCTTGATGCGAGCGTCAACCGTCGAGCGTCCCTGGCCGGGCTCATTGGAGATAAAGGTCACGATGGTGCCATCCGGAACGGCGTTGCCAGAACAATCGCGGACGGGATCGGTCTCGGCGATCAGTCCTTCTTTTTCTTTGTGCACTTGAAAGCGCAGATTGCATGGCTCGGAGGCGGTCTCTTCTACCACGCGCCGAACCGAGCTGTCGCCGACACTGACGATGAACTGTCCTGGGCCGGCTTTCGTTCCCGATCCGGTCTGCAAATACGCGACGCCGTCTTTCGTCGTCATGCGCTGCGTTTTGGCCGGAGCGCCGGGAACTGTGAGGTTGAAGGTGACCGAAGTGGGCGCGAGAACCAAATTTGCGTATTGATCGAAGACGAATGCTGTGCCTGTAATCACCTTCGGCTGTCCAACCGGCACACGCGAAGGACGAGCGAGAAAGTTCACTTTCTCCGGCGCCGCAGGAGCAACATAGAGCTGCTTCGTGCTGTCGCCGTCGCTGCTCTTGACGACTACTTCGTAGAAGCCCGACTTGCGCAGTTGCTCGCCTTTGATCTCGACATCGCTGCCCAGCTTGATGTCGCGCTTGATCGCCGTGCCTGGTCCGACCACATACAGCGTGGCATCGCCGCTGCCCGTTGTGGCAATGGTTGTGTTTTGTCCGGCCACGGCTTTGTCCGGCAGGCGCAGGTCCGCTGCCCATGCGCCGATTGCGACAATCATCAGAGTTGCAAGAAATAATCCCTTCATCCTGATACTCACCTATGCGCTCGGGCGATCCATTGAGTAGTGGTTCACGACTACGCGATAGCTGTGAACATTGGGGGCGATGTCGTCGTTAATACTGACCGCGAATGGAACGGGAATCTGCGGACGGAGCGCCTGATCGACATATCCGTCGGAGATCCAGATCACGTGTCCCTGCGAGTCGTAGTAGGTCGCGAGCACCTGCGGGATGTTCACCAGTTCGCCGCTCTGATTTACCAACTCGCCCTGCAGGACCGAGTGTCCCGAATCGGTCTTGGCGATCTGCTGATGCATCACGCCGATCACCGGGTCAGCCGACGCAGGCACGAGAATCGAAGTTGGATTCAGCGTGACCTTCTTTACCTGGTTGAGGTGCACGCCATTGAAATCGATTCGGAACGGCGTGACTTCCTTGGGCAGGAGCACGTGCGAGATCTTGTCGAAGCTGGTTTCCTCGCCGAGTTGCTCGCCGTCCTTGCCGATGAGAATGCCTTCAACATCGACGTAGCCGGGAACTGTGTCTTCATTGACCAGTTCGCCAAGGATGATCACTTTGCCCTCGCGCTCGACGGCGTTCATCGAAGTGATGCGCACGTGCGGACTCTCGACGTTCTGCGCACCCCACTCATTGTCTTCCGAGTCGCTGTGGATGATGTCCCAGCGCAAGTAGTTCACTGGAATCACCTGCGGCGGCAGATTCGGCACGTGCCGCTTCGGCCATACGATCTGCCATGAGCCGTTGTCGTTGATGAGCTTCAGATCGCGATTCTCGTGCAGCGCTCCGACGGCCGTGGCCCAATCGAGACTCGCGCGCACGATGGTCTGGTTATCGTTGTGGGCGATGACGCGCGGCTCAACACTCTGCAGATGGGAGAGTGTCTTGAGGCTGCCGTCTCGTCCGGCGATGTCGTGATACATGGTATTGAAATCGACATTGCTGGATGGCGAAATGAGGGCGTAAGCACCGTGATAGTCGTCGGCCTTCACGTGATCGTAGAAGGCCTCCACTGTACCTGCGGGCGAGTTCGTGCTTTCTTTTTCTTTTGCCGGAGCCGTGCCGATGGCGACCAGCGCTCCGGTGATGACGATCATGATGACCAGGAACAGACGACCCATTTACTGTGCCTCCCTCAGTACCACGGGCTCCGCCGCAGCGGTGGCCGGGAAGTCGATGGTTTCAGCGATGCGTTTCCGTTCTGGGAAGAGAATTAACAGAGCCAGAGCGAACACCACGGTTCCTATGGGAAGTGTTCCCCAGAGAATATCTTGGAACTCCGTGGGCACAGCCCCCGGAGGTGGCGTGATTTTGTGCGCCGGGGGCACGTCTTCTTTTGTCCACAGAGTGACGTTGCCGTTGTCGTAGATTTCGGCTTCACGCCATCCGGCGAAAGCAAGCAGAGGCTCGTAATAGCGATCGCGCACGAAGATGTACTTGAGGCCATAGTGGTCCGCATGCTTCAACATCGCACGCAGCGCCTCCATGCCATGGAGGAAATACTTCGAGTTGGTGAGCTGTGCCGAGCCGCCTTCCATCAATTCGGGCAGCAGACGCGCCGAGTTGTAATCGCCATCAACTGAGCTGGCATTGGCCAGCACACCCACACGAGCGAGCTGCGTTCCGAATCCCAGGGTGATGTAGCGATATTTGGCGTGATCGTCCCGATTCAGGAAATTGACGACTTCCTCAATGCTGAACGAATTCGAATTGATTGGGTTTGCATGCAGCCACGCGAGAGCACCCGCGCCTGAGAGTACCGCCGCCAGTGCAAGAGCTGCCATGGCTTTTCCGCGGAAGCGCTCAATCAGCCAGTCAGCAATTATCCCCGCAAATGGCAGGGCCATCAGCGTGGCCCAATAGGTGAAGCGTTCGTAGGTCAGAACCTCCCAAACGCGAGTGCCGAAAATGATTTTGGGCAACGGCGTTGTGCCGCCGAGTCCGATCATTGCCGTAAACCACCAGCCCAGAAAGAGTGGCCGCAAACGGCGGTCGGTCGCACCGCGCCAGAAGATGAATGGAATCGCAAGAAGCAGCGCGCCGGTAGGAATGATGAAGAAATTCATTCCCTGAAAAGGCTCCAGAATGTAGTTGGCGCGGCTTTCGTGATAAATCGGAGCTTGCTTAATCGGGTTGTGCCACAGCTCCACCCAGTATGGGTAAAGAACTACCAGGACGCCGACGATTGCGAGCCCGGCGAAGATCGCGGTGCGCACGGCGATACCTTTCGCTGTAGCATCAGCCCGATCTTCGCGGTGGTCAATGAATGCCAGCCAGATAATCGGCAGCGCGAAGAATGGAGTAGCAAAGATCATGCTCACGTGGTGGCCTGCGCAGCCCACGAGGAAGATTGCGAAACCCTTCCAGAACGCCAGCCCGCTGCCTTCACGAATCCACACGTAGAAGAACGGCAGCGAGTTGAGGAGCATCACGGACGCGAACGTCGTGTTGATCTGTCCGGACTGATAGACCATCTGTGCCAGCGATCCCAGGAAGATGCTGCCGATCGCCGCATAGAGCGCAGCGCGATCATTTACCCACAGGCGGGCATAGCGATAGACGCCGATAGGAAGCAACAGAATGACGATCGCCTGCACGATGGTGTACGCGAACGTTAGTCCCACAATGTGCGAGAACAGCGCGATCAACTGATGGACCAGCGGCGGATAGGTCGTCTGGGAGAAGCCGGCGAACCACTTTTCATTCCACGGATTGAACCAGTGGTGAGCGTAGTGGTCGGCAAAGAACATGTGCGTGTTGGCGTCGAAGGATCCCGCTTGCAACTGGAATAAAAGCAGCGGAGCGTGCGCAGCGAGTGCGAGCAGCAGCAGCCATCCGTAAATCGGCACACGCTTGGAGGTAGAAGAAAAGCTGGTGGAACTCAAATACAAGGGACGCCTCCGGGAGAGTGCTTACAGGGAAAGTTTTGATTCCAATTCGGCAGCTTTGGTTTTCCCGCAACTCTCCTCGGGTGGAACACAGATTCACCGCGAAGACAGCTTTTCGCTGGTGAGTTCGCGGCTGAGCGATTTTCACCTTAGCTGCTAACTCTTAGACACTCTGCTTGCATCCAAGCGTTTGTCGGCAGAGCTGCTGCTGAAGCGGCTGTCGCTCCCGCGTGCTGTTCTGCTGTTCAGCCCACACGCGATCTTGAACCAGAGTTCAACCCAGCAGAGATGATGAAGAGCAGTTCGGAAGCAAAAGATTTCGCGCCCCTCGCACCGGCATGGAAAACCGTTTTTGTGGT
>DATEKE010000075.1:0-4214 GCA_035277605.1 Terriglobales bacterium | reverse complement strand
GCGCATCTCTTTAGGCCCGTAGCTCAGTTGGTTAGAGCGCCACCTTGACACGGTGGAGGTCTGCGGTTCGAGCCCGCACGGGCCTACCATTCTTTTCAATCACTTAGAAGATTTTCTCCGTAATCCGGCAAAAACTTCACCGGTAATTGTTCATCTGCAATCGGGCTAATCGGGTGTGGCAGCGGTTGAAACGACGCTTGACATGCTATGAGTCTACGTGTACAGTATCACTGGTACACTTAGCATGATCTTCAAACTGAATTCCTCCGCCGGGCAGCCGCTCTATTTGCAACTTATCGAGCAAGTCCGATATGCCATCGAAACGGAAGTTCTCCAAGACGGCGATCAGCTCCCCGGCATTCGGACCCTGGCCGAAGAACTGGCCGTCAGTCATAACACCATCGCCAAGGCCTACTCGGAATTGGAGCACGAAGGCTTGCTCGATCTGCGCCAAGGCTCCGGCGCCTACGTGCTGGCTAAACGCAGCACGAAATCGCAGGCAGACCGAATTCGCGTCGCACAGGACAAGGTCCGCACTCTGGTCGATAGCCTCAAGGACAAAGATTTCTCTGAAGAAGAAATCCGGCGGCTTTTCGAAGCTGCGCTGCTCTATGCTCGCCCGGTGGAGGGGAGGAGCCGATGAACCGCGCTAACGTCGTCGAGACGAACGGCCTCACCAAACGCTACAGGTCGGTCGAAGCGGTGCGCTCCTTAAATCTTAGTGTTCCAAAACAGCAGATCACCGGATTCCTCGGGCGGAATGGTGCGGGGAAGAGCACGACCATAAAGATGCTTCTCGGCATGACTCACCCGACAGCGGGCACAGGCACAGTACTCGGCAAACGGATCGACGATCCGAAACAGAGCTGCGAAATGCGCCGCTGCGTCGCCTACATAGGCGAGGACAAGCAGAGCTACGCATATTTCACGGTTGAAGAAATGATTCGCTTCACGAAGTCTTTCTACGCAGATTGGCGCCCCGAAGTCGAAACGCGGCTGGTAAAAGAATACGAATTACCATTGAATCGCAAAATCAGGGCGCTCTCGAAAGGAATGCGGACGAAGCTCGCGCTACTACTCGCACTAGCGCGCCGTCCAGCGTTGCTCGTCCTTGATGAGCCCAGCGAAGGTCTCGATCCGGTCGCTATCGAAGGGCTCCTCCAAACACTCGGAGCCGCATCCGCAGAAGGCACCACGGTGTTTTTCTCGTCGCACCAAATCGCTGAAGTCGAACGCGTCGCCGATCGGGTTTGCATCATCGATCACGGCTCTCTCGTAATGGAGGCCTCGCTCGACCAGATTCGCCAGGATTATCGCAACATTACGCTCGGTTTCTCAGTTCGTCCCTCCGAGTCCGATTTCCAGCTTGACGGCATCGAGAGGATTCAGACGGATGGTCGCCAAATGACCCTTTTGGCAAAGCAGCACGTAAACAAGGTCGTCGAGCGTGCTCACGACCTCGGGGCTGTGTCTGTTGACGTCACACCCGTCGGTCTGCGCGAAGTGTTTCTCGCCAGCGTGAAAGGCGAAGCATGATGCTCTGGTACAAGGCGTGGCGCGAGAGCCGTGGGCGTTTCGTGCTAATGCTCGCCTTCTTTGCAGCCTATATTATCGTGAATTTCTTAAGGGTGAGCTTCCTAGTCGGTTCGCGCCCTTCACGAACGATGGGCACGGAACAAATCTATTTCGAGTTCTACATCCGTTGGGTGCCCATTCTGTTCTTCATCTTTGTGCCTCCGCTGCTTGGCGCCGGCAGTCTTCTCCAGGAGCGCAGTTATGGTACTGCGGCCCTATCGTTATCGCTTCCTGTGAGCCGGTCGCGACTCGTGTGCGCGCGGATAGGGATCGGAATGCTGGAATTCGCCGTTCTTTGTCTCGTGCCCGCGATCCTTATTCCAGCGATGTCGCTGATAGAAGGCGATTCGTATCCTATCTCGGCCGCATTCCATCTCGCCATTCTGTGGATCGTTTGTGGAGCGGCACTTCTTGCAGCGTCGTTCCTACTGTCGACCGTGCTTGCAGGCCAATACACAGGGCTGGCAGGGGGTATCGTCGCGATCTTTACCTATTACTACGTAACAGATGGGTGGCCATTTTTTCGACTATTCAACATGGCGCCAATCATTATTGGGCTGAACACCGCGAGGCCCGGCACTGCACCCCATGGTCTTCCAGAGGCGTTCCCGTTGCTCAATCTCTTTGTCATCGCAATGGTCGCGCTCGCGCTTTTTGTGACGGTGATTGAAATCACGCGCCGGCAGGATTTTTAGGTGGAAGAAGCCTACCCAAACCGATTTTTCTACCCGGAAAGTTCGGCAGATTTCTATTCGCTAGAGGAGGAGATTCCCATCATGCGGACGTTCGTAGTCACAGCAGTTCTGGTCATCTTTTCCGCGCCGTTGGCGCATTCGCAATCGGGCGTGAGTCAGCCTGCCGTGAAGTCGGTATCTGCACCGCAAGCGGTGCAAGACCAATCGCTTAATGCCATGGAGGCCGCAGGCGTCAAGATGTCATTCGACGCGGCTTCGTTAAAGGTTAACGATACGGGCCGTGGTGAACATTCCAACGTGCCGCTTGGCCCGGGCGCAGCTTTCGCGCGTACCGGAGGGCTCTTCAGCGCCGCCAATGAACCGTTTACACAGATTTTTGCCTGGGCCTTCGATCTTCCCGGTGACCAGCAGCTGGGCGCCTTCTCTCAATTGCCCAAATGGGCGCTTGTGGAGCGGATTGATATCGAAGCAAGGGCCCCGGGGAATCCGAGCAAGGCACAGATGGAATTGATGATGCAATCTCTGCTCGAGGAGCGGTACAAACTAGCGATCCACACCGATCCGAAACAGGGTCGGGTCTACGCTCTCGAACTGGTCAAGGCTGGGAAATTAGGGCCGCAACTCACGCCACACCCTGAGGACCCCTCTTGCTCCGCGACGCAGCCGTCGCCAGCGTGCGCAAGCGGCCTCGTTCCGATGCCAGGGACCATTCCGGGCGCGGTGCGTTGGGACGGTCGTAACGTGCCTGTCTCGATCATCGCGAAATATCTTCCGCTGACGAATGGCTACAGTGGGATTGATCGGCCGGTGATCGATCGCACCGGCCTCACGGGCAACTATGATTTTTCGATTCAGTTTTCGCCACGGTCGCCAACAGCGCCGCTTCAGGGTTCAGCCGCTGATAACGCGCCTACGGTCATCGAAGCGTTGCGCGATCAGCTCGGGCTGAAGCTTGAGTCAACAACGGGAACTGTGAATGCGATCGTTATTGATCACATCGAAGAGCCAACGCCGAACTGACGGCTTCAACCCCCGTGTCGTGTCGCACGCCTAATCGGCAGCGGCGCTTCTTATCGCCAGCGCGATTTCTTCCTGCGCTATCAATCGCTTGTGAATACAGGTCGAGCGTCGTGCTCACCTTCGCATGACGAAGAAGCTCCTGAATCGTTTTTACATCTTTTCCCCGGCTGATCAGGAATGTCGCCAAGCTGTGACGAAAATTGTGGAAGCCAAACCGTTGACCGGGTTTCAATCGAATACCGACCTTGAGGGCGGCGGGACGAATCTTATCTGCCGCCATAATGCTCGCGCTCAACGGCTTCTTGCCTTTGAGCTTCATGGAGGGGAACACCCAGTCTTCCGGTTTTCCGTAGGGAGTTTGCTGATGCCAACCTCGCAGCGCATCGGCGCGTAGACCGCCTAGAGGAACCGGAGCGGCAGACCCTTTCGTCCTCAAATCCTGAGGGATTACATCGCCAGCCCAAACTCTCCGCAAGTGAATCATTTGCCGCGCATAATCGAGATCTCCCCACTGTAGGCCGAGCGCCTCGCTGATGCGGAGTCCGGTCACAGCCACAAGAAACACGAGCGTCCGATACGGTTCCTCCAATGCCGTGATTATGCCAAACGCCTGTTCGGGACTGACGATCACCGCTTTGTAGTTCGACTTCGAGGCTTGGGTTACGAACGCCACCGGATTTCCCTCTCCCGTCATCGGAAGGAGGCGGGATTTCTGGCCCCGGCGATAAACCACGTTGCTTATGGCAAATTGTTAATTCATGGAAGTCGGATTCTACGCGACTCTCTTCGAACTAGACAAACTTTTAGATTAGACATACTCTAATTCTTCATGGATGCTACAGCGATCAAGCGGTCCTTCGAGGACAGGAAGCTGCGCTGTACGCCCCAACGCTACTCGCTGATGGCATTCCTTATGAAATGCAA
>DATEKE010000074.1:0-54041 GCA_035277605.1 Terriglobales bacterium | reverse complement strand
GATGATGCCCTTTAGGTACTGCTCGTCATCCACGACGGCTAGCGTGTACAGGTTGTACTTTTCCATGACTTCAACAACCTTCTTCTGCTGATCGTTTTCGCGAACAAATACCAACGGCTTTGCAGCGAGCTCGGAGATCTTCTGAGCCGGCGGAGCAAGAACGATCCGTTGCAGCGGCACGGAACCGCACAGCTTACCGTCACCATCGACGAGATAAATCGTCGCCACGCTCTCGACACCGCCTTCGAAGTTCCTCAGCAGCTCAATGGCTTGCTCCGCGGTGGTGTCCGGCGCTGCCGAGAGATACTCAGTCGTCATGCGGCCGGCAGCGGTCTTCTCGCCGTGCGCGAGCAGGTCTTCGACCTCCTCGCGCTCCTGCGGCTCCATCTCCTCCAGAATCTCTTCTGAAGTTTCTCCTGGGAGTTGATCAAGCAGGTCCGCTGCAGCGTCCGGATCCATCTCCTCCACGATGTCAGCCGCGCGGTCCGAATCGAGCGACTCGACGATGGAGACCTGAATATCGAGATCAATTTCCTCCAGCGCTTCAGCAGCGACTTCTTCGTCCAGTGTCTCGAACACAGCTTCTCGTTCCGCAGGCGCAAGCTCTTCGACGATGTCAGCAATATCGGCAGGATGAAGCTGCGAAAGTCGCTCATGCTCGATGCGAAGCTTCACTCGGCGTGCGGGATCAGTCTCGATAAGGTCGACGAACTCCCATGGAATCACGCGCGGCTTCAGCTTCTGCACTACATGCTCGACAGCGTTCGAAGGAGCCACACCTTTCAGCAAACGTCTCACAGCTCCGCGCAGGCCGACATCGACTTCTGCGATTTTCAGGCTGACTCCGCCGTTCGCCTGTTCCGGATGCAGATCGACGTCGTTTACCCGCACGACTTTTCTGCCGTGAACATCGATGATTTGTTGATCGAGGAGATCCCGTTCCAGCAAAAAGAAATCTTCCAGTGTATTTGCGGCAGGCCATTCGGCCAGGGGAAGCGACGCGCGAAGCTCGGCATCTTCGTCGATCTGGATCATGCTTGGGGTCAGAAAGCGCTCGCCCTCGCGCGTTTTCACAACCAGACCTGAGACGCGGTTCGGATCCTCCTGAGGACGCAGTGCGACCTCACGCACTCGGCCGCTGAATCGGCCGCTCGCGTCAGCTACTCGGGAACCAAGCAGTCGGGAGAGCGCAAGGCTGGTGATCGTCACGGAGGCAGAATAACGCAACTATTCCGCCAGCGTGCGCAATTATGACGGAGAAAGCGAAAGGCAGCGCGACCTCTCTCGAAAAGAGTCGCACCCCTCAGATTTATGAAGGTGTGCCGCCTAGCAAAACATCTCTTTGAGATTCGGGGAGATGATCAGTCTGGCCTCGGTAGCCTGCTGCACTTGCTGGGGCGAGTGATTCGGTACGACTTCTTCCAGTACGAGCCCCGTCGGCGTGACCCTGATGTAAGCCATCTCGGTCACGATCGTATCAACGACCTTCCGTCCCGTCAGCGGAAGGGTGCAGCGTTTAAGAATTTTGGGAGCGCCTTCGCGTGTGGTGTGCTCCATAGCGACGACTACGCGGCGAGCGCTGGCGACGAGGTCCATCGCTCCTCCCATACCTTTGACCATTTTTCCTGGGATCATCCAGTTCGCAATATTTCCTTCTTCATCGACTTCCATAGCACCAAGAACACTGAAGTCGATGTGCCCCCCCCGGATCATCGCGAATGAATCGGCGCTAGAGAAATATGCTGTGCCGGGAATTTCAGTGACTGTCTCTTTTCCGGCGTTGATGAGATCAGGATCCTCATCCCCCTCGAACGGATACGGGCCGATGCCGAGCATGCCGTTTTCACTCTGCAACACGACTTCCATGCCTTGAGGAACGTGGTTGGCCACCAGCGTGGGCATACCGATACCGAGGTTGACATAGAATCCGTCGCGCAACTCGCGCGCAATGCGGCGCACGATGCGCTCGCGTTTTTCAACATCTTTGCTCTTGTCCGATTTGGGAAGCGTGCTCATGTTTCAGGTACTCAGTACAATCGACTCAATGCACAATTCACAAGGACCTACCTTGCTGTTTCTTGCCGCTGCTTTGGTGCTCTTCTTTTTCTCTCTCGCACTGCTTCCGCCTGTCGAACTATATTGCAGGTTGCGAAAGCCCGCGATCGTTCTCCTGATACTGGAATTAGCATTGATTATTTTCTTCTCGCGCTGGTGCAAGCGAAGTGCCAGCGGCGCGCTAAGCGTCGCGACCTTCGTCTTCGCGGCTCTCGGCATTGCATTCAATGCCGTGCTGCTCATTAAGGTGATCGGTAGATGCTGATCCCCTACCAATGCTCTAACCGAACTACTGGCGATTGCCATGTGGCTGGTGATGGATTCCGCACGAAGTTGCGATGCAGAGAATCGCACCCACAATCGACAGCCCCAAAACTCACGGCAATGGCATTGGCTCACCGCCGACAGTCTTCTTACGCGCTTCTCTTCCGCAGAGTCCGGCGCTCGATTCGCTTTTCATACCCAGTCCCTTGAAAGATGCGCTTGACGTAGATGCTAGGCGTCATCACCTGATCAGGCTCGATTTCACCAACATTGACCAAATCCTCGACCTCAACGATTGTCACCTTCGCAGCCGTGGCCATCATGGGAGAAAAGTTCCGTGCCGTCTTGCGGAAGATTAAATTTCCCCATTTATCGCCCTTCCATGCCTTGATCAGCGCGAAGTCGGCCCTCAGCCAGCTCTCCATCAGATAAACACGGCCATTGAATTCGCGTGTCTCCTTCCCTTCCGCTACAACTGTGCCGACACCAGTGGGCGTGAAGAACGCGGGAATGCCGGCTCCGCCGGCGCGAATGCGTTCCGCAAATGTACCCTGTGGGACGAGTTCGAGATCGATCTTCTTTGTCAGGACTAGATCTTCGAGAAACTTGTTCTCACCTACGTAGGTGCCGATGTGTTTTCGGATTTGTCCGGCCTCGAGAAGAAGGCCAAGTCCCCAATGATCGACGCCGACATTGTTGCTGATCGTCGTGAGGTTCCTGCGACCCTTTCGAACCATAGCAGCGATCAGATTTTCGGGAATTCCGCACAAGCCGAAGCCTCCAAACATCACTGTGGCTCCGTCCGGAATGTCGAAAATTGCCTCGTCAGCGTTAGCAAAAACCTTGTTCATGCGACTCGGCAGGATAACAGAAGCTTATTCACGACGTTCGAAATGACAAAGCACGAAAATCTCTTTCCGTCCATCTTCCAGCGCCGTGTAAAGCACGCGAGCTATTCAGGCTTTTTGAATTTCGCCGCCCGCTCGAATTCCGCACGCAGCTCCGGAGTGCGCAGATTTTCCCGGATATGGGTGAGTCGCTGCTCAAGTTTCAAAATGGCATCTTCGATGTTGATTGCGTTGGTCAGAGCGATGTCCCGCCACATGGAGTAGGGACTTGCGGCGATGCGTGTCATCTCGTTGAGAGAGCGGCCGCCGACTTCCTGCATCTGCGCTCTGGTGACGTGCGCCTTCTTCTCCAGTTCGGCTTCGTCCTGCAGCACCGCAGCAAATGCGGTGGAAAGCATCTGCGGCAGGTGACTCGTCCAGGCAACCAGACGGTCGTGCTGCTCGGCAGACAGATGGATGATGCGGGTTCCTAAAGATGCAATGAGCTCTATGTATTCATGTGCAAGCTCAGTTAGTTGCTCGCTCTCCGGAGTAAATATCCAGGCGCTGCCGGAGAACAATGAGCTATCAGCATTCTCAACTCCCGAATGCTCTTTGCCCGACATGGGATGTCCACCTAGGAAGCGCGAGGCCGCGCTCGATCCGAAGACCGATCGAGCCCGCTTGAGGACCTCGACCTTCGTACTACCCACGTCGGTAAGAAGTACATTTCGCGGCAGCATCGGACCAAGGTTCTCGATGGAATCTATGATTCCCCCGACATTCGCAGCCAGGATCACGACATCGCTGCCAACGCAGGCGCGCGCAGGGTTCTCCACACCGGCATCGATCGCTCCTATCTCCTGCGCCTTGGTCAGGACGCGCTTTTTATCGGAACCAACGACGCGAATGCCACGATGACGCAGCGCCAATGCCAGCGAACCGCCAATCAGACCAGTGCCGACAACTGTGACTTGCTTGATCATTCAGTCAAACCATTTCACCACGGAGCCACGGAGGGCACGGAGAATTGGAAATCGTACATTATCGGGACAAACAGTGCGTAACTGAAGGCGGCTTCTTGCGTCAGAAAGTCGGTCCGCGGTAGCGGATGAGGCATCCAGGGCGGACACACCCTCCGTCTTGCCGGCCCACGCAGGCATCGTTGCTGCTTGATTCTCGCGTCCTATCACTCGCGATGGCGAACATCCGCATTGGAACGTCCGGCTGGCATTACAAACATTGGGTCGGCAAATTCTATCCTGACAAATTTCCCGCTTCGAAGATGTTCGCCTACTATTACGAGAAGTTCGATACCGTCGAGATCAACAACAGCTTTTACATGCTGCCAAAGATTGAAACATTATCGGTATGGCGAGATGCAACGCCACCCAACTTCGAGTTCGCCATCAAGGCCAGCCGGTTCCTTACGCACAATAAGAAGCTCAAGGAGCCGGAAAATGCACTCAATAACTTCTTACCGCGAGCAGAAGCCTTGGCTGAGAAGCTCGGCCCAATACTCTTTCAGCTTCCTCCTAAATGGGGAATCAACCTCGAGCGCCTTTCGGAATTTCTCGAGGCGCTGCCCAAGTACCACCGCTACACCTTCGAGTTTCGCGAGCTAAGCTGGTTGACTGACTCGATATACGAGCTTCTACGCAAGCACAACGCGGCATTCTGTATTTATGAGCTCGCCGGCTTTCACTCTCCCGTTGAGATCACCGCTGATTGGGCCTATGTCCGCCTTCACGGTCCAGGGGGGAAATATCAGGGCAGCTACAGCGATCAACTCCTGCAGCAGTGGGCGGAGCGCATTGTGAACTGGAACACGAAGCTGCGAAGCATCTATGTCTATTTTGATAATGATCAAGCCGGATATGCCGCATTCAATGCACTCACGTTAAAGAAAATGGTGAGGCAGAGGTTGTCAGCCGAGGCAGCATAGTCACTACCGTCTCCGCGGTAGCGGATCGGTGAGTCGGCGTTGGCGTGGACGGTACTGACTTCATTTGACTAACTCAACGGTCCTTCACAGCCATTCCAATGATCTCAAATCGCGCGCCGAACAACAGCGGTCCCGATCCAATAAACGCCCGGGCCGGCAGATCACCCGAGAAGTACTGCCGGTAAACTTCATTGAACTTTTCGAAGAGCGAGACATCGGAGCAGAAGATCTGCACGTAAACAAGATCGTTCATCTCCATTCCGGCCTGCTCGAGTACCGAGCGAACCTGATCAAGCATGATCCGAGCCTCTTCCTGTGGGTCGGAGGGCACTTCGCGCGTTCCCGGCTTGAAACCGATGCGTCCGGCAACGTAGAGGGTGTTGCCGCTTAAAACGGCGTCGCTGTAGGGCAATCCAGGGCGCTTTCCGGGAAGATTGAAATATTGCCGCTGCGTCTTCGAACTCACAATTCCTCCTCGAACCGAAGCTTCACTTCTTTTTTTGTGTTACTGCGCAGGCGTTTTTCGGACAAAGTACTGCCACTTATCGATGCTCGCCGGAACCGCCAGGTCGAAAAATCCCACCATCATTTCTTCCGAGGTTTGCCCTCCCCAACGCACCGTCTGCGTCGGATCGGGATTGTGCGGATTGTTGCGCGAATTATCAAACCAGGCGATGGCCTGCAGTTTTGTCCCAGCTTTCAGAAACCGAGGCTCGGCGAGGCGGTAACTCATCTGCCAGTGGAAGTGATAGTTCACCCGCAGCAGCGGCTCAATCGTTCCATCGGGATGAACGATGTCATATTCGAAACGTTTGCCGCGCAGATGCATGTGCGGAAAGAAGCTGAGCAGCGTCGCGTCATTCGGAAGAGTACCGAACACCTCCACGCGAAAGTTGTCGGCCTCCGGCGGAATGACGAAGCTGTGATTCACCAGCTGTAACGTAAGCACGCGCTGCTTCGGCGGCTGCTTCGCGAAAACCATTCCGATGCTTGTTTGATCTTGGCTAGCATGACCGTTCGTCGTGTAGTGGATTTGGAAGACGAGATCGGATCCAGCAGGAACGAATTTCGCCATTCCATCCGGCCACTGATCGGGCGAGCTACCCGGCGCATATACGAGCAGCATGTCACTGTCGGTAAATAACGCCTGGCGAACATCCTCTTCGGTCGTCATGTCTGCTGCGGAAAACGGACGGCCGATCGGCGCGTTGCGCAGCCACTTCGAATTCGGCGGACGGATGTAGACAACGGCATGGTGCACGTGATCGCGACTCGTCGGCCGAACCTCGGATGCCTCTACCCACTTCCCCTCAGTAAATCCCGTGGGCACGATTTCGTAGGTGTAAGGTACATCGCCTTTCGCTGGAATTGTGACCTGCTTCGGCATCTGCAGTACCAAATCGGGCTGCGAAATATTCCAGTCCTTAATCCAGCGGCGTGGAGGAGGAGCGTCTTGCGGATTGCCTGCCGGAGCTCCGGCGTCGGCCCAAGCTGCGATTGCCTCGATCTGCGCGTCGGTTAAGGAGGGATCGTTCGCCCATTTCCCAATTTGGGGGTCCGCGAACCACGGCGGCATCTTGCGCGCGCTGGTCATGGCTTTCATTTTGGTGGCGTACTTACGCGCGTCAGCATAGGTAACGAGAGGCATGGGAGCGATTTCCCCCGCACGATGGCAGGTTTGGCAATGCTGCTGAAGGATAGGATCAATGTCTTTGTAGAACGTCGGAGCGCTCGACGAAGAATGCTTTTGAAATCCGAGGCTGACGAGTGCCGCAACAATGAGCGCGAAACCGAACCAGATCCTTTGCCGCAGCATGAAAATGCAATTGTAGAAGAGAGAAGTACCCCAGGGCTTACGCCCGCTGGGCTGTGTTTATTTCGGCCTTTCAGGCCTTTTGTTCCAGGATGACCGGTCAGTACCGTCCGCGGTAGCGGTTCGGCAAAATACGGTGAGTGACCCATCCGCTACCGCGGACGGTACCGACTTGCCCAATGAAACATCATAGCTGCTGTGAGTTAACTTGGACCGGAGAGAAGTCCGGATCTGTCGACTTCACTGAAAATGTCGAGAATACTCTTCGGCGTGCTGCTGCTCGCGATCACGCTGATCGCTTACTTTGTTCCCTGCTACGATTGGGACCTCGTCGCATATGTCGGTTCGGCGATCGCATTGGAGGAGCATGACTCAAAGCTGATCCATCAGCGGGCATATGCCGCCGTGCATGCGGAATTACCGGAAGATGACTATGCCGATATCACAAATGGCTCTGACTTTCGGCGCGATGTTGCACAAAATGCCGATCATTTTCGGCAACAGTTGCGGTTCTATCAGATTCGCCCGCTGTACACCTGGACTCTTGCCGCCCTGCATCGCATTGGAATTAGATATGTGCAGGCAACGCGCATGATCTCTGCGGCAGCGTTTTTCTTCATCGGCATTTTGATGCAAAGCTGGTTGAGGCGCTACTTGGGCGAGATTCAAACTGCCGTATGCGCGATCCTGCTGCTCCTTGCTCCGGTCATATTCACCAGCGCGCGAACAGGATCGCCCGATGCTCTGTCCGCGTTCGTAGTTCTGCTCGGGGTTTATTGCTCGATCGAGAGCGATGCGGCGCTCATCGGAAGCGCACTCTTACTGCTTTCACTTACTCTCCGGACAGACAACGTTCTGTTCGTGTTGATTTTCCTGGGCGTTGAGACATTTCGAGCAAGCGGCAAGCGGATTCGCGCCACTGCCGCGATCGCAACAGTGGCAGCCGTGGCAGTGGTACTCGTGATCAATCACGCTGAACATAGCTATCCATGGAGCGTTCTGATGCAGAACACTGCGACGCCAATTGTGAATCCGGCTGAGGTTTCTCCGAGGATTTCTATAAGCAACTATTTCGACGCTGTGCGCGACATGGTCGATGAGGCCGGCGAAAACAGCGTCACGGTATTTCCGTTCATCGCAGCGGTCGCTCTTTTTTCATCGCGGACACCGAGCCGGCTCAAACGACTGGTGAAAATCGTGCTTTTATCGTGGGCAGCGCACATCATCATTTTTCCACACATCGAAGACCGGTACTTCATTGCCGGCGCCGCCATGATCGGTGTCGCGGCAGCCGCCGGTCTACTGAAATCGACTAGCGCGTCAGTACCGTTCGCGGTAGCGAATGGATGAGTCAATCGGATCGCTAGCGTTGCCGGTAAGGGAATGGATGTGTAGTGATGGTACTGACCAGATCTCATCGATCGTTTCAGACTTGCAGGTAACGGCCCGCATCCGCCGCCGAAACGGCACACCGTCCATTCTCGCTGTTACAATTCCCAGTTTTCGAACTGACGCTATGTAAGCGAGGTCTTGAATGCGAAGAGCCTTAATGATCTTTGTCGTACTTATCTCTGCTTCTCTATTGGCACAACAATCGAATCCGCCGCGGCAGCGGGTACAAAAAACTCCACCGCCTAACACGCCGTCAGCGCAGACACCGACCGAACAACCTCCACAGACGCAGGAGCCCCGCACGGCGCGTACTCCTCAGCCCGAGCAAACGCCTCCCGAAGCTCAGCAGCGCAGGCCTGAGCAGTCATCGGAAGGCGAAGGCCAGCAGATTCGGCCCATGCACTACGACTTGACGGAAGTTCTTCCGGTCGTGACGCATCACAGCATTCGTGTTGGTGGACACGAGATTCGTTACACCGCCACCGCCGGACGCATGCCGATCAAAGATGCCGAAGGCAAGATCGACGCCGAGATGTTCTACGTCGCCTACACGCTCGATGGCGCAGACCCGAGCACGCGTCCGCTGACGTTCTCGTTCAACGGCGGACCTGGATCGGCATCGATCTGGCTGCACATGGGAGCGATGGGGCCGCGCAAAGTCGTGTTGCAGCCGCAAGGATGGATGCCTGCGGCACCATATCGTCTCGAGGACAATCCCAACACTCCGCTCGACAAGACCGACTTGGTCATGGTCGATGCCATCGGCACTGGCTGGAGCCGTCCGGCTGACACCGCGGCCGCGCGGCGCTTCTGGAATATGCGCGGGGACATTGAATCCTTCGGCGAGTTTATTCGTATGTATCTGACCAGGAACGAGCGCTGGTCGTCGCCCCTGTATCTTTTCGGCGAGAGCTATGGAACCACGCGCTCGGCAGGCATCGCCGGCTATCTAGCTGATCGTGGAATTTCCTTTAATGGGATTGTCCTGCTCTCAACCGTGCTGAGTTTTGAGACGCTCGAGTTTGCGAAGACCAACGATGTTCCCTATCCCCTCATTCTTCCCAGCTTCACCTGGATTGCCGGTTATCACAAGAAGCTTCCGGCCGATCTGCAGGCCGACGTGCCCAAGGCAGCGCAGGAGGCGCGCGACTGGGCGCTCGGAGAATACTGGGCAGCGCTGAACAAGGGCGATGCCCTCACGCCGCAGGAGCGCGCTAATGTTGTGGATAAACTCTCGCGTTATACCGGCCTGAGCAAAGAGATAATCGAGTGGGCGAACTTGCGCATCGACGTGCGCACGTTTACGCATTATTTGCTCTCGGATCAGAAGCTCCACGTCGGACGCCTCGATGGACGCTATACCGGACCCGATCCGAACGGGTTCATGGACACGCCGTTCTACGATCCCACGAGTTCCCAAACTGGTCCTCCGTTCACTTCCGTCTTCAACGATTACGTACGTCGTGAGCTGAATTACAAGACTGACATGCCTTACTGGACATCAGCGAATCAGTCGGGCAATTTCCACTGGAGCTGGACTGGAGTCGAAGGCTTCGGCGGAGGTTATCCCGACACGGCAACTGCTCTGCGACAAGCGCTCGTGAAGAATCCTTTCCTCCGCGTGCTGGTGATGGAAGGCCACTACGACCTGGCGACGCCGTACCTGGCTGTGGATTACACCATGGACCATCTCGATCTAACTCCTCAGTACCACAAGAACATCTCATTCACGCAATACGAGTCAGGACACATGGTGTATCTGGATTCGCAGTCGCACGCAAAGATGAGGCAGGATTTCGTGAACTTCATCGATGCAACGACGAAGAAGTGAAGCAACAAGAGCGTTTCGAGTTTCAGGTTTCGGCAAAGCCAGTCCCAAACAGCAGAGCCAATTTCTCGATCCGGTTGGCATCGGGCTTCGCCGAAACCCGAAACTCGAAACGCCTTTCTGTTTAGATAGTTCGGCCAACAGCCGGCGCGATCATCCGCAGCTCCTGCATCAATTGTGAGAATTGATCTGGATAAAGTGATTGAGGTCCATCGGACAACGCTTTTTCCGGATCGGGATGAACTTCGATCAGCAGCGCATCGCAGCCAGCGGCAAGGGCCGCACGTGCCATAGGCGCTACTTTGTCGCGGCGCCCGGTACCGTGCGAAGGGTCAGCGGTCATGGGCAGATGGGATAGCTTTTTCACAATGGGAATGGCGGAGATATCCATGGTGTTGCGCGTATAGGTTTCAAATGTTCGAATACCCCGCTCGCAGAGGATCACGTCGTAATTTCCGCCCGCGAGAATGTACTCCGCTGACAGCAGCAGCTCTTCAATCGTCGCAGCGATTCCGCGCTTGACCAAAACCGGCTTTCGAACTTTTCCCAATTCCCTCAGCAGATTAAAATTCTGCATGTTGCGCGCGCCGAGTTGGAATAGATCGACGTAGGGAAGCATGACTTCGATCTGACTGATTTCCATTACTTCGCTCACGATCAGGAGGCCATAGCGATCTCCTGCCTCGCGCAGCAGCTTCAGTCCCTCTACTCCCATGCCTTGAAAAGAGTAAGGCGAGCTGCGCGGCTTGAAGGCTCCTCCACGTAGAAACTTCGCTCCCGCTTTCGATACCTGCTCCGCCGCTGAGAAGAGCTGGTCGCGCGATTCAACCGAGCACGGCCCGGCCATCACGATTACCTGGGTTCCGCCGACGCTTACGCCATTGGGGAACTTCACGACCGTGCCATCCGGACGAAACGTTCGTCCGACCAGCTTGTAAGGTGCGCTGATGCGATGCACCTGCTGCACCGCTTCGAGCAGCTCGATTTCGCGAATATCGAAATCGATCTTCGCGCCTACGGCGCCGAGTACCGTTTGCTGCTCTCCGGTCGAGCGATGCACTTCAAATCCGCGCATGACGAGGCGCTCGATCACGTTGTCGATCTGCTTCTCGGTCGCACCCGGCTGCATGGCAATGATCATGTCTGGAAGCCTCTGCTCTTACTCGTTCACTTCAAGATCAAATTCGGTTTCGCCGGAAGGGTTGCCGGGCCCCGCGCGGTGAATCTCCTGCTGTTGCAGCTTGCGCATCACATCGATGATCCGTTCGAAGACGTGCTGAATTTCGCTGTCGGGTAGTGGACCTTTATTGGCCTTTTTTACGCGCTCAAAAACATGCTTCTCGCGTTCCGGTTCGTAAATGGGAAGATTGGTGTCGTTCTTCAGCTTGCCGATCTCCCGGGCCGCCGCAGCGCGCTGGTTGATCAGTTCTACGAGTTTGAGATCCAGCTCGTCGATTTTCTTACGCCAATCTTCTATGGTCATTTCGCTAAAGTCTCCGCCTGTGCCGCCAGTGTTCCCGCGCGCAGTCCTCGGATAAATGTTGCCACCGGCTCGGCTGACTCCTTGCCGTGCTTTTCGATAATCGAAACAATTGCGCTGCCGATCGCTGCCGCATCGGCAAATTCTCCGACGGCCTGAAACTGCTCCGGAGTGGAAATTCCAAAGCCTACCGCAATGGGCAGCTTGGTTACACGCCGGATGCGCCCGACCAGATCGGCAGCGTCGGCCGCAATCTGCTTCTGCTGACCGGTGATGCCGGTGCGCGATACCGCATAAACAAAACCGCGCGAATGCTCTGCAATCGACTTCAGCCGGTCGTCAGTGCTGGTCGGAGCGGCCAGAAATACCGTGACGAGTTTATGCTCGCGCATTGTGCCGATGTATTCGCCCGCTTCTTCGACCGTCAGGTCGGTGACCAGAGCGCCATCAATGCCCGTAGCCGCAAGCTGCTTCGCAAATTCAACGATCCCCAATCTCAGAACGGGGTTGAGATAGGTGAAGACAATCAGTCCCGCTTTGGGACGAGCTTTCCGCAGCTCAGCGCCAACTGCTATCACCTGCTTGAGTGATGTTCCCGATTTCAAAGCGCGCTCACTGGCACGTTGAATCACGGGACCATCGGCAACGGGATCACTGAACGGCACGCCCAATTCGATCACGTCCGCTCCTGCATCGATGGCAGCCAAAGCGATTGCGCGCGTGGCAGCAAGGTCGGGATCGCCGCAGGTGAGATAAGCAACCAGGCCGGGCTTGTCTTCGAACGCAATCAAAGCTTCAACTCTTTCGTGAGGATTCCCATATCTTTGTCGCCGCGCCCGGAGATGTTCACGATGACGATCTCATCATGTTTCATGTTGGGAGCACGTCGGATGCACTCTGCAACCGCGTGCGATGATTCGAGCGCGGGAACAATGCCTTCAGTCCGCGCCAACGTCACGCATGCGTCCAGCGCTTCGGAGTCAGACGCGGATACGTATTCCGCTCTCCCGGCGTCATGGAGCGCCGCGTGTTCCGGACCAATCGACGGGTAATCAAGACCAGCGGAAACCGAATGCGTTGTGGCGATCTGTCCAGCGTCATCCTGCAGCACATAAGAATACGTTCCTTGCAGAACGCCAGGTGAGCCGCCTTGAAAACGCGCGGCATGTTCGCCCAACTTCGAACTTCGTCCTCCTGCTTCAACTCCGATCAGTGCAACCTGCTTATCGCGGATAAATTCGTAAAAGGCGCCCATGGCATTCGAGCCGCCGCCGACGCAGGCGATCACAGCCTTCGGCAGCTTGCCTGTGTGCGAGAGGATCTGCTCGCGCGCCTCGCGGCCAATGCAGCGATGGAAGTCACGTACCATTTCGGGATACGGATGCGCTCCGAGCACCGAGCCGAGCAGGTAGTGAGTAGTGCGAACGTTCGTAACCCAATCGCGCATGGCTTCGTTGATTGCATCCTTCAACGTGCGCGAGCCTGAATTAACGGCTCGTACCTCGGCACCGAGCAGCTTCATGCGAAAGACGTTCAACTCCTGGCGGCGCATATCCTCGCTGCCCATATAGACAACGCACTCAAAGCCGAGCAGCGCGCAGACCGTCGCACTCGCCACTCCATGCTGGCCCGCTCCGGTTTCGGCGATGATGCGGCGCTTGCCCATACGGCGCGCGAGCAGTCCTTGCCCCAGACAGTTGTTAATCTTGTGCGCACCGGTGTGCAGCAGATCTTCGCGCTTGAGGTAGATCTGCGCTCCGCCAAGCTTCTGCGTCAGCCGCGCAGCATAAAAGAGCGGAGTGGGGCGTCCGGCGTATTGACGCAGTAATTCGTCGAGTTCGCGCTGAAATTCCAGGTCTTCCTTGGCCTGCGCGTACGCCGCTTCAAGTTCTTCGAGCGCGGCCATGAGTGTTTCGGGAACGTAGCGTCCACCATACGGGCCAAAACGTCCGGCTTTCGCTGAAATTACGGGCTGTGTCTCAATCTGCCTCACCGACCCATTCCCTTCTGCGCCGGCGTTTTCGCGGCGCGCTGCCGTGAGTCGAACTGGCGAACAGCATCGATGAACTGCGCGACCAGGCCAGGATGCTTGCGCCCCGGATAAGATTCGACGCCGCTCACCACGTCCACTCCCCACGGATGGAAGATCCCGAGCGCTTGCTGCACGTTCTGGGAATTCAGCCCGCCGGCAATGATCACCGGCTGGCGCAACTTCCGGATTCGGGAAGCAGATTCGCGCCAGTTAAAAGTCTTCCCTGTTCCTCCGCGCCGCGCTCCGTGAGCGTTGTCGATGAGCCAAATATCCGGATTCGACACCGTGGAACCGTTCAGCGATGCGGCAGGAACGGCTTTCAGAATCTTTACACCCGCCAGTTCGACACGCAGCCGGTCGATGTAGGCGGGGTCTTCATCGCCATGCAACTGCACGCCCGTAAATTTGCAGAAGCGCGTCGTTTCGACCAGCGTTTTGAAGTCTTCATTGATGAAGACGCCGATCGTTTCGACGCCCTTCGGCACGATTGTCCCAATCGAATAAGCGGTGCTGTCGCTCACCTGCCGCGGGCTCCGAGTCATGATGAACCCAAGCGCATTCGCTCCGGCTCGGATGGCCACATCCGCGTCGCGCTCGTTGGTCGTGCCGCAGATCTTGATCCAGGTCACCGGCTGGCGACCTCCGCTGGACGCTCCCCGCGCGCCGCATCGGTCAGCAGCTTGCTCAACGCCGCGCCCGGATCGTGCTCTTTCATCAGCGATTCCCCAATCAGGAATGCCTGATACCCGCTGGAACGCAGTCGAGAGATATCGGCTCCGGTGTGAATTCCACTCTCAGCGACTCGTAGAACATTCGCAGGAATCTTCGCGTTCAGGCGCAAACTGGTTTCAAGTGTGACTTGAAAAGTGCGCAAATCGCGATTATTCACTCCGATGATGTCGAATGACGCATCGATGGCACGCTGCAGTTCGCGCTCGTCGTGTACTTCGCAGAGAACATCGAGCTGGAGCGCTCGAGCGGCGCGACAGAGCTGTTTCAATTCGGAATCGTCCAGCGCTGCGACAATGAGCAGCACGGCATCGGCACCGTATGCACGAGCTTCGAGCATCTGCAGCTCATCGACGATAAAATCCTTGCGCAGACAGGGGATCGAGACATTCGCTGAAGCCGCCCTCAGATTCTCGAGCGAGCCCTGAAAGTGCTTCTCTTCTGTCAGGACTGAGAGAGCCGAAGCGCTGGCCTGCTCCATCGCGCGCGCAAGCTCGACGACCTGAAAGTCTGCGCGAATTACTCCTTTCGAAGGCGAGGCCTTCTTTAGCTCGGCAATCACGGCTGGACCGGATCGCGCAGTGCCAAGAAGACGCTTGCGAAATCCACGGGGAATATGTGCTGCCGCCATCTTCTCCAGATCTGCGCGGTAGGCAGGATTGGTCTTTCCCGCCAATCGGGCCCGTGTTTCAGAAACGATTTGCTGAAGGATGGTCATTTTCGCAAAGCGACGAATCAAACTGGTTTTACTGTGAGCTGAGCGGCTGAGAAGCCAGGACAGGCGAAATCAAAATCGCCAGTATCGATAATACGGGACGCTCTCGCGCCATGTTCGGAGATACGGGGCGGCAATGAGCGTGGCGGGCATGTGCAGAACATTATGAGACACCGATCCGGCATTGCGCAACCGCGATAAACCCGCAGTCGCCAATCAGAAGTCGGCCAAAGGCGCCGCTAACACAGGTGACTCGCCCGTGTGCAACGCGGACGGTACTGACGCAGGCAGTTTATTCCAGAGACAGATTCAACGCGCGACATGAACGCGAGAGGTCTTCTGCAGCTAATTGAGTGATTTTGCGGAATTCGAGACCGTAGCGATAGCCGTCTTTATCGCGCACAACGGCAGTAACTTCGATGGTACGACGGCAAAAGGGAGGCGTGAACTCTAACTGGACCAGCTGTCCTTCCTGGAGCTCCAGAACGGCATACAGACCAAGTCCACCTTCAGAGAGGTCATGGGCTCTACCCTGCACCACGGTCTTGGTGCCGCTGTTTCCAGCGATGATCTTTATGCCGAAATCGACCTTAAAGCGCGGCCACTGCCGTTCGGCAGACTTTCCCCACCGCGTAGGCCGTGTGGTGACCTCGTGCTCCATGACGCATCGCAGTATGAGACAGCTTTCTGAACGAAGCAAAGCACTTAGGTAACGTGAGGAGCCGCGGAGCCTCGAAGCTACGAAGCCTCGAAGCTCCGAGCTTTTAAACTCCCGAGGGTGTGACACATCCCCATCTGTGGCGGAGGAAACCTCTGGTAATTGAGTCTGCAACTCTCTCCCGAGTCATAGGATCTCGATCGAGTCGCAGCTCCGTAGCTTCGCAGCTTCGTGGCTTCGCAGCTTCTTCACTTACAACTCATCCAGCTGCTCTGGACATCATAATTGACTGCTGACATGCGCAAGCACACAAGGCAGACGCTCGAGTGTAGAACGCAATGTCAGAAATCGTCTTTCCGCTCAGGAGCTTAGAAGCTCAGCAGCTTAGCCGCTCGTCGAAAAGGCAGGAAACAATGGTCATCGTTTCCATCGTTCTCATGATCTTGTGGCTGTTCCTGGAATCCGCCTTCGCGGTTTCGACCGTGGTGTCCAGCGCTATCTTGACGGTTGCATTTGCTTTGTATGCTTTTGACTGGTGGCTGCATTCCCGCACGCTGAGGACGCATAACCGCCCAAACTCCACATGGCGCCGCGTTGCCTAAGCGCTGAAAACCACTAGCCCAGTTCGCAACTGCCGTTGCATTGGCTGGAAGCTGGTAGCTGGAGGCTGGCAGCTTCTCTTATGAGGTCCAATGAAGAATCCCGGTAAACACTCGCAGCAAACGATCGAACGAATGAAAGCCAACGCCGAGGCCGCAAGGAAACGTCTCGCTCGTCTGAACCAGGAATACCTGCTACGCAGGCAGGTGGAGAAGACTTCTCAGCCCAAAACCAGCACCAAAGCAGAAAGCTTCGCCGAAGCAGTCATGCGAATCGCGAAACAAGAGCGCATCACCATCTAATTTCTCGCCTCGGGCCCTGGGGTTTCAGGTCTGGTGCTCGGCAGGCTTGGACTGCCCACGATCCCGTTCCGCAAGACGCAAATTAACAGCGATATATACAGCGAGTTTGCGTCGAAGGCGCTGAAACCCTCGAATTCTGCCCAAATTTCACAAATTTTGCCCTGCGGCAGGGATTTAACAGGGACTCCTGCCCTTTTCGACGTAATCCCCACATCTGCAAGCGTTTAGCTGCATCGACAGCGAAAGCCCCAAAAAAGATCAGGGATTGCTCAGGGATTTTATGGTTCCATAATGGGAAAGTTCCGTCTGTGTTCTGCCCTTGCTTTTGCGCTTAGCCGAGTGCTGATTGCCGACTGCTGATTGCCGGTTTTTGTCATGTGTTTGCTCTCTAGCCTTTGGGGAAGGCCAATACAGAGCCGCTCCGCACCGAGCGACCGGGATCCTAAAATGAAAAGGCGGCGAATCTCCCGATCCACCGCCTTGGCTGAATGCAGAATATGCCTATCGGCTGGCTACAGTCTGGGCGCGTTGGACTGCGTTAAGGAATCCGCGGGCTTCCGGCGGCGCCTGGACCTGCCCGGTCAGGATTTGCTGGCTGGCCGTGTCCTGGCCGTAGAAGGCTTTGGTTGCGTCCTTGTCGGCCCGGATCACGGAACCGTTGAGCGAGATTCCCGCGAACGCGCCTTTACTGCGCGAGTAAGTGAGAATCGGCGCTTTCAGCTTCCAATCGGTGCCGGCTGCGGCTTCGCGTCCCACCGGACCGGCTGCTGCTGAGGCTGAACCGCCAACCTGGAATTTATCCGACAGCAGCGCCTGCATGCCCTGATCATTCATGGCGAGCATAACCAGGTCCACGCCTTCGGCTCCGATCTGCAGACCGAAGCTGCCTCCCGAAATGGTAAAGAACGCCGGAGCGCTCCAGCCGCCGTTGGTGGTCTTGCAGGTAGCGACGCCTTTGCCGTGCTGTCCGCCGATGCCGAATCCGCCTTTGATCATGTGCGGCACAACGGCCACGCATTTCGCGTCGTTGAGTACGTTTTCGGGAATGCCTTTGTCGGGCGCAGCCGTGATTTGCTGCAGCACGCTGGCGGCGTTGTCGAGCCGCTTGGCCGCGTCGGTCTTATCCTCTGCCGCGACGAAGCTGCACAGAGCGAGTGTGAGCAGAACTAAGAGTAGCTTCTTCATGAGCTATACCTCCGAGAAATTGCAAGCTGATCGTGGAACTCTGGGGAACTTGGGATATCCGCGTTGGTTGCTTCTACAAAGGAGGCGCAGGAGATGCTGCGGGTTGGCCGGAAAGAAGCCGCTGAGCCACGAAGCCGCGAAGCTCTCAAGCTAAAAGCAGCTACATTCGCAATTGACTTCCAGCTCTCGACATTCGGTTAGAACAAAATCAACAAGTAGGCTCAGTCGCGGGTTTGCCGTTGTTGACACTTAACTGATCGAAGGCCGTTGAACTTTGTTGTCCAGACACATGGGCCTCCTTGGACCAATGCCGAGCGTGGTCCAGATCGTCTGAGGAGAGGAGCTGAAAAAAGCCCTCGAGCGGCGCTCGTCCTTTCGGTCACGCGGCCAGAGGGCAGTCCGCAGAACGCAGCTTCCAAGTTGCGTCCTACAGGCTGACAAGTATTGTGATTCCGGCACAAGAATCATTGTTGCGACAACGTACGCCGGAGATGTCATTGTCCGCCAAAACGAGCGGTAGGTTAGGCCGCGCGAGTTTCTCTGCTATGCCTTTTTTTTCGCAGGAGAGCCGACACGGCGTCGCCTAAAGCCTCTGGTTCACTTGCTGTGACCCGCACATGAGCGTCAGCAGTTGAAACATCAGGGGCAATGCCGATATGCAGTTCCAGGACTTTGATACCCCTGCAATATCTCAGCACCGTAGAAGTAATACGCAGCTTCTCGGCTGCTGGAAGGGATTGGCCTAATACCGCGATTTGAAACGAATCGGATTCGCAAGCCGCAATAACTTGTCGCAGATCGCAGGCCTGACTGATAACGTGTCCCGCTCTTTCCAGAATTACCCTTCTAGTTTGCATAAGCGCGTCATCTTTGCCGACACAAAGAATGTTAGCCATCGTTGCCTACTTAGCCGAAGCGGCTCCTTTAGGCTTTCTCCTGTGTTTGCTGGTTCCTAACGCGAGGTCGGCCAATTCCAGATAGCGATTATTTGTGCCTACAGAAGGATCATGCAGAACTGCCTGGGTTGTATGGTTATGGTGCTTGCGGAGCAACTCGTAGTCAATCCACAACCCCAGCTCGCGATCATCGCCAGGCGTTGCGATGCTGCGCTTGGGTTGAGCTTTGCGCTTTTGAACATGCTGGGACATTGACCGATGCCACCATTGAGGGCGGAACGGTTCGTTACGCATGACATTAATGCAGATGTTCCAAAAGGCAATCTGCCGATATATGCCAAGCCCGATTCCCAAGCCGTATTTACGCCAAAACCGTAGGGTGACGCGATAATGGCCGACGTTCCTTCTCCGACATCTTTCTTCCGTGCGTGGCTTCAAACACTGATTGCATTGCGCGCTTACGATTATTGAGTATCGAGCGCAATCGCCGAGACTCCGTTACGAGCTTTTGAACATGTTTGCGTGCTTTGACGGCTTCTTTTCCGAAGATCAGATGGATCGTTCGTCATGGAGATGATTGAGGCAGTGCCCGTAAGGCAGATGTGATCACGACCGAATCTGCGTAATTAAGCTAATGCTTCCGCATTTTTGCCGTGAGAAGTCATTGAGCGGAAAGAGATGGTGCCGAAGAAGGGACTCGAACTTGAGCGGCCTTGCAGGCGTGAGCGAAGCGGGAGCCTGCACGCGAAATCCTGAGCTTGTCGAAGGACCTGTGGACGCCAATCATTCGCGGCGCCAAATCAGTATTGCGAACTCGTTGGTGCCGAAGAAGGGACTCGAACCCCCACACCCTTGCGGGTACATGGACCTGAACCATGCGCGTCTGCCAATTCCGCCACTTCGGCTCGGAAAACGATCTGCCGCAACGAATGCTCGCCTGTAGGAAAAGCTTGCGAACCGCGGCTCACGGGCTGCTTTCTTATTGTCTCTGGTGTGCGAATTTTCTGTCAATGTGGATGGAGATGTAGCAGAACCGTCGGCCGTAGCCGGTGGGACAGGCGCGTGATGTGCGGCTGCGTTTGATGATCAGCTTCGCCGACAGGGTGAACTCGGAGCTGGCCCATGCGGCCATCTCCGACCCACCATCTACCGGCGGCGGTTCTGTTAATTCCCACGCAGCTCTTCTGACGTTGATTCCGCCAAATACTTTTCCAGAACCTGCTCGAATCTTCCTTGGGCCCGAAGGATGTATTCGATCGCGTCGCGGGCGGCGCCATCACCGCCGCTATGATCGACTACTATGTCGGCTTCGTCGCGCACTTCTTTGCGCGCGTTAGGCACTGCAATGGCAAGTCCGACGCGGCGCATTACCGGGAGATCGATGATGTCATCGCCTACGTACGCTACCTCTTCGGAGGTGATGCGCTCGGCTGCGAGGATTTTGTCGAGCGCGAGAAGCTTGTTGTCCTGCCCAAGAAAAACGTGGTGGATGCGCAGTTCGCGAGCGCGCATGGTTACGGCCTCCGATACGCGTTTGGTAATGATTCCCAATTTGAGTCCGCCGAGGCGCGCGAGGGACATGCCTACGCCGTCGTGCGCGTTGAAGCCTTTGCCTTCAAAAGTGTTAACCGTGGTGATTTCGTATCCGCTCTTGTCCGCATTGACTTCACCTGCAGTGACGGATGGAGCTCCGTTCTGTTTCGGACTCGGAAAGAACCAGAGTGTTCCGTCGGTGAGAACTCCGTCGACATCGAAGATGATGACTTTGATTTTGGAGGCGGCTGTCGGCATTCTGTTACTTACTTTCCCAGACCGGTGACTCCATTCGCGCGACACTCTCCCGCAACTCCTCGACGATCTCCCGCGCAGCCTCGCGGGCTTGCACTTCCTGATCCGGATCAAAGGAGATCGCGCCTACGCGCGCGTGCCCGCCGCCGCCGTAACGTTCGCAGATCACTGCGAGATTAACCATGTCTTCGTGGCGCATCCTGGTCCATGGATTCGAACCTACAGAAACCTTCGTGCGGAACGAGCTCTTACTTAAACCAACACTATAAGTCGAATCCGGATGCAGATAATACGGAACGAACTTGTTGTAGCCTTCGAGGTCATAATCCATGACGTCGAAGAAGATGGTGCCCAGCTTGCAGTCGGAGCGCTGCTTCATGATGTCGATCGAGCGCTGATGGCGTTCCATGAGCGGCGGCACCAGCGGCGCGACTAGAGGGTGCTCGATGATGTCGCTCAGTGACTTATGTGCGAGCAGCGGGATCAGACTCGGCGTGAAGTGTTTGTCTTGCGTGGACTCGATCACCATCGTCAGCTTCATCGCCGGCTCTTTCATCTCGACGGCGGTTCTGGCGTCTTTGTATTGTGCGCCATCGACGATGTCGGCCCATTCGATAAGTTCCGAAACGGGAGCAGGATTGAAGCCGAAACGATTCTCGGCGACAGTCGCCAGAAACTTCGTGCAGGACCTGAAGTCTGGGTCGTAAAACTTCTTGTTGCTTTGGTTAGTGAGAAAGTGTTCGTGGTCTTCCGGAGTGAGGAAGGCGCTCTGGTGATGGTCGAACCACCAGGTGATTCTGGGTGACGGCGAGTACTTGAAGTCGACGATGGCGTTTTCGTCGCCCGTGAAGTCCGCTTCGTTGAAGAGCGCGCCGGCGCGATGGAGCAGTCCGCAGTACTCGAACTCGACGTTGTCGCGGATGCGCTCGGAGTAGAAGCGCGAAAAAAGGGCCGCGGAAGCGGTGCCGTCAAAACACTTGTCGTGAAAGAAGACCCGGACCCTCATTCAGCTCCTGTGGTTGTGGCCTTAAGGCTGCGCTCTCCGCCGTGGGCCGTACTCGTCCGGGCCGTTAAGGCGAAAGCTAATCATCTTGCCATGCGGATGGCATCGAATACAACACGCACGGAGCCGCCGAGAGATCAGAAACCAACAGACTGCTACGACGCAGACTGCTGTCAGCCTAATAGAGGCCAATGACCGCCGCCATTGAGATACCGCTGCATCGATGCGCATTGATCTGCAGCTCCTTCCGATAAAGGTTCTCTGTGTCCAGGACAAATAACCTCAATTGGAAGGTTGAGACATTTCTGAATTGATGTTCGCGCTTCGGGCAAATTCTCGGTAACAGGTCTAGCCATCAATCGGAGGCGATTGCCTATTACTGCCAGAGCGTCCCCCGCAAACAAAACAGACCTCGGACGATAAAAGTAGCTCAGGTGCCCTACTGTGTGTCCTGGCGTTTCCAGCACCTCAAAGTCACGCTCAATCAGATCGCCATCGGAGACGAGCCGCGTCGCTTGGACAGCTTGCTGCGGAGCGTTGCCCAGCAACCCCTTGAGCAGCACGAGTGGACCGCATTCGGGAACCGCAGCGGATAATCTCCCTCGAATTCCGGAGTGCGCAATCCTTCGATCGAAATGAGCTGCTTCCCTGGCCGAGTAGTAGACTTCAGCACCAGACATCCTAGCCAGTTCTCCGGCCCCTGCTGCATGATCGTTGTGCCAATGCGTTAAAAGGATCGCCTTTAGATCCTGAATGGTTTTTCCCAACTCGGAAATCGCGTGCAGCATGTCCTTTCCATTCGATTTGAAACCAGCGTCAATTGCGATGAGATAACCGGGGGTCTGGACCAAGTAGGAGCAGGTGAAATAGGAACGCCGCATGACACAGAACACGCCATCGGTAACCTGAAACAAATGTGGATGACGCATGCTCCCTAGACCACTCGTCTGCCGTTCTTGCGGCAATCCTCGCACACTCCGTAAATCTGAAAAGTGTGCCGCTTGGTTTCGTAGTGATGCTTGCGGCCGATCTCCTGTTCGAGGCGATCGACTTCGGGCGAGAAGAACTCGACGGAGCCTCCGCACGATGTGCAGACCATGTGGTGATGGCTGCGGCGGTTGTGTTGATGTTCATAGCGAGCGACCCCATCATGAAATGCGACTTCGCTGGCCAGTCCGCACTCGGAAAGCAACTTAAGCGTGCGATAGACGGTGGTCACGCCGATGCGCGGATCGCGTTTGCGCACGAGCTGATGAAGCTGTTCGATGGAGAGGTGCTCGTGCGTTTCGAGGAATGTGAGGAGGATGGTGTCACGCTGCTCGGTCCATTTCAGGCCGACGCGTTTGAGATGCTGCTGAAATCGATATTGTGCTTCACGCAGCCATTCCTGCGAGATCGAGATTGGATCATCAATGCGTTTCTGCAGCATTTGAGGGCATTTTTAGCATAACACCGGCGGTTTTGCGGAGGGGGAAGACGAAAAGCAATTGAATACGGAGGACACAGAGGACGCAGAGGTTTTTTTGTCATTCCCAGCCGGAGACGACAGTGCGGTCGGCGAATTAGGCCGAATCACTGTAGCGCCTACCTACACCTTCCTGCTTCTGCACTCGATTCGTGATGTGACAACAAAGGGTTCCTCCGTGTTCCTCCGTGTCCTCCGTGGTCAATTGCTTTTGGGGTTAGTCGCGAAAACGCTTCAGCTAGAATCAGAGATGCATGGCCACTGCGATCCTCGCACCGTCTCGTATTGGTAGTCGGAACCTGGTTCTGCGCTGGATTGCAGTGGGACTTGCCCTCGTTGCTCTTGCTTTCGGCGCAGTCGCCGGATACGTCTACTCGATCGCACGGCATGAGCTGCCGCAGGTGGAAGGCAGCATCGTCTTGACGGGGCTTTCTGGCCCGGTCACGGTTATTCGCGACAGACTCGGCGTGCCGCATATTCGCGCCGCCTCCCTCGACGATCTTTTCTACGCGCAAGGCTTCGTCACAGCTCAGGATCGCCTCTGGCAAATGGATGTAAGCCGTCGCTACGCCGCCGGAGATCTCGCCGAAATCCTGGGTCCGGCGCTGCTGAAGCATGATCGGCAGCAACGCTACCTGCAAATCAGGGAAGCCTGTCAGCGCACGGCTGCAGCGCTCGATCCGCAGCAACGCCATTACCTCGAGGTTTATGCGAAGGGTGTGAATGCTTTCATCGAGCGCACGCGCGATCGTATGCCACTGGAGTTCCGTCTGCTGCGATATTCGCCCGCTCCCTGGAAAGTGGAAGATTCGCTGCTGATTGGCGCGAACATGACCCAGATGCTCAACACGCAATATCCGATGGAGCTGAAGCGCGAGGCGGTAATGCGGCACTTAAGTCCGCAGGAAATTGCTGACTTGTATCCGGCAACTTCGTGGCGTGACTTGCCTCCAGCGGTGCAGGCAAAGCCCGTGATCGAGGAGCAAACCGCGCCGAAAGTTGATTCGGATGACGACGAAGAGCAGAGAGTTCCGACTCAGACTTCGTCGGTGTTTGTACCGCTTGGGCCGAAGGCATGCGAGCAGTGCGTACCAGGATCGAACAACTGGGTCATTTCGGGAGAGCACACGGTCAGCGGGCGTCCACTGCTCTCCAACGACATGCACCTCGAGCACTCCATTCCCGATATCTGGTACGAGGCCCATCTCACCAAAGGCGATGGCCAGGATTTTGATGTGGCTGGAGTCACGCTGCCAGGTCTGCCGTTCGTCATCGTCGGACATAACCGTCGTATCGCATGGGGTTTTACCAACCTTGCTCCCGATCTACAAGATTTGTTTGTGGAGCAATTCAATAATGCGGGAAACGTCGCCACTCCACAGGGCTGGCAAGCGCCGCGAAAAGTACATGAGGTCATTCACGTCAAAGGCAAGCCGGATGATGTGTTCGACGTAATCGTCACTCGTCATGGGCCGATCATTACACCAATCCTTAAGGGGGAAACTCGACAACTCGCTCTGCAGTGGACGATCTACGATCCGACCACAATCACCAGTCCATTTTTGGAAGTGAACTCGGCCCGGAATTGGCAGGAATTTCGGGCAGCATTATCAAAGTTCGGCGCGCCATCGCAGAACGCCGTCTATGCCGACATAAACGGCCACATTGGTTATCAAGCGAGCGGAAGAATTCCCGTGAGAGCTTCGGGCGATGGCCTGCTGCCGCAGTCAGGCGCCGATGCTGCTCATGATTGGACTGGCTATGTTCGCTTCGACCAGCTTCCGAGCGTGTACGATCCCCCGTCAGGCATTTTGACCACGGCGAATGGGCGCATTACCCCGGATGGCTATCCGCATCTGCTGGCGAATATCTGGTGGGCGCCGTATCGCACCGCGCGCATCTTTCATCTGCTGAAAGGAGCGGAGCAGTTCACCGCTGCGGACATGCTCTTCATCCAGACCGACGTAACCTCGGAGCTGGAGCGGTTCTTCTCTGACCGTTTCGTTTACGCAATCGACCACGCCAAGAAAGTCTCGCCCCGCGTACACCAGGCGGCGGAGATCATGCGCGGCTGGGACGGACGTATGGATAAAGACAGCGCAGCCGCTTCGATCGCATACTGGAGCCGGCGCAACCTGATGGGTCTGCTCCTCATTCCCAAATTGGGAGATGACTACATTCGCTACGACTGGGGATTATCGGGCCCGGCGTTGGAGAACATCGTCACCCATCGCTTTCCGCGATGGCTTCCACAGGGTTACAACTCTTATGATGACTTACTCGTGGCAGCGGTGCAGAAGGCCGTTGATTCCGAGCGGGCGCCGAAGGATCTAAGGCGCTGGCACTGGGGAAAACAGTTTCCGGTAGAAGTGCAGCATCCGGTGTTCGCAGCGATTCCCATTTTGAAATACTTCAGCGGCACCGGATCACGTTGGCAATCGGGAAGCGGCAGCACAGTCAAACAAGTGGGAAGCGATTTCGGACCCTCTGAGCGGCTGACCGTGGATTTTTCCAACTTCGATCATTCGACGCTGAACATCGTTATCGGTCAGTCAGGACATCTGCTCAGCCCGCACTACAAAGATCAATTCTCAGCCTGGTACAACGACTCCAGCTTTCAGTTCCCGTTTACGGAAGCGGCAGTGAATGCCGCCGCTGAGCACCGGCTTACGCTGCAGCCTAAGTGAGAAGATGTATCTGAACCCCCAGCGCTAGCGGATGGGGATGCTGGGCGTCCAGGCTCAACAGCCTGGGGGATTCTGATAACGAAGAACTATGCACGTCCAGGCGCGCAGCCGCAAAGAAAGCGACTGCCCCACCGGCTGCAGCCGGCGGTTCTGTCGGGATTTCTTCGACTATTTTGGTTTTGCGCTGCTGCTTGCGGTCGTTCTCGACGCATTAGAACTGCCGGCCGCATTCTTTTTATGTTTCGTGTGGCGCTTCTTGCCGGCACTGCTGGCTTTGGTGCTGTTGGCGCTCGCATTGGATCCGCCGCTCGAACCCGTTGCTTCAAGAGCTCCGCCACCGCTGGCCGTCTGATCGTTGGTTGATGAAGAATTCTGGCTCGTGCCGGAAGATCCCTGCCCACTTCCGTTTCCGGCTCCCGCACTCTGTGCTGTGCCCATCGATCCGAGCAGTGCAACAGAAAAGATCATCGCCATCAGTTTTTTCACGCACTTCCCTCCTTGAATCGAGTGATTGGATGCGCGCAGAACTGACGGCAGTTGACACCCAGAATGACTACGCAGCACCTCTACAACTCCGCAGTGCAATTAGCCATGTTTCGAGTTTTCGGAGCGTTTCACCTTCTCCTGTCGCGCAATTTCCTCTTCCGAGTACATCGTGCCCCGACATTTCGCAGAGCCGCAGGAGCACGGAGCCGGATCATCTTCTGCTCCGTCGTAGAGTTTGTAGTCGTACGTGAGCTCCTCGCCGGCTTTGATGTCGCGCACCGCGATGATCCAAACATGGCCATCGATCTCGTCAGTCTCGCAATTGGGATCGCAGGAATGATTGATGAACATTGCAGTTCCATGACCGTCAATCACTTGCTTTCCGTTGCGCAATCCGAACAGATAAGTTGTCGAGCGACCGTCGTAGATGTCATCGGCCTTTTCCGGCGAAATGCGTGGTCCGGTGTATTCCACGACCAGCGAGCCTTTGCGAATCGGCGCTGTCGTGTAGCAGCCCGCGGCATGAATGTCTGACGAACGGATGATGAGAGCCATGATGAGATCTCAGCTTGCGTTAGCGAACGTCGAAATTGCAGTATAGCCAACACACAATTCACTCCAGAGAGCGCGACATGAAGACGGCAGGCTATTCCGGTACGCCCCTGTATAAGAAGCTTGGTGTCAAAGCAGGAGATCGAATCTGGTTTTCCGGCAATCCTCGCGGCTACGAATCGGAATTGCTAAAAGCGGGAGAGTTCCACCTTTCGCCAAGCCTCACCGCAAGTCTCGATTTCGCGCATCTGTTCACGGCCAGCCGCGCCGAGCTAGCTCGCAACTTTCCCAGATTGACAAGTGCGCTGAAGCCCGCTGGGATGGTTTGGATTTCCTGGCCCAAGAAGTCCTCAGGCGTTACGACCGATCTCGATGAAAACATCGTGCGAGATTTGGGACTGAAGGCGGGATTAGTCGACGTGAAGGTCTGTGCCGTAGACGAAGTCTGGTCAGGATTGAAGTTCGTGTTTCGCCTAAAAGACCGATGAAGTCGCGCCTGCGTTCTAGAATGAAATAGAGGTCAATATGGAGACAGCAACATTCGCTGCCGGATGCTTTTGGGGAGTAGAGGAAACATTCCGGCAGGTGCCGGGCGTAGTGGAAACCACGGTGGGCTATCTGGGCGGCCATACAGCAAATCCCACATATAAAGACGTGTGCACAGACGAGACTGGCCATGCCGAAGTGGTACAGGTAACCTTCGATCCCTCGAAGGTGAGCTATGACAAACTGCTGGATGTGTTCTGGTCGGCGCACGATCCCACAACTCTGAATCGCCAGGGTCCAGACATTGGAACCCAGTATCGATCGGCGATCTTCTTTCATTCGTCGGAGCAGGAGCGTCGGGCACGCGCGTCAAAGGAGAAAATGCAGGCGTCCGGCAAATTTCGACGTCCAGTTGTGACTGAGATCACACCAGCTTCGACCTTCTACTCCGCAGAGGATTATCACCAGAAGTATTTGGCCAAGCGCGGTCTGAGCCATTGTCATATCTAGCTGCTCAGCTCCTAAGCTGCTAAGCTTCTCAACTCTGCTGGTGACAACTCCCTGGTCGAACTACACACGCGCCGCAAGGAGGATGTTCGGCTCAGGAGCTAAGCAGCTTTTCTTACCAGCTTAGGAGCTACTCGATGAAGCTCTACACGCCGCGCGATGCGGCGCAGGTGCTCGGAATCAGTTATCCCGCGATCAAGCAGTGGATCTATCGCGGTAAGCTTAAGACGGTCTTGACCGCCGGCGGGCATCATCGCGTTCCCGAATCGGAGTTAGACAAATATCTGGCTTCCGTTCGCAAACACGGCACCATTCCAAAACGACGCCAGAGCTTTCGGCGGATCAGCGGTCGCAATCAGTTGATTGGCCGAATCATGGACGTGAAGGTGGACGGATTGCTTGCACAAATCACCCTCGGCATTGGTGACCAGAAGATTACCTCCATCATTACCGCCGACGCTGCTCGCGAGATGCGGCTGGCGAAAGGCATGGTCGCCGCCGCTCTGATCAAGTCCACGGAAGTTATGATCGTCGTCCCAGAGTAACCGCACATATCAGCCTAAATCGTATACACTATCCTGTTACTAACGTATTGATTCGTCTATAGCCTGCTCTCTCAGTCCTGATGAAAATTCTTTTTCTTTGCCTCGCGCTTCTGGCCGGGGTGCTACAGGTACTGGCCCAGGACACCCTCACCGTTGCCGCTGCAGCCGATCTGCAGCCGGTTATGACCGAGATCGCCGCACGATTTGAAAAACAATCTGGAGCTACGGTGAAGCTTTCGTTCGGCTCGTCGGGAAACTTCTTCGCCCAAATTCAAAATGGTGCGCCCTATGATCTCTTCTTCTCCGCCGATCTGGAGTACCCCACCCGATTGCAAGCTGCGGGACTGACGGAGCCTGGATCACCTTACCCTTATGCGATCGGCAAGATCGCTTTATGGGCTCCAAATGGGTCCGCAATCGATGTGACAAAAGGGTTATCAATTCTTGCAGACAACAACGTGCAAAAGATCGCGATTGCAAATCCGACGCACGCACCCTACGGCCGTGCCGCCGAAGCTGCGCTCAAGAACACAGGTCTGTGGGTCAACATCTCATCGAAACTCGTGTTAGGCGAGAACATTGCTCAAACAGCGCAGTTCGTGCAGTCGGGAAACGCGGATGTGGGAATCGTTGCTCTCTCGCTCGTCCTTGCTCCTGCTATGAAAGGCCGTGGCAACTACTTCATCGTCCCAAAGACCTTGTATCCAGAGCTGCAGCAGGCGGCCGTGATCCTGAAGAGTTCGCAGCACAAGGAGCTTGCAGCCAGGTTTCTCGATTATATGAAGAGGAGCGAGATCAGTTCGCTGCTCCGGCAGTACGGATTCTCTCCAGCGGGGCCCGAACAATGAACTGGTCGGCGATCTGGTTGAGTTTGCGATTAGCTGCAATCGTCTGTCTCATTCTGCTCGTCGTCGGAGTTCCGGTTGCATACTGGATCGCATTCTCTCGCCGACGATGGAAGTTTCTCGTCGAAGCCGGGGTCGCGCTGCCGCTCGTATTACCGCCAACCGTGCTTGGCTATTACATGCTGTTGGCATTGGGTCCGAGAAGCCCATTAGGACGAATCGCGGAATCACTCTTTTCCGCTCGCCTCGCTTTTTCATTTCCCGGATTGGTAATTGCTTCGGTGCTGTACAGCTTTCCGTTCGCCGTACAGCCGATGGTGAACGCTTTCGAGTCGGTCGATCGCAGGCTTCTCGATGCTGCCGCAGTCCTGGGCGCCTCGCGCTCACGAATTTTTCGCACCATCATTCTTCCGATTGCCAAAGCCGGAGTAATCACTGGCGCGGTGCTCAGCTTTGCCCACACAATCGGAGAGTTTGGCGTGGTATTGATGGTTGGCGGCAATATTCCCGGGGTGACGCAGACGATCTCCATCGCGATCTACGATGAAGTTCAGACTCTCGACTATGCGCTTGCGGCGCGAACGTCCGTGCTGTTGTTAATCTTCTCTTTTGCGACTTTGGCCTTTGTCTACGCCCTGAACCGAAGAAATTCCATCTGGTGGTCGGGTCCACGGAACGCGTGAATACTCTTCACGCTCAAATCCGGCTGCATCTGTCTCCGGCTTTCCAACTCGATTGCACGTTCGACGCTCCTTCAGGATTCACTGTGCTGTTCGGCCACTCCGGGGCCGGTAAGACCTCGGTGCTCGATTGCATCGCTGGAATTAAGACGCCACACGAAGGAAAGATTTCCCTCAACGGGACGGTCTTATTCGATTCGCGCGCTCGCGTTAATTACCCTCCTCAGATTCGCAAGATCGCATACGTGTTTCAGGACTTAGCGCTGTTTCCCCACATGACCGTGGCGCAGAACGTGAGCTTTGGTCTTAGAAACTTGACCGGATCAACGGTGAAAGCGCGCTGCGATGAGGTGCTTTCCCGATTCGGTATCAAAGACCTGAGCTCTCGTAAGCCGGGAGATCTCTCCGGCGGCGAACGCCAACGAGTCACTCTCGCGCGCTCGCTTGTAACTGATCCCCGAGCTCTTCTGCTTGATGAACCTCTCGCCGGGCTGGATCGCCCTACGCGTATGAAGATCATTGACGATCTGCGCCAATGGAATGAAGAGCACAACGTGCCGATTCTCTACGTGACTCATTCAGTGCGAGAGGCGCTGGCTCTAGGTGAGCGAGTTCTCATAATGGAAAAAGGAAAGATCGCCGAGGAGGGAAGGCCATCAGAGCTGCTGAATGCTGACGAATGGGATTGATGACTCTGCTCAGTAGGACAGGCCAGGCGTCTGTCGCAGAAAGTCGTTGCTCGTCGTCTGCTTCAGCATGAAATCGGCGACATCTGCGCGCGAGATCTTGCGCGTGATTTTGTCGGATGCCGAGAATCCTGCGCGATATTTGCCTGTGCGGGGGCCGTCGGTGAGCATCGCGGGGCGCACGATGATCCAATCAAGCCCACTTTCCCGCACAATGCGCTCCTGAAGTTCCTTATCTTCAAAGATATTTCGCAGCAAAGTAGCGCGAATCACGTGCGCGAAAAACAAGCCGAGCTGCCCACGGCTGTCGCCCACGTCGAGCGACGTTTCCACCACCAGCCGCTTCAGCCCGTTCTCCTGCATAGCTACAACAATGTTGCGCGTGCCGTCCGACTGAATAGTGTTCTTGCGGATTACTTTGGTGCCCAAGGCGCACAGCACCGCGTCCTGGCCGGCGACAGCAGCCTCGACGGACGCCTGATCTGTAATATCACCTTGAGCGATGCTCAGGTTATGATGCGAAATTCCCAATTTGGATGGCGTGCGCGCAAACGCAGTCACCTGATGACCTTGTCCCAGCGCCTGTTTCACCAGCTCGCGGCCGGTGCCCCCGGTGGACCCAATGATGAGCAGCTTCATTTATTCACTACGCTTTCTTTGAGCTAACGATTTCAATCTATCATCCAGGTACACGATGACATCATCGTCTAATCCCGACGTTCTTATTGTCGGCGCAGGAGTAGCGGGCCTTGCAGCCGCGGGAATGCTCTCACGTGCTGGAGTGCGCGTGCTCATACTCGAGGCCCGCGACCGCATCGGAGGGCGGATCGCAACCATCCATCCTCCCGGTCTGAACGTCTCTGTCGAACTTGGCGCTGAGTTTGTGCATGGACGTCCTCCGGAAACATTCGAACTGATCAACGATTGCAATTTGGAAGTCTCACGAATACGTGGCGAACCGTTTTGCTCTAACGAAGCAGGGCTGGGACCGTGTGACTTCTGGTCGCGGATCGAGAAGGTCCTCGAAAAGATGAAGAAAGAAGGATTGCCGCAGCAATCGTTCGATGCTTTCGTCCGCTCCGTCGACGATCCAAAAATAACTGAAGGAGATAAGCGCGCTGCCTGCAACTATGTCCGTGGATTCCATGCGGCGCATCCTGAAGAAATCAGCGTGCAGTCTTTGGTCGAAGGCATTTCAGCGGAGGAAGAGATCGACGGCGACAGCCAGTTTCGCCTGCCGCAAGGCTACGATTGCCTGGTCACTGCACTCGAAAGCAAGATCGACCGCGAGCACTCGCGTCTTCAACTGAATACTGCCGTAAAATCCGTCACGTGGAAAACAAATTCTGTAAGCGCACAAATCAAGAGCTCAAACGCAGCGGAACAACGTTTTGTTGCTCGCAAACTATTGCTCACGCTACCTCTAGGACTACTGAAGCCTGACCAAGGATGCACTGCCATCAGCTTCGATCCACCGCTCACGGAGAAGGACTCAGCGCTCTCACGTCTGAGGGTCGGGCACATCATTCGCGTATCGCTCGTCTTCCGGTCCTGTTTTTGGAGTCGGCTGCCGGCTAACGGCGGGACGCTGCATAAAATGACGTTTCTCTTCTCCGGCGATCAAGATTTCCCGACATGGTGGACTGTGTATCCGCTCGAGCAGCCCGTACTCACGGCTTGGTCTCCAGCCGATTCGGCCGAGCGTCTATCAGAACTCAGCGATCAGGAGATTTGCGAGCGTGCGATTCAATCGCTGGCACGCGTACTGCACGTCTCTCTGGAGCTCTGCCGAGCCGAACTCGTCGCCGCGTATACCCATAATTGGCAGACTGATCCATACTCTCGCGGAGCCTACAGCTACGTTGCCTCGGGCGGAAGCGAAGTTCAACGAGAACTATCCACGCCCCTGAACGGGACCCTCTTTTTCGCCGGAGAAGCGACAAACTTCCAAGGACATTCCGGGACGATTCACGGCGCCATCGCGAGTGGATACCGCGCAGCGAAGGAAATTCTGCAGTCTTAATCAACGTTGCCGCTGTTTTCCTTTGCCGGAAGAAGCGAACAGGAGAGCGGCAACAGAACCCCCGGTACGCGATGGGCCGAACATGGCCGAACAAGCCGAGAAGAATCTCTCAACGGCACATATTCGACAAAGACGGTCAGCTAAATTCCCGTAAACCAACCAGCCAACCCAGAGAACGCGAAATAATCGGGGCATGTTTATTTCCGGTGCCGGTTTCTGCATGTACTCTGTGCCTCCGCGATGAATGAGACTCCCGCGCGTTTGACCATCAAACCTGCCCCATGAAATAGTCATCCTTCGTAGCAATCCCTTACTCCGAGTGCGGGAGACGCATGGTTCGGCTGATTCCTAAGCAGACGCAGTTCTTCGACATGTTCTATGACATGGCGAGCAATCTTACCGATGGCGCCAGACTGCTGAAAGCCATTCTTGAAGACATGAAAGATGTAAAGTCGCGCGTCGAGCAGCTTAAGACTATTGAACACCGCGGCGATGAGATGACTCATGAAATCCTCACGCGTCTGAATCAGACCTTCATTACGCCTTTTGATCGTGAGGACATTCATAAGCTCGCTTCATCGTTGGACGACGTTCTCGATTTTGTTCATGCCGCCGGCGAACGCCTGGTGATGTACAAAATCACCGAATTCACTCCATCGGCCCCGCAACTTGCCGACGTCATCATTCGCCAGGGCGAACAGCTTTGCAAAGCGGTTTCGCACTTGGAAAAAAAGAACAACGTCTTGCAATATTGCGTGGAGATCAACCGCCTGGAGAACGAAGCCGATCGCATTGCCAGTGTAGCTCTGGGTCAGCTATTCGAAACCGAAACGAATCCAATTTCGCTCATCAAGAAGAAAGAGCTGTACGAAGTACTCGAAACCGCAACTGACAAAGCCGAGGACGCTGCGAACGTCATCGAGTCGGTTGTGGTAAAGAGCGCTTAAGCCTGTAGTTTCCACTGTTCCCGCTGTATTTGTTGTGCAACTTGGCGGCAGCTTCGCTGCTGATCACTAGCTCCGGAGACTCTCCTGCTTGGATAACGCGACAATCCTGGTTATTGTCACCATCCTGCTGGCCCTGTGCTTCGATTTTTTCAATGGTTTTCACGATGCTGCAAACAGCATCGCCACCGTGGTCTCTACGCGCGTGCTGTCCCCGCGGCTGGCGGTAGTTTGGGCCGCGATCTTCAACTTCATCGCTGCGTTCATTTTTGGAACTGCGGTAGCAAAAACGATCGGCGCGGGAATGGTCGACGTGAATCGCATCAGTCAAGCCGTAGTGCTGAGCGGATTGGTGGGTGCGATCGTGTGGGACATCCTCACCTGGTGGTGGGGGCTGCCAACGTCATCTTCACACGCTCTGATCGGCGCCTACGCTGGAGCGGCAATCGCTCGTGCAGGTTTCGGCGTGATCATTCCTCACGGCTGGACCAAGACTCTGATCTTCATTGTTGTGGCTCCCATTCTGGGAATGATCCTCGGCTTGATCTTCATGACCGCAATGTTCTGGATCTTCCGGAACTCGGCGCCACAGAACGTCGACGCGCTCTTTCGACGTTTGCAACTTCTCTCCGCGGCTGCCTATAGCCTTGGACATGGCGGCAATGACGCGCAAAAAACCATGGGCATCATCGCCGGCGCGCTCTATGCCGATGGCATCATCACCAAGCACGAGTTCTCGACAACGTGGGGACACTTTCATTGGCCGATCATCCTCGGTGCGAATCTTGCCATGGGACTTGGCACCTACTTCGGAGGCTGGCGCATTGTGCACACTATGGGCTCCAAAATTACTAAGCTCAAGCCCATCGGCGGCTTCTGCGCGGAAACGGCCGGAGCGATAACCCTGTTCACAACTGCAGCAGCAGGCATTCCCGTCAGCACCACTCACACAATTACTGGTGCAATCGTCGGCGTCGGCTCGACTCAGCGCCTATCTGCCGTGCGCTGGGGCGTAGCCGGCAAGATAGTCTGGGCCTGGATTCTCACAATTCCCGCTTCTGCGCTGGTTGCTGCCGCGCTCTTTTGGACGATTCGCTGGTTCAATCCAAGTGCTTAACGGAGCCAGCTGCACCCGGTTGCCATCCACAAAAGTCGTATTGGTTTCTCAACCTCGAAGGTCTAGCTTCCACGCATTGAAACTCGGCTGGATTTTCGACCCAGTTCAGTGTTTCGGCTAGTAAAAGTTGTGAAATCAATGTGGTAACTTGCTTCACGCGGTACAAGGTTACTTAACATTCCTTTACATTTGGCACTAGGTATGTCATTTTGATAGCCCCTTGCGGTTCCCCCGTCAGTTGAAACGAACCGTGAATCTGAAGTTTGCGGTGCAATACGAACGGGCCGGAGTCCAGCACGAGCAGCGCCCGCGCGCCGGAGAAACATTCGAATAATGTGCGGAATCGCGGGATTTACCCACGTTGAAAGACGTCTTCCTGCCGGAGTTCTGACATCAGCGCTTGGGTCGATCGCGCATCGCGGACCTGATCACCAGGGACAATTCGTCTCAGAGCAGGTATCGCTCGGCGCTACCCGGCTGCGAATCATCGATCTCGAAGCCGGCGATCAGCCCCTGAAGAGCGCTGATGGCGATGTGGTGCTCGTCTTTAATGGCGAGATCTTCAACCACAAGGAACTTCGTCGCGAACTTCAGCAGACTGGATATCATTTCCGAACTCACTGCGATACGGAAGTTGCGCTGAATGCCTACCTGCATTGGGGCGATTCATGCTTCGCCCGCTTCCGCGGGATGTTTGCGATTGCGGTCTGGACGCAGTCGTGTCGCCGCCTCGTGCTTGCGCGCGACCGCATGGGCATTAAACCTCTTTATTACCGGCTCCATGAAGGCGAGGTTTTCTTCGGCTCGGAGCTGAAGTGCCTCTTGGCTCATCCGGAGGTGCCGCGGCACATCTGCCTTGACGGACTCGACGCATTTCTGAGCGTCAACTACGTGCCCGGACCATTCACGCTTGTGGACGGAATCGTGAAGCTGATGCCCGGCCAGATGCTCGAGTGGCAGCGAGGAGCCGCCCGCTTAACCGATTTCGCAATCGCGTCACCGAGGCCATCGCCAGCAACTATCGAAGCTGCATGTGAAGAACTCGACGTTCTCCTTTCCCAAGCGGTGCGCGAACAACTCGTCGCCGATACTGCAGTGGGAATCTGGTTGAGCGGTGGATTGGATTCCTCGACGATCCTTCACTACGCAAGAGAGCAGTCGAGAAAGCCGATTAAGACTTTCTCGATTACCTTCAAAGGCAGTTCAGGAGACGAGAGCGAGCACATTCGCCACGTGAGCCGCCACTATGGAACGGACCACACGGAATTTGATCTGAATCCCGAAGTGGATCTGGTCGGAGCGATCGAAGACCTCGCGTTCTACTCCGACGAGCCAAGCGCCGATGCCGGAGCACTGCCCACATGGTTTCTCTCGCAGATGACGCGCGAGAGCGCGACTGTCGCTTTGAGCGGCGAAGGATCGGATGAGCTGTTCGCCGGCTATCTCACATACAAAGCCGATCGCTATGCCTCAACGTTCCGGCTGTTGCCTCGTGCCCTGCGCAGGGCCGCACTGGCTACGGCAACGCGATTGCCCGCTCAGGATGGCCGGATCAGCTTCGAATATAAAATCAAGCGATTTCTCGAAGGATCATTGCTCTCGCCACAGCTCGCGCACATTTTCTGGAACGGAACCAATTCGGAACGCGACAAGGAAGACCTATTTCTGTTCGCAGCGCCGGATTCACTCGGCGGATGGCTGGGTCAAATGAGCGGCTCGACATTGCAGAGTTTTCTGGATTTTGATCAACGCTTTTATCTTGCCGATGACATTCTCTATAAAGTCGATCGCATGAGCATGGCGCATTCTCTTGAAGTGCGTCCGCCATTCCTCGACCCGCGCATCGTCGACTTCGCGCGTGCGCTTCCGGCCAAATTCAAGCTTTACGGCAGCACGTCGAAGTATGTGCTGCGCAAGCTCATGGCGGACAAGCTGCCGCCTCACGTCTTGCGTCGTTCCAAAATGGGATTTGATATTCCGGTACACGATTGGTTCCGCGGGGTGCTCCGTCCACTGCTGCTGGAAACTCTGAACCGGGAAAACGTCGAGGCCACCGGACTGTTCCGCTGGCCCGCAGTCGAACGCCTGATTCACAGGCATCTCGAGAGGAGAGAGAACGCAGGTTATCAGTTATGGGGACTTATGGTGTTGTTGATGTGGATGAAGCGCTGGAGCGTGGAACTACCCTCGGCCGAACAGGTTTCCGAGGTGCTGGTCGAGGACTTAGAGGTAGTTGGATCGTCCTCGCCGCAGCTAGCCTTGTCTTCCTCGTAGGCGTCATCAGTCCGCCGCATCTGATGGACGACGTCGATGCCGTCCAGGCGCAGATTGCACGCAACATGCTCGCCTCGGGAGACTACGTCACTGCGCGTCTCGACGGCGTTCCCTACTTGGAAAAGTCTCCGCTCGTGTACTGGCTGATGGTGGGTTCGTACCGTCTTCTCGGAGTACACGACTGGTCTGCGCGCCTGCCTCTTGCTCTCGGCGTTCTTCTGCTCTGCTGGATTACTTACCGTTTCGCGCGCTGGGCCTTCGGTGAAACGGCTGCAATTTGCTCGGGACTGGCGCTCGCCAGCTGCATCGGACTGTTTCTCTTCACACGCATACTCATTCCCGACGCGCTGCTCACCTTGACCACGACAGGAGCCATTTGGGCGTGGCTTCGGTTGCTCGATCCCGACGAAACACCGCGAAGAGTCCACGCAATTGGGCTCGGCGTTTGCTTTGGTCTTGGGCTGCTGCTGAAAGGATTGATTGCTGTTGTCTTTCCCGCTCTTGCTGGATTTGTTTATATGGCTTGCACGCGACAGTTATTCGCGCTCAATGCTTGGAAGCGTCTGCACCTGTTCACTGCGGGAGGAATCGCATTGTTGATCGCAGCCCCGTGGCACGTCCTTGCGACGTTGCATAATCCCCCCTATTTCGCTTTCTCCCTTCATAGCGGACCTGGCGAGTATCGAGGGTTCTTTTGGTTTTACTTCTTCAATGAGCATTTGCTTCGCTTTCTGAACTTGCGTTATCCGCGCGATTACAACACTGTTCCCCGCACCCTCTTCTGGCTGTTGAATTTGGTTTGGCTGTTTCCCTGGTCGGCATTTCTCGCCGCTTCTGCACGATTGTCGTATCGTCCAAGCACGCGCGCCGGACGTGCACGTTTGATGGCGCTTTGCTGGATCGGCGTAGTCATGGTGTTCTTTACGTTCTCGACTACGCAGGAGTACTACTCAATGCCGATCTATCCGGCGCTCGCGTTGCTCGTGGGATCGGCGCTCGCGTCCGAGAACGCCGCAATACGCACCGGAATGCGCGGACTGCAGATCACGTTTGCTGTGCTCTTCGCGGCAATAGCGACTTTGCTCCTGCTGGTCTGGCGCACGCCGGCTCAGGGTGACATCGCACAAGCTCTTGTTCAGCATCCTGAGCTCTATACGTTGTCCCTCGGCCATTTCGGCGATCTCACTCTCACCGCATTCGCCTATCTCAAGCTGCCACTCGGTCTCGCTGCTCTCGCGTTTGCTTTGGGATTTTTGGGACTCACATTTTCACGCGAGAGCGCAAAGAGAATCGCCGCCATTACCGTGACAATGGTGGTGTTCTTTCAGGCAGCGCGGGTGGCTCTGATTCGCTTTGACGGCTATCTAGGTTCGTACCCGCTGGCACAGGCGCTGGAGAAATCTCCGCCAGGACAACTGATCGAAGGCGACGCTTACTACGCATTCTCGTCAGTGTTCTTCTACACCAATCGCGGCGCTCTACTGTGGAACGGACATAGAGATAACCTGGAGTACGGCTCCTACGCTCCGGGAAGCGCAAGGGTGTTCATTGATGATGCAAAGTTCAAATCGCTCTGGTCGCAGCCGGCTCGGTATTATCTGCTCGCGTACGGTAGCGATGTGCCGCATCTGAAAGAAATAGTAGGCGAGTGGAACCTGCATGTGGTGGTTCGCAATTCCGACAACTACTTACTGACGAATCGTCCGTTGCATGAGTGACAAGATGCAAAGATGGATGGAATGCCTTCGCTTGGCAGTGGCGGCGCTTAAAGCCGATCGCTTAAAAGCTTTTCTCACCACATTGAGCGTTGTCATCGGGTGCGCATCGCTGGTGCTGGTGCTCACGATTGCGGGTACAGGAAAGAAATACATTGTGTCGCGCATTGAGGGTATCGGTGCGAACCTGGCTTATGCAACGCTGAACCGAAACGGGAATCCAACTACTCTTGAAGACGAGCTCAACCTGGCTGACCTGGACGCGATCCGAGCAGCCATTCCTGAAGTGAAAGCCGTCGCCGGCACCTACGATGCTCCGATTGATTTCCAGATCGCTGGGCGTCCTCGACATGCGCGACTCGTAGGTGCGACGCAGGACTTTCTTAAGATCCGCAATCTCCACATCACGTCCGGCCGCTATTTCGATGAAGAAGATTTTCGTTCCCGTTCCAAAGTCTGCTTAGTAACCGATGCCATTGCCGAACGGAATCCCACATTGGCGCTCGGCGATCGACTCCGTATCGATCAATTCCATTGCACAATCATCGGGACGTTTAGCGAGGGAATTCCTACGTTCGGACAATCCGAGATTCAAGCCGAGACAGTTCTCGTTCCCTACAAGACGGCGCGGCTCATTACCGGCGAGTCATTCCTGCAGGTAATCTACGCGCAAGCCGATTCGTCTTTCGCCGTGCGTCAACTCACTCGCGACCTGAAACAGCTTCTCCAGAATCGTCACCGGAGGGAAGCGAAATATGACGTTGAGAATCTCTCCTCACTGCTTCAAACTGCAGGCGACATTTCGTTGGCGATGAGCGTGGTGCTTCTGGCTATTGGTCTGGTAACCCTGGTCGTGGGCGGTACCGGAATTATGAACATCATGCTCGCCAACATTGCCGAGAGAAAGCAGGAGATCGGTCTCCGCAAAGCCCTCGGCGCACGCTCCTCCGAGATTCGGCTTCAGTTCTTGCTCGAAGCACTTTTTATCAGCTCAGCGGGATCGATCGCGGGCGCACTCTGCGCCCTCGTCTTGCTGGCATCCGCTGCTGTCTTTGTCCAAGACTTTGTGAATTTGAATGTCTCGTGGATGTCAGTAGTCGTTGCCCTGCTGGTCTCAAGCGCTGTGGGCGTGCTCTTTGGATATCAGCCCGCGAGTCGCGCTGCTAATCTTCATCCAGTCGAAGCTCTCCGCGCCGAGGCGTAAAGCTCGATGTTATTCGTTGACTTGCGCGGCGTGCTTTTCATGCACATGCCTGGCAAAGGCATCGCGCAGCCTGCGCTCCTGCTCGATGGAGTCCCCAATCGCAGAACCGAGGGGAATGTCTGCTTCGCATCCTGAGCACCGCGCACGTACAGGTCCGCCCCGAATAATCGCCGTAACGATAGGATGAATGCCTCCCGGAATGGAAATGGGAGGAGTTCTGGGCTCAGCAGGAGGCGGAGGATCAACGAAGTGAGGCTTTGAGCGGGTTGGCCGAATTGGAGGACGCACAAGGGTCTGAATTTCGAACTGCCGCGAAAGCCAATCTTCGAGCTCGGCTCGGCTCGCTTTCGTCATGGACGTGAATTGAATTCCGGTAAGCCCGTCGCGCTGCCAAACTACTGCACCAACTAGTTCGATTGGAGCAGATCCTTCATCAAGAGCAAACCACATCTGCAGCGGGCCCGAGAGCGGCTGATCGATGCCACGGACGCAGACGCCTCCCTGGCTGACATTCAAAATCCATCCATCGGAGGAGAACGTATCGCAACGAACATGCACTTCGGCGACGAGAGGAAAGCGACTGTAACGGCCCCGCTCACGGAGAATCAGACCGTACGCAGAACGTAGAGTGGTAGCGATTTCAACGGGATAATTTGCGTGGGAAACGATGAAATCCGCACCTGCGTCCGAGACCTGCTCTCGATTACCGTGCTCGCCGACAATAGCGATTGATACGGCGGAGCGATGAGTTGGGCTTAGTCGAATTTCCCGTAGTGCCGCGCATCCCTGTTCAATGTTCGAACAATCGACGACCACCAGATCAAACTTATTCCGCTGCAACTCCTCGAGAACGTCGCCGCCTTTGACGTTTGATCCAGTAGCAATTCCAAAGCGCTCGACGGCAGCGCGAATCGCTTGCGAGAGTTCAAGATCGCCAGTCAAAATGAGTGCTTCTGGTTTCATGGGACCTAGTTGGGTCGAGTTGCGTAAATCGAATGTTAGCTCTGGATGGTCAGAAAGCCTCTCGATCAGCAGGAGGAGGAATTACCTGAGTAACCATCCGACCCAGACGGGTTCATCGCAGCTTGCGGCAGATAGTAACAAGTTGAATCCTCAGGAACCAGCACAAAAATTTGCCATTCTCCAGTTCACGTGAGCGAGCTTCCAAACTGCAACAAGGCAGCGGGATTCGAGCCGGATCTCTGCGGATCGTTCCTGCTCCGGAATATGGTATCGGCGCACCGTTGATGTAGCCGCCTCCGGTATGGGATATTGAGCAGCGGAGCCCTTTGCTGATGTCGAACTCCTCCGTCGCTGTCCGCTTCGAGTACGCCAGCGAGCGCAAGATTCGCGAGCGCAATAAGCTCCATTACCGCTTCGCGCACTGGCCCATTTGGATCGCCGTCTTCTATCTCGCGCCCGGGCCATTTACGTTCGACCTCTTCGCGCACGGAGTGCATCCGTACATGGCGGCATGGCTCGGCATTGTGGTAATCGGAACTGGCGTCGCGGGACTGTGCGGGCATCTTCCCGGAGTGGAACCCAAGCCATACATCATCCGGTTCACCGAGGACCGGCTGAATCCTGTTTATCGCCGAATCTGCTACACGCTTGCTTGGAGCGAATTGGTCACTTATGCCGTTCTGAACATCAGCGGCCTCGTCGGAGCGATTATTACGGGACACTGGCGATTGCAGCAGATCTACTCGCATTTCTATTTTCCACTCGCCACGACCTTTTGGATTCTCGGAGCTCTCGGCCTGCTTCCGCGCGTAAAGCGCTCGACGGTGGGTGAAGGTCATGAGCGCCGATATTTTTACGGCACAGTGTGGGCCTGTGTTGTCGCGCAACCCATCTTGGGACTCCTGTGGTGGTGGCTGCCGCGGGGACGCAGCTTTGACAGTCTTCGTCTCTGCGGATTCCTCGGCGTGCTCGCGTTCATGGGAGCGCTGGCAGTGAGGGGTTATCTCCCGCGCACGCGTCCGATTCTGCCCGGCGAACTCGCCGTCTCGGACTGATCCTCCGCGTGATCTATTTCGCTATTGCTATCGCGATCGCGGTATTGCTTGTCCTCTGTGGCATCGCTTATCAGACGGTCGGTTTGCGCTCTGATGAACTTCGCTTCCCTGCCCCTGGACGGCTAATCCACGTCGCCGGCCATCGGCTTCATTTTTACGAAATTGGCTCTGGGCCGTCTGTCATTCTCGAATCGGGAATTTCGGCTTCGTCGCTGAACTGGCGCAGGGTGCAAAACGAAGTGGCGAGATTTGCGCGCGTTTGCAGCTACGACCGTTCGGGACTTGGCTGGAGCGACCTCTGCAATCGGCCATGCGCGCCAACAGCTCTGGCGCGCCAGCTTCATGCTTTACTTCAGGCTGGTGAAGTCCCTGCCCCTTACATCCTGGTCGGGCACTCCTTCGGTGGGCTAATCGTGCGTGCGTTCGCGACGGAGTTCCCCAATGAGACTGCAGGACTCGTGTTGGTCGATCCGCTGGATCCGGCAGAATGGACTCCCCTCAGCGAGCAGCAGCAGCGAATGATTGCGCATGGCATCCGCCTCGCTCGACGTGGGGCTCTGGCGGCGCGATTGGGGGTGGTACGCGTATGCCTGAACCTGCTTTTCGCCGGCAATCGTCTGCTGCCGCGAGCCGCCGCGAAACTATGGAGTGGGCGCGCCGCGGAGGTCACCGACCGCATCGGCGGAAAGGTGCGCAAAATGCCGGAAGAAACATGGCCTCTGGTCGCCTGCCACTGGAAGCAGCCCAAGAGCTTCGAAGGCATGGCGCGGCATTTCGAGTGCCTGGCGCAGAGCATCGTTGAGGCTTCTGAATTTCCCGTTTTGAACTTGCCGGTAACCATGCTCGTAGGAGCGCAAAACGAGCACCCAACCGATCAGCGCGAGTACGCGCGGCGAATTTCAACCCAGACGAAACTGGTAATGGCCGAAAAGAGCGGCCACTGGATTCAGCTCGACGAGCCCGAGTTGGTGGTGGGTGCAATTCGGGAAATGGCGGAAACAGGACGTTGAGAGCAACAACAGAACCGGCGCCGGTAGGCGGTGGGGCAGCCGCTTGTGTTGCGGCTGCGCTTTCCACAATGTCGGCGCTGCTCGCGAACCCGGATCGCCATTCGGCCATCTCCGGCCCATCCGGCTACCGCCGACGGTGCCGTCTTAGAACCGGCGCTTTTGCGCTTCGAGGAAGCTGTGCGACGTTTCTCGCAGGCGGCGTGAGAGCAGCACGGCGAGTGACTGATAGAACCTGGCTCCTACATGCGGGAACATGCGGAAAATGCGGTGCAGCTCGGCACAGTCAATCGCGTCAACTTCGACTTCGGTTTCTGCGACGACCGATGCGCTGGAAAGGCAATTCTCCAGGAAGGCAATCTCCCCGCAAATCTGGCCCGGGCCGATCTTGGTCAGCAAAATCCCATTCGCTTCGATGCGGGCATTTCCGCTGCGCAGCAGGAAGAGCGTTCCACCCGGCGAATCCTGGTGGATGAGGGTGTCGCCAGCCGCGAACTTCATCTGGCGAGCACCAGCCTTGATTAATACCCAGTCATTTGCGGTAACCAGATTCAGCGGATTCGGCGAGCTTGTCTTTTCCTGCGCTGCGAGAGCCATGAGTGCAGAGTATCGGCCGCTTTCTGACCGGTCAATGTACGGTAGTAACCTCGAGATCACCAAAAGTCGTATCTGAAGTCCGATTTCTGCCGAGTTTCTCGCATTGAGTGTCTTGCACTCAACTTTTACCTCCAGCTTCTTGACAACTCAGAATAGCCTCTCTACAATTAGCACTCGTAAGGCGTAAGTGCTAACAGCCACTAGCGCCCGCTATTCTGACGGTCCGCGTAAGGCGGATTCCCGGGGCTGTCGCTCACGAATGGCGACCAAAGGTTTGCTCGTATTTTCAATAGCTTGGAAACACAACTTCAATTCTTAGACAACTCACAAGGAGTCAATTAGGAACATGGCAAAGCTAACTCCATTGCATGACCGCATTCTGGTTCGCCGCGTTGAAGAGGGCGAAACCGTTCGTGGCGGCATCATCATTCCCGACACTGCGAAAGAGAAGCCGCAGGAGGGGGAAGTGATTGCCGTTGGCGCAGGCAAGAAGAACGACAAGGGCGAAAGACAGCCCGTAGACGTGAAAGAAGGCGATCGCATTCTCTTCGGTAAGTACGCAGGGAACGAGATCAAGATCGACGGCGAGGAACTGCTAATCATCCGCGAGGAAGAAGTGCTCGGAATCCTCTCCGGCGCCGCGAAATCGGTAAGAAAAGCAAGCTAACAGAAGCTCCTAAGCTGCTTAGCTGCCGATCCTCTAGGCCAGCAGCCAACGGCAGCGATGGACCTTCGGTTTGAGAGCTTAGGAGCTGAGAAGCTTAGCGGCTTAGAAGCTCCGCAAAAGACGTTTCGCCGGCACGATGCCGGCTGCAAAAAAGATTGGCCGCAGTAGGCGGTTAAGGAGATAGAGAAATGGCAAAGCAGATCGTACACGGCGAGGAGTCGCGTCAGGCGATTCTTCGTGGCGTCAACGTACTCGCTGACGCAGTGAAGGTGACGCTCGGTCCGAAGGGCCGCAACGTCGTTATTGAGAAAAAGTTCGGTTCGCCGACCATCACCAAAGACGGCGTGACCGTAGCAAAGGAAATCGAGCTGAAGGATGCGCTCGAGAACATGGGCGCGCAGATGGTGCGCGAGGTCGCTTCGAAGACTTCCGACGTTGCCGGTGACGGCACCACCACCGCGACCGTGCTGGCACAGTCGATCTTCCGCGAAGGCGTGAAGACCGTCGCTGCCGGAGCGAATCCGATGGCTCTGAAGCGCGGCATCGAGAAGGCCGTGACTGCTGTTGTGGGTACGGCGGACGAAGATGGCAAGCGTCAGGGCGGAGCTCTGAACGGATTCTCCAAGCCCGTTTCGGGAGACATGATCGCGCAGGTGGGCACCATCTCGGCCAACAACGACGAGACCATCGGCAAGATCATCGCCGAAGCCATGAAGAAAGTCGGTAAGGATGGCGTGATCACAGTTGAAGAGTCGAAGACGATGGAGACCCAGCTCGAGGTCGTCGAAGGTATGCAGTTCGACCGCGGCTATCTTTCTCCGTACTTCGTCACTGATCCGGAGCGGATGGAAGCGGTCCTCGAGAATCCCTACATCTTGATCTACGAAAAGAAAATTAGCTCGATGAAGGATCTGCTCCCGCTGCTCGAGCAGATCGCGAAGAGCGGTACCCCGCTCGTGATCGTTGCTGAAGATGTCGAAGGCGAAGCGCTCGCGACTCTCGTAGTCAACAAGCTGCGCGGCACGCTGAACGTCGCTGCGGTGAAGGCTCCTGGATTCGGCGATCGTCGCAAGGCCATGCTGCAGGACATCGCGATCCTCACCGGTGGAAAGGCCATCACCGAAGACCTCGGCATTAAGCTCGAGAACGTCCAGGTGAACGACCTGGGCCGTGCAAAGCGCATCACCATCGATAAAGACAACACCACCATCATCGAAGGCAAGGGACAGACCAAGGAAATCGAGGGACGCGTGAAAGAGATTCGCGCCCAGATCGAGAAGACCACCAGCGACTACGATCGCGAGAAGCTCCAGGAGCGCCTGGCGAAGCTCGTAGGCGGCGTTGCGGTGATCAAGGTCGGTGCCGCTACCGAGACCGAGATGAAGGAAAAGAAAGCTCGCGTCGAAGACGCAATGCACGCAACTCGCGCGGCTGTCGAAGAGGGCATCGTCCCTGGCGGCGGCGTAGCGCTGGTTCGCACCATCGCGGCTGTCGAAGCACTGCAGAAGACGCTTACCGGCGACGAAGCCATCGGCGCGTCAATCGTCAAGCGCGCTCTTGAAGAGCCTCTGCGCCAGATCGTCGGCAACGCCGGCGAAGAGGGCGCGGTTGTGATCGGCAAGATCCGCGACTCGAAGGACTCGAACTACGGATACAACGCCCAGACCGGAGCTTTCGAAGATCTGGTCAAGGCTGGCGTAATTGATCCGACGAAGGTCACACGCACTGCCCTGCAGAACGCCGGCTCCATTGCCGGCCTGATGCTGACGACCGAAGCGCTGGTCAGCGAGCTTCCGGAAGAGAAGAAGGAAGCTCCAATGCCCGGCGGCCACGGCGGCATGGGCGGAATGTACTAAAAGCAGCTGGTAAGCTGCTAGCTTCTGAGCTGCTAAGCTCAACGGCAACATCAAGCCCCGCGGTAACGCGGGGCTTTTTGTTTTGCTTACCGCACAGATTCCTGAAACGAAGGCTTCAGTTCGCCACAGTTGATAGGTTTCCCTGGATTTCCCGAATTGGGCTTCGGCCAGCGGCTAAGCAATTTCAGAATTGCTCTGGGCCCAGTCTCGGTCGCGTTCTGAGATCCGTCGGTACCGTTCGTGGTAGCGAATGGGTGCTTTCTTCGAGATCAGATGAACCCATCCGCAACCGCGGACGGTACTGACCTTAACGCGACTCGGATACAGCAACTGTGAAATTGCTGTATCAACCCTTCTTCAGTTCGACAAGTACCTGTCGGGCGACTTCGCGGAGGGTTTCAAAAACGCCGTTGCCTTGGAAGGCGACAGCTTCAAAGACCGCTTCGTTCTTCTTTAGCAGCTCTTTTTTCAGTTCATCTACCGGAAGAACATTAGGCAGATCGCGTTTGTTCAGCTGCAGAACGTAGGGGATTTTGGTGAAGTCGTAGCCGTGCTCTTTGAGGTTGTCTTGCAGGTTGTCGAGCGCTTCGATGTTGGCGTCCATACGCTCCGGCTGCGAATCGGCTACGAAGACCACACCATCGACGCCGCGTAGGATGAGCTTGCGGCTGGCATCGTAGAAGACCTGTCCGGGAACGGTATAAAGATGAAAGCGTGTCTTAAAGCCCCGAACGGTTCCGAGATCCAGCGGTAGGAAATCGAAGAAGAGAGTTCGATCTGTCTCGGTGGCGAGCGAGATCATCTTCCCCTTCTGCTTTTCGTTGGTTTTATCGAAAATTTGCTGAAGGTTGGTAGTCTTGCCGCCTAGACCGGCCCCGTAATAGACGATTTTGCAGTTGATTTCGCGAGCTGCGAAATTGATAAAGCTCAATTAGCCGTCCTCACAGGTGCGCCGCACGCTGGCAGCAATGAAACTTTGGAAGAAGAATTGCCGGACCTAAGTTCTTATAACATATCGGCTAACGTAACATTCAGATGAGGCGCGCAGCGAGGGTTCCGCTGGTAACTACCTGGGGTCACTTCCGCCCGGGAGGCAACGGATAATAGCCTGCCTTCGCGGTCACGCGAAGGCCAGGATGGTCTACGCGGACCTCAATATCACGATAGTTGTCGGCCAGCGTCGCCTGCGTGTAGTAACCGAGCGTGTATTGATTGCGCGCAACGACCGTGACTGACGCGTAAGCCTGCTCGATGGCTTGCCGCGTAATTTCGCTGAAGACCTCGCCGCCGGTGGCGCTGGCATATTTTGGCAGGATGTTCGAATTTCCCGTTCCGGGAAGATTGATCTGTTCCAGCTTGCGCACAAGCGGGACTCCGGCGGTGCCAACGCCAATGCCATACACGCTGACTTTGCTCGTAAGCAACACTTTCAGAACGTCTGCGTAAGAGGCGTCGCTGCCGACCTCGCGGCCTTCTCCGATTACCATGATTATGCGTCGCCGGCCGGGCTGAATTTTCGAGAGATCCAGCGCGGCCTCCAGCACAGCATCATTCAGTACGTGACGCTCGCGAGGAATAATGGGCGTCTGCGGAACGCTGGGATCCATGGGATGTCCATTCACCGTCGGTCCCGCTCCAAATGGGCCACCGCTCACTGGGACGCCGCTGTAGGTGCCGTGCTTGTCCTGAGCTACGCGGTTCAAGGCATCGCCCAAGCGACCTCCGGCAGCATTGAATCCGGACTCCCGGATGACGGAGTTTCCGTAGGTGTACACAGCTACTTCGTCGTAAGGACTGAATGCTCCCTGCAGCGCCTGCAGGCCGGCTTGCACCTTGCGCAGCTCCGTGGCAGGCATGCTTACGTCAATCAGCACGGCGGCTGAGATCGCCAGCGGATCACTGGTGAAGAAGCTCAGCTTCTGGCGCACTCCGTCTTCGTAGACAGTGAAATCCCGCGGCAGCAGACCTTCAACCATTCGACCTGAGTCGTCCTTTACCGTGACCGGAATCTCAATGAAATTAACATTGACCCCAAGGGTGTAAAGCCGCTGCGTATCCGGTGTCTCGGGGTTCCGAACTTCTTGTGGAGTTGAAACCGAAGGCTTGTCGGTTTCCGGCGTTCCCGGCGCCGGAGCAGCCGGCTCCGCTCTCTTGTTTTCCGTCGGCTGTGCTGCAGTCGCTGGTGGAGGCGAATCATGCGAGCTCGACTCCGTTACCGGCACCGCAGGCATTGTCTGCTGCGGCTGTGGTGCGTCGGGCAGATTCTGTTTCTGTGATTGAGCCGGAAGCCACGTGCAGAGAAGCATGATGGTCGCAATGATTGCGGTAAACCGTCCCACTCTCATCAAGTTCGTCCTCCGGGCAGAAGCAGATACCGCGACTATGCGTCTCATTCGTGTGTCTGAACGTACGAAGCTATAGAATTGTGTAAAGCTTAGCAAAAAGCCGGGCCTCAACTATGAAGTTTCGTTACGCTGTTCCCAATGAGTCCAGCCACTGGATGCGCCTCGTGCTGCTCTTCTTTGTTTTGATGATGCTGTGGGTGCCTGCGTTCCCACAAACTCAAGATCTCCCGCCGGCCAAGAACCCGGACACCGGCCCGCAGACAAACAGCGATGAAGGCGCCGCTCCGGTGATCCGCGACCGTACCCGGCCAGCCGAAGATAACCCTATGCAGACGCTGAAGGTTAACGTCGATGTCGTGAACCTTCTCTTCAATGTCAAGGATAAAAAAGGACAGCTGCTGCCCAACCTGGGTAAAGATGAATTTCAGGTGAGCGAAGACGGCAAAGCGCAGACGATCAAATATTTCAAAGCTGAGTCAAATCTCCCGCTCACGATCGGAATTCTGCTCGACACCTCAGCCAGCCAGGAGCGCGTGCTGCCCATTGAAAAAGAAGTCGGAGCGGAGTTCCTTCAACGCATGCTTCGTAAACAGGACGAAGCATTCCTCATCAGCTTCGATGTGAATGTCGATCTCCTGCAGGACTACACCAACAACGGTCGAGACATTCGCAAAGGCATGGACGCGGCCAAAATCAATGCTGGGGGCTCAGTAGGTGGAATCCCCGGCATCGGACAAGGTCCGGTGGACATTCCACCCAAAGGAACACTTCTGTACGATGCCGTCTATCTGGCCGCGCACGACAAACTCCGCAGCGAAGTGGGCCGCAAAGCGCTCGTTCTGTTGACTGACGGCGAAGACCAAGGCAGCCAGTTAAAGCTGCAGGATGCCCTCGAAGCCGCTCAGAAGTCGGACGTGATCGTCTATGTGCTGCTGATCAGCGACAGCGGTGTCTCAATGGGTACTGGCTCGGGTCTGATGAGGAAGCTCTGCGAGGAGACCGGCGGACGGGTAATTCATGTCGGCAACAACCAGGACAAATTGCAGAAGGCGTTCGACCAAGTCTCAGAAGAGCTGCGCAGCCAGTACAGCATCGGCTATACGCCCACCAATGACAAGCATGACGGTACCTTCCGGAAAGTGGAGATCAAAACTAAAGACGGCTACAAGATCCAGGCGCGGAAGGGATACTATGCGGCGGCGAGTTGAGCAAAGCTTGCATTCTGTGCCCGATGAATCAGCTTGAATTTCCTGCCGCAGCGAATTTTCGCAGCGTTTTTTTGCCTAGACCACGGAGTTCTCCAACTTCTGCCCAAAACCGCAGATTCTTGGCGGCACGCCTTCTTCACCGAACGATTCGATGTATGGCCAGCAATCGCTCAAGCGTAGGTTTTAAGTCGCGGAGCGCCAGAGCATTGGCGCCGTCGGATTTGGCTTGTGCAGGATTGTCGTGAACTTCCATAAAGATTCCATCTACGCCTGCTGCCACCGCAGCTCGTGAGAGTACCGGGATGAATTCAGGCTGGCCGCCGCTCTGCTGAGGTTTCCCATTTTCGCAACTTCCGGCACTGGGAAGTTGGACCGAGTGCGTTGCGTCGAAGACTACCGGCGCAAGTTCGCGCATGATCGCGAGAGAGCGCATGTCCACGACGAGATTGTTGTAGCCGAAGCTCGATCCACGCTCGGTGAGAAATACGCGATCGTTCCCGCTCTCGTGAATCTTCTCGACGGCGTGGCGCATGTCCCATGGCGCGACGAACTGTCCCTTTTTGACGTTGATGGCCCGTCCCGTTCTGGCAGCAGCGACGAGCAGATCGGTCTGGCGACATAGAAACGCGGGAATCTGCAGGACATCGACGGCTTCCGCGATGGGCTCTGCGTGCTCCGGCTCATGAATGTCAGTGAGCACGGGCACGCGATGCGTCTCGGCAACTTTGCGCAAGATGCGCGCACCTTCCTTTACGCCTGGACCGCGGAAACTCTTGAGCGAGGTGCGATTGGCTTTGTCGTAGGAAGCCTTGAAGATGTATGGAACCCTGAGTTCGCGCGTGACTGCGCTGATCGCCTCCGCCATCTTCAACGCATGTTCTTCGCTTTCGATCACGCATGGACCGGCAATCAGAAACAGCTCCCCTGAGCCTACGTGTACGTTGCCGATTTCGAATTCTGCTTTTGCTGTTGTCATTCCGAACGCAGTGAGGAATCCCTACTAGTGTAGAAGGTCGGAAGAAATGACAAACGCTATCGCTTCGAGCGCAGAAAGAGCTCCTCTTCCACTTCCACCTCTTGGGCGCGGCGTTTGCGTCCATTCTCATACGACGCCTTAATGAACTCGCGAAACAACGGGTGCGGCTCGAGCGGCTTCGATTTGAACTCAGGATGGAACTGGCAGCCCAGAAAATAAGGATGATCGGGTATCTCGACGATCTCGACGTAAGTTCCATCGGGAGTAGATCCGGTGATGCGCAATCCCCCGCCGGTGAGCAGCGCTTCATACTCACGATTGAACTCGTAGCGATGGCGATGACGCTCGCTGATCTCCGTCTTCCCATAAGCGCGGGCGGCCAGTGAATTCGGCTCCAGCTTGCATTCCCACGCACCTAGCCGCATGGTGCCGCCAAGTTCGTCGATGCCCTTTAGCTCGCGCAGCTTGTAGATGATTCGGTGCGGAGTACCCTGATCGAACTCGCTCGAGTCGGCATCCTCCAGGCCGCAGACGTTGCGCGCGTATTCGATACAGGCGGTCTGCATTCCAAGACAAATTCCGAAGTACGGAACCTTCTTCTCGCGCGCATAGCGAATTGCATTCAGCATTCCTTCGATTCCCCGCTTGCCAAATCCTCCGGGAACGAGAATGCCATCGTATCCTTCGAGGTGCGCTTCATAGGAACGATCGTTGGGATCTTTGGCCTCAAGCCCTTCCGCCTCAACCCACGTGACGTTCAGCTTCAGACTCTGGCCCACAGCCCCATGAACCAGCGCTTCCTTCAGCGACTTGTACGAATCCTCGTACTCAACGTATTTGCCGACAATCGCGATCGAAACTTCATCCTTCGGGTTGTAGACGCGATGGACCAGGTCTTCCCACGCCGAAAGATTCCGCTCCGGCGCCTGCAGGTGGAGATACTTCAGCGCCAGCGTGTCGACTTCTTCATGCGCGAAAACAAGCGGCACTTCGTAGATGGAAGCCACATCCTTCGCAGTAATCACTGCCTCTTCTTCCACATTGCAGAAGAGCGCGATCTTGCTCTTGAGCTCCTTCGCGAGAAATCGATCAGTGCGGCAAAGCAAGATGTCCGGTTGAATTCCCACGCTCAACAGTTCTTTGACTGAGTGCTGGGTAGGCTTGGTCTTAAGTTCGCCTGCAGCAGCGATCCACGGGACGAGCGTCACATGAACGAAGATCGTGTTCTCGCGCCCAAGTTCCTGACGCATCTGGCGGATCGCCTCAATAAACGGCAGCGATTCGATGTCACCCACCGTCCCGCCAATCTCAACCAACGAAACGTCCACGTCCTGCGAGACCTTCCGCATCGCAGCTTTGATTTCGTTGGTGACGTGCGGAATCACCTGCACGGTTTTGCCGAGATAGTCTCCGCGCCGCTCTTTCGTGATGATCTGCTCGTAGATTCTTCCGGTAGTGAGGTTGTTGTCGCGGCTGAGCTTGGCGTGGGTGTAACGCTCGTAGTGTCCGAGATCGAGATCGGTTTCGGCACCGTCGTCGGTGACGAAGACCTCTCCGTGCTGGAACGGCGACATCGTCCCTGGATCGACATTCAGGTACGGATCGAACTTCTGCAGGCTGACCTTCAGTCCACGGCTCTCCAGCAAGCAGCCAATCGAGGCCGCCGCCAGTCCTTTGCCTAAAGACGACACCACGCCACCAGTCACAAAGATGAACTTTGCCGACATTCGCTCCTCGCCTCTTTTTTATGTTTGAAAGCGCGTGCCGGCAGGTCCCGCCGGCTCTCAGCAGTTCGGAGGCTCCGCCCCATGCCATTCCAGGCAGGGCCGGATTGAACCGCATAGGGGTGCACAACCAATTATGGCAGAACTCGGCCTATGAATAAATTGTGAATTTCTCGGCAGAATTATCTCAGTGAGAACAGGATAGCCCGCTGAGCGTCGAGACAGAGGCCTTTCTGCGGCTTCACTCACCAGCTAAATGCCTTCGATTCCGTCCGGGCCAACAGAAAACAGCGAAATCTACAGCCGAAGTTTTGATTTCGCGCAAGAAATCCTCGTTTTTTGCCCAAAACTCGCAAAATCTCCGAACCGGCAGGGAACCTTGCAGGGATTCTAGGGAAATCGCAGTCAAGTCCTTCCCTTAGAAAGGATTGCGACGATTCTTCGAAAAAGCGACAGATTCGATCAGGGAAGCACCAGGGAATTTTTGTCACAAATTGTGACACGCTGAGTAATGGCAGCCATGGTAATAGGTTCGCTACCGCGGAGCTCGGATGTCTCTCTTCCCTGCCCGGCTTGACGTCTAGTCAGGGACAATGTTGGATGCCGGCCAGTGCGACGGCTGGGCATTGACGTTGTTCACGATGCCAACCGGTCCCTGCACATCGTGAACGTCCACATTAAATCCATCCACCTCGATGAGCGGATCGTCTCCGTTTAACGCCTTCGTCGGCGCCTCGATGGTCAGGCTGCGCGACTCGCCCGGCACAAGAGAAATGTAGTTATCGGAATAAAAGACCGGCAGCACGCGGTGTCCGCTCTTCTTCTGGTGGAGCTGAAGATGAGACATGAGCGCCACGTTACTGCTGTTGTTGCGCAAGGTGACGGCGAGAATCGTGTTCGGACCCTCGGTGCGGGCCGTCGCTTCGGCGTCCAGAGTAACCGTGGGCAGGTTCATCAATCCATCGAACTGATCTTGCGCCACGTGCTGCCAATAGAAGTTGGTGGAGAGAAGATTCCCGGCCGAATCCGTAAGATCCAGCTTCACGAAGTACAACGGGCTGATTCGCGCATTTACCTCGATCTGTGCTGCCTTAATCGTCGAACTGGGAGGAACCTCGGTAACCGAATACGTTTTGTGCGAACTCAGTTTGCCGTTGAATGCGTAAACGAAGACGGTGGCCTTTACATCCTTCAGCGCTGTAGGACGATTGTTGACGATCTCTATTCCGCGCAAAGCTTCATTCAACTGCACGTGCACGCTCTCGCCGGCCTTCTTAACTGCGTAGAGAGCGGCATTGGGTTCGAGATCGTAATGATAGATTTGCCAGACGAAACTTGGCTGCGCCGGGTTACTCATCCAGGTGATCACGCCCGTGGTTTGGCGAAACATCTCCGCATTGCGTCCTTCGTACATCGCGCGAAAGGCCTCGTAGGTAGCCAGCTGTCCTTTGCGCACGAAATCGGCGAGATTGCGAATATGCCCATAGCGCTCTGCCAGCGACTTAGGAAACTCATTTCCGCGCTGCGCTCCGGCAGCCATGTCGTGCTGCGCCCAGTCATCGTTAATCGTCTCCCAGTCCTTTTCGGGCATCATGCCCTGAATGGATTCCATAGTGGGAATGGAAACCGAGCCCGTTTCCGTTTTGAAACTCTCGTTCAGCGCATAGAAGAACCGCGGCGAACGCCAGTAATAAGGACCATGCGAAGAAACGCCGCGGCCCTCGGCGGAGTTCGATTGATAGATCCGCGTTGCATCCAGCCGTGCCATCAACACCTTCAACTGATCATCGAGCGCCTTCGGCGGATAGCCTTCATTGCGCGCACACCACACCGCGATCGACGGATGATTGCGGTAGCGCATCACCTTGTCGGTGACGTTCGCCAGGTATGTGGGAATGTCAGCCACATCGGGACC
>DATEKE010000073.1:0-16581 GCA_035277605.1 Terriglobales bacterium | reverse complement strand
GTGCCTGGCCGACCCGAACTGCATAGCCAATCAAGATAACCAGGCTGAGGTCTTCCCTAGCCATGTACTGCACAACGACGGAGATGTCTTTGCCAGCCCGGGCTGGATTGCTTCGGGCGGCACTTCGAACTACAACGCTTTACAGGTTAGTGCCCGCAAAGGCCTGACGCATGGATTGTTGTTCCAGGCAAGCTATACGTGGTCGCACTCGCTCGATACAGCATCCAGCTTCGAGGATGCCGGATTCGGCTCAATCGCGACTGGCCAGGCAACGCGTGGATACAACCAATTCGCCCCGGGACTGAATTATGGCAATTCCACGTTCGATGCCCGCCATCGGTTCGTCATTGCCCCGGTCTATGAAGTTCCGTATCATCACGACGGTCTGATGGGTACGCTGCTGGGCGGCTGGGAAATCACTGGAATCCTAACTCTGCAAACAGGATTCCCGTTTGACATTTCCTACGCCGGTGGCTCTTCCTTGTCCTTGTGGTGTGCTGCGGGTGAGAACTTCTATGCCTGTCCGGATGCTCCCAACCAGGTGGCGCCACTGCAGTTCACCGATCCGCGCAAAGGCGGGCTTTCCGGCTCGACATGGTTTAATCCGGGAAACAGCTTCGTCGATGAAACAACCGGTCAGTTCGGGAATCTCTCCCGCAACAGGTACTACGGGCCGGGAATCATCAACACCGACGCTGGAATCTACAAGAACATCTACTGGCCCGGAAGCGAGAGCCGTTACTTACAGCTCCGCCTCGAAAGCTACAACATCTTCAATCACACAAACTTCAACAACCCGAACAGCAACTTCACCTCTGCGAGCTTCGGCCGAATCACTTCGGCAGCCGCTGGTCGTCAGAGTCAGCTGGCTGTGAAGATTTACTTCTAGGATCTGCTGACATCTTTAGGGCGTCGCGAAAGCGACGCCCTTTTTGCTGTTTATCGAAATGAATCCTGCTCGAAAACTTCCTTCATGAAGCAAGTACTTCCCGAAGGCTACAACGTTCTTCAAGCTATCTCGATCGATAAGCAAGGCATTAATCTTTCACTAACAGGGAGCCCAGATGAGGTTCGACAAATCTCGATTGTTACTACACGCTTGCGTCTGTACTGTTTTGGCTATATGCAGCATCGACTGTTTAGCTCAAACACAGACGAAGTTGGTGACTTCACCACCACCCGAGAGTGAGATCGGTACAGTTCGATTCATCTCTTTCACGGAAGCTTCGGGCGCGATCCGTGCTATTTCGGCTGACTTACCCGAGGAACTCGTACAAGTAGTTGCGGCGGGCGACAGCGCCGAATGGGACCGATACGTACGGGGTCGCGATGCGCAAACCCGAGATCGGCTCCATGCCGGTGCTCTAGATACGCTTGCGAATCTGCTGTTATTCGGCACATCCTACACAAGCGCTGCACCTCTAACGCCTGAATTGCTGAAGCAGATCAATGCTTCCTCAGCTAAAAATCCTGCTGGCGACCTCGGAAGTCAAAGCCTGCTACGTCGCATCGATGAACTCGCGTTAGCACTCGCGCATCCCGCAGGTAATGAGCGTCTCGAGTATTTCCATCAGCTGCTTCACCAACAGCACTATCGTTTTGAGACTTCTGATGAGATCTTCAAGGTGAAGCAGTTCCTGGGCCTGAATCTTATCCGCATGCTTCACGAAGACATTTCCTACGCAGCGGCGCTGAGCGAAGCCCAACGACTGACGAACAATGGTCTCGAGAAAAGGTCGCAGGTATTTGCTCAACGAGGAATTTCGCTGGATACATCGCTCTTTCCCAGTTTTGCAATCGAAGAAGCACTCGCGCAGGCGAAGCGCAATGGGTTACTCCCCAACCATCTTTCTAAAGTGGCCGTTATAGGACCGGGGCTCGACGTCCTGAATAAGGACCAGGGATGGGATTTCTATCCGGAGCAAACTACCCAACCATTGCTGATCCTCGATAGCCTCGTGAGACTCGGTCTCGCTGACGCACGCACAATTCAGATCACCACTCTCGATATCAGCGACTTGGTAAATCAGCACATCTTGTCAGCGCGAGCGCGTGCCCGCAAGCATGCCACATATACAGTTCAGCTTCCATTACGCTCTGATATTCCCTGGGATCCTGGAACGATCCGGTACTGGCAACGAGCAGGAACAGCTATTGGGAGAACCGTCCCGCCGATCAGGGGAGCAAAGACGGCAAATCTGAAATACAAGGCAGTGAGGTTCCCGCCAGCCGACGTGTTGCGCATGCATCCCACGGATCTCGATGTGGTTTATCAGCGACAGATAATTCCCGATTCGGAAAAGTTCGATTTGGTGGTGGCGACGAACGTTTTTGTCTACTACGGCGCCTTCGAGCAGGCGCTGGCGATGGCAAATCTTTCTTCGATGCTGCGCAGAAACGGACTTCTCTTCACTAACGATACGCTTCCCGAACAGGCCGGCTTACCCCTCCGCCACATTGGGTTTTCCGAAACTGCATACTCTCCACGTCCACACGACGGTGACCGCGTTATTTTTTACGCCCAAGCACCTCAAAACCGCTGAGCGCCTCCTCACGCCAGAATGCGCCAGAAGCTGCTCGGTATACATCGCGATTAATGTAGGACGAAATGGTAGATTTGCGGGATGAAAATACAAATTATGGAAGAGTGCTCTTTGGGGAATACGGGCTTTCATATTCTTATTTGAACCTTTCGTACCTAACCTGCTGCAGGTAAAGACTTGGAAACGTGGAACATGAAGTGCAACTTGCTTCTGTTTCGCCGAAAGAAACTGTGAGTTTCGCATCGGCCCCATATCGGCAAACGGAGAGAGTGAAGGACATGAACAGGTGGTTGCGGTTCTTTCTTTTGAGCGCAGTTTGTAGCCTAATTTTCGTCGGCTTTGCATTCGCACAGTTGGAAACAGGAACTGTGTCTGGCACGGTTACCGATCCCAGCGGAGCGGTGATCAGCAACGCGAAGGTAACGGCAAAGAATCTCGGAACGGGGCTGACGCGCAGTGTGACCAGCAGCGGCAACGGAGCCTATACGATCGTTAACCTCCCTCCCGGTCGGTACGACGTCAGCGTAGAAACGGCAGGTTTTGAGACATTCAAGCAGACGATCGATGTCACGGTGGGTGGCCGCTCGACTGTCGATGCCGCCCTGAAGGTGGGCACTCAGGGAACGATTGTCGAAGTCACGGCTGAAAACGCTGGTGCGCAGGTGAATACCCAAGACCAGCAGATCTCAAATACTGTGACCTCCGCACAGATTGAGCAATTGCCCAGCCTTACTCGTAATCCGTACGATTTTGTTTCGTTGAGTGGGAATGTTTCGGCAAATACGAATGTCACTGCAGATCGCGGAGTGGGTGTCTCGATCAACGGACAGAGGTCTGCAAGTACAGACATTCTGCTTGATGGAAATCAAAACGTAGATCTTTTTGGTGCTGGTGTGGGCCAGGCCGTTCCTCTTGATTCGGTACAGGAATACAAAGTCATTACGAGTGACTTTTCTGCGCAGTACGGGCGCGCATCCGGCGGAATCGTGAATGTCGCCACAAAATCGGGCACGAACAGCTATCACGGCACTGTATACGAATTCAACCGCCTCTCCGCACTGGCAGCGAACACTTATCAGGAAGATGCGGATGCCGCCATTGGATCCCCCGACCCTGCGGATCACTTTACTCGCAACCAGTTCGGGTACTCTGTCGGTGGTCCAGTACTGCCCCGCACCAGAGACAAGCTCTTCTTCTTCTCCAGTACGGAATGGACTCGCGTCCGTAGCAGCGGTGCGCAGTTTGCGAACGTAGTAACGCCGCAGTTCCTCGCCTTAACATCGCCGACAACGCAGAACTACTTCAAGACTTTTGGTCCGAAGCTGGATGCAACGCCCACCGGGCAAACATCCACGTACTCACAGGTGGTGGCCCCAACGTCAAAGTTCTTTAATGCTGCTACCGCAGCTCAGCTGGGCGCTACTCCGATATTCCAGAAAGTGGCTTACATAACACCTTCCAATGCCGGAGCCGGAGATCCGCAAAATACATATTCAAACGTTGATCGTGTCGATTGGAACCTTACCGACCGGACGCAATTTTTCGGCCGATATGCCTATCAGAACGAGAACTTCTTCGCGGGGGTCGTTAATGCCAGCCCTTATGCTGGATACAACACCGGCGAAGTTGATCGCAACCACAATGCTTTGCTCAGCATGAATCATATTTTCAGTCCAACTATTCTGAGCACGACGAAACTTTCCTATCAGCGCCTTTTCGATCTGCAACCGCTGAATGGCGCTCCAGCCCCAACGTTGTACTTTGATCGCAGTAATACAACAAGCTTTGCAAACGGTACACAAGTAGCGTTTCCTGGATACACCGAGTTTTCTCCCGGCAACGGAATTCCTTTCGGCGGTCCGCAGAACCTGTATGAGCTAGATCAGGACCTGAGCATCACGCGCGGAAGCCACACTCTGAGATTTGGTGGCCAATACATTCACATCCGTGACAATCGCGTGTTCGGCGCTTACGAGAATCCAGTGCAAGTTGCAGGTGAAGAATCGAATGGCGATAGCGGGATTCAGGGACTGTTGCAAGGCCTGCTGTTTAATAACAGCGCTTCTTTCCAGGGAGCCATCTTCCCACAAGGAAAGTTCCCTTGTTTGAGAGATGTAAATACCGGCTCGACGATCGTCACTCCCGCTTGCACATTAACGACTCCCGTTAGCTCCCCAAGCTTCGAGCGTAACAACCGCTTCAACGACGGTGCGGTCTATGCCCAAGATGACTGGAAAGCGACCACAAGATTGACCTTAAATCTGGGGATTCGTTGGGAATATTACGGAGTACAACACAACGCGGACCCGAGTCTCGAGTCCAACTTCTATCTCGGGAGCGGAAGCAACCTCCTCCAGCGCGTTCGTAACGGGCAAGTGCTCACGACTCCCAATAGTCCAACCGGTGGAATCAGCGCGCAGGATTTCAAGAACTTCGCGCCGCGAGTTGGATTCGCATTCGATCCCACGGGTAGCGGCAAGTGGTCAGTTCGTGGTGGATACGGTATCGCTTATGAGCGCAACTTTGGAAACGTGACCTATAACGTGATCCAGAACCCGCCGAACTACGGTGTTATCGCGCTGGCCTCCGGGTGCGGTACTCCGGCACCTGCTGGATGCACACACGGCGCGGGCGATACGGGCACCCCGATTGCTATTCAGACAAGCACTGCCGGACCGTTAGCAGGAAGTGGCGTCTCCAAGCCGTTCCCACAGACTAGCTTGCGTGCAGTGGATCCGAACATCAAAACGGCTTACGCTCAGATCTACAGTTTCGCGGTTGAACACCAGGTTCTTCCCAGTACGCTTCTCGCGGTTGAATTCTCCGGTTCCCGCGGCGAGCATCTGTATGGAATCGTCAACCTCAACAAAGCTGGGTTCGGTGAATACCTGGGCGACACTCGGGCTAATCGTCTAAATCTTGGGTACACAAACATCAACTTCCGCGACTCGGTCGGCGACAGCTATTACAACGGCGTCAACGTGCGACTACAAAGCAGCAACTTCGCTAATGCTGGATTGACGTTGACGGCGAATTACACCTATGCGCACTCCCTGGATGACCTGAGCACAACCTTCAGCGAGACAGGGAACAGCTTCAACTTAGGTTTCACCAATCCGTTCTTGCCAAAACAGGATCTTGGGAACTCCGATTATGACGTACGGCACCGCCTGGCATTTGGCGCGTTTTATGAGCCAACCTTCCTGGCCTTCAAGAACAGCTCGCGGTTTGTGCAGGACGTCTTTGGAGGTTTCCAGTTTGCTCCGATCTTCACCGTGCGGACTGGCACTCCATTCACTATCTTCGATTGTTCGAATGCGGGAGTGAGCTGCCCGCGAGTGGAAGCAGCCGCCGATCTTCCCTACACCGGTACTCCGACGGCGGTTGCCGGGAGCGCGAATCTCTACGATTACATAACGCTTCCAGCCGACGCAGCGAACCCATCTCTAGGGTTCAATAAGCTTGGCTCGGATTACCCAGTCTGCAACGCCGGTGGTCTATGCACGATTAATGCGGGTGTTGGCAAGGATGCGTTCCACAGCCCGAATAACTGGAAGCTGGATCTTGGTGTGTACAAGACGATCAAGATCACAGAGCGAGTTGGATTCCAGCTGCGCGGCGAGTTTTATAACGTATTGAATCATCACAATCAGTACGTCGTTGTAGGGAATGCTGATTTCTCGAGCGCGCCGACAGTGCAGACGGCAAAAGGAGCCGTTGAAAGCGGAATTCCAGGGCCGAATGATGAGCGCCGCAACATTCAGATCGGCGCGAAGATTATTTTCTAGGCCTCGTCAAATACTTCCAAAGGGGAGCTTTCGGCTCCCCTTTATTTTTTTTCTTTCCTTTCCCCGCTGCCAGATCCGCCGCTCTCTCCTCGAAGCAGTAGCGTCAGACTGTGGCCCGTGAAGTGCTTCCAGAGCATTTAACATTCCACCCGAACATCGTAGAGATTGGCTTGTTAGTTGCTCACAATTCCCGAAACAGGAAGACATATCTCTATTGTATTTTGCATTGACTTTTCTCTCTTTTCGTCATAGCACAGAAGTAGAGACCAAGTGAGGACGGACTCCTATGACATCAGCAGAGGATTCACAGCTAGACCCCGAAATGGGACGCCCCTCCGAGGAGACAGCAATCCAAACCACTGAACTTGTTGCCGTGTCGCCGATGACCCTTCAGCCGATTACGCGGGAACAAAAGATAAAACAGATAGGCGAATTGAACGAAAAGCTTGCGCGCCTCGATCCAGACTGGGCATCGCGAAGAGGCTCGCGGGAGGCGCTTACCAAGGCCGGCAAAAAGATGCTTCCGATAGAGGAGATATGCCAGGGATTATCTGACGTCATCGACACTTCGGAACAGCTCGATCAGCAGGTGATGTTGTTCGAGGAAGGCCGCAAAATGGAACGTAAGGCCAGGAGGCTTGAATGTCTGCGCGCGGCGCGCCGGGCGCCGCGCTGCCAGCACATCAAATCCAATGCGGAACGATGCGGATCGCCCGCGGTCGGAGGGCAGAAGTTCTGTTTCTTTCACGATCTCGCACGCAATTCAGCCGTCGAATTTCCCGTGATCGAAGACCGGCGAGCTTTGCAGATCGCCATCCTGCGCGTTTGTGAGCGTCTGGCCAACGGCACTATCGCTCCGGCGAATGCGAAAATTCTGCTCGAAGGACTGTCCATGGCTTCGAAAAATGCCGAGCGCATGGCAGGCGAACAAGAAGCATGAGATCGGATGGGATCTCACGAGATCGGATGAGATCACGAGACGGGATATCTCACCGGGAACGCGATGGGATATCTGATGGGATTCGATGAGATCAGATGAGATTGGATGGGATTAGCCCCCAGCCGCCCGCTACCAGCTAACAGCGGAAACCTAAAACTAAACCCGCACAGTTTGGAACTCAGCGTCGATTTGAGAAAGACCGGTTGGTTCCACGACGACTTCAGGCTGGCGGCTGGTAGCTGGAAGCCGGCAGCTTTTTCTCAAAATTGTTTCTTGAACTCTCCGAACTCCTGGCGAAGCTCATGCAGCTCGCGACGAAGCTCGGATACTTCAGCTTCGAGTCTGCCGATGCGATCGTTATCGGTCGAACTCGGCAGCACGCCAACTGGAGTAGTTGGTGCTTCCTGCGGTTGGCCCGACAGCAGATGCGCGTAGCGCGATTCTTTCGTTCCCGCCTGACGCTGCAGCATAGTCACCAGCGGTGGATCGCGCTCCATGAGACGGTGCAATGTGGCTTCCACGTCGTCGAGATGCTCGAAGCGGAACATGCGTTCGGTGCGTCCGCGCAGCTCGCCGGGAGTTTGGGGACCGCGCAGCAACAGGACGCACAGCAACGCAGTTTCGCCGCGCGTGAGATTCAACGCTTCTTGCAACCGATGCTCGTACTTGGCCACGCGACTGTCGGCTCCGCGCGCAGGGCCAGCCAGACGTTGATCCTGGAGACCGGCCAGAGCGTCGCGTACTGCGTTCTCGTCAAGATTCATGACTGGATCGCGATTGTTCTTCTGATTGCACGCGTTCACCAGCGCGTTCAGCGACAGGGGATAGTAGTCGGGCGTGGTGATGTCTTTTTCGATCAGCGAGCCGAGAACGCGAGCTTCGACCGCAGTGAGATGAATCTCCATGTAGTCAGACTAAAGCATTCCGCAGTCGCGAACAGAACCGCCGCCGGTAGGCGGGGTCCCCGGCAATCGCCGGTTTTGCGATTGTTGGGGTGCTACGCGGTGGGGCAGTCGCGTGTTTTGCGGCTGCGTTAATCGACAGTTCGCGCTTCAACGAGTCTCGGAGCTGGCCATCCGGCCATCTCCGACCCACCGCCTACCGGCGGCGGTTCTGTTCGTGCCTGGACTGATCCAGAATGTCCCGAATGCGTTCGGCGAGGTCGCGGAAGCGATAGGGCTTCTGCAGAAATGCGGCGTCCTCGATCGTTTCCGCGACTGAGGTTGCGGTATAGCCTGAAGTGAAAAGAATGCGCACTTCCGGATGCAGTTCTTTAACTCGCTGCGCGAGATCGTCGCCGCGCATCTTCGGCATGACCACGTCAGTGATCATGAGATCGATGGGCCCGGAATGACTTTCGCATACCGCCAGGGCTTCGTTCCCATTTGGGGCTTCGAGAACGTCGTAGCCGCGGGCGACAAGGGCCTCGCGCGTGAGTTCGCGCAGCGCGGCTTCGTCTTCCACCACGAGGATGGTTCCGTGCTGTGCCTTCTCGCGGTCCACCGCATTCTCGTCATGATGGGCCGGATGCGCAATTCCGGCGGCCTGTGGCAGATATACCTCGAACGTGCTGCCCTGGCCCAACTCGCTTTGCACGGTAATGAAGCCTCCGCTTTGCTGGACGATTCCATACACGATCGAAAGACCGAGCCCTGTGCCTTTGCCGAATTCCTTGGTGGTGAAGAACGGCTCAAAGATTCGTTGCTGCGTATTGGCGTCCATTCCCATTCCGGAATCGCGGATAGAGAGGCTTACGTATGCTCCCGGCTGGGCGCGATGTGCGAGCGCGACCGAGTTGCGCGTGTCGATGGTTGTGTTGGCGGTGCGGATTTCAAGCCTCCCGCCATTAGGCATCGCATCTCGCGCGTTTACTACCAGGTTCATGAGGAGATGCTCGAGCTCGCCGCGATCCACTTTGATCAGCTTCAGCCGCGAATCGAAAAACGTGAAGAATTCAATGGTCGGGCCAATCACGCGCCGCAGCATTTCCGACATCTCTTCGACCACCTGATTCAGGTTCAGCACCGTCGGTTCGAGCAGTTGCTGACGGCTAAAGGCGAGCAGATGGCGCGTGAGCGAGCCTCCGCGTTCCACAGCTTGCCGTATGCCCTGCAGGTAAGGAGTGATCGGATGGTCAGACTGGAGACGCATGAGCGCGAGTTCGCCATAGCCGCCGATGACGTTGAGCAAATTGTTGAAATCGTGAGCGATGCCGCCGGCGAGGCGTCCAACCGCGTCCATCTTCTGTGCATGACGGATTTGGTGCTCCATCTCGCGACGCTCGGTCTGGTCCTCGCAAACGCTTACAACCCCCAGGACGCGGTTCTGAGAATCGCGGATAGCATCGCGAGTGACACAAACGACCTTGGTACGTCCCTGTTTTGTGCGCAGCGGAACTTCACCGCGCCACGAAGAGCCGGCGCGATCGGCTGCGCGGATTTGCTCTTGCATCGCCGGCTCGATGATCAAAGCGGGAAATCCGCCAATGGGCTTGATGCTTTCCGCGTCGTAGCCGGTGAGCTGGATGAAGGCGGGATTGTGATAAAGGGAATTCCCCGGTGGATCGGCGATCACGATGCCATCGCTCGAATGCTCGATCGCTGTACTAATCCGAGTGAGGTTCTCTTCGGCGCGCTTGCGCTCCGTGATGTCGAGCATCAGCCCGCGCAACACCAGATGCTCTCCGGGTTCGCTCACCACTGTGACAACATCGCGAAGCCATACCACGCGGTCGTCGGCCCCGACCATTCGGTATTCGAAAACATGATCGACGCCGCGCGTGGTGCAGTCGCGGCAGAAGGCGGCACACCACTCCACGTCGTCGGGATGCGTGTGCTTGCGCCAGAAATCAGGCTCCGCGATCCACTGCTCCGCAGGAAAGCCGAGAATGCGCTCGGCTTGTGGACTTACAAATCGGAATTGGAAAGTCCTGGCGTCGGCTTCCCAGATAATGGCGTCAAGCGAGTTAAGAATCCGCGAGTAGAAATTCGCGTCGAGCGGGTCCTGGTGCGGATGTCGAATGTTCGGCTGACTGCTCATGGCGCCGCACCTCAGCGAGGTTGCCGGTCGTTCTCTGCTTCGCTGCGTGGGATGCGCGCCGCGTGCCATTCGTTGTGCACGCAGAATGCAGTCCAGCCGCACTGGCCAAGTACAGAATTGGAACTCTTATTTGTAGTCCTCCGAAGTGACCTGTTTCAAGTAGCGATAGTAAAAATCCACTCCGTCGTAGAACGACTTGACCGGCAGACGCTCGTCTTTGCCATGCGCGCGAATGTCGTTGTTCTCCACCGCCAGTCCGGAAACGCCATAGGTCGGCAGCCCAGCGGGAATCGTGTACACCGCGTCGGACGCTCCAGTCGCCATCGAGGGCACAACCGGAGTCCCGGGCCACATCTGCTGCGTGACCTGCTCGAGCGGCGTCATCACCTGTGGCAGCAGCGGAGGCGGTGGAAACGATTTTCGCTGGGAAGGTCCGGTTTCGATTTCGCCGTTGCTACCTACGTCGTTCACTGTCACTTTGGGATCGTTGAAGACTTTGACCAGCGTCTCGCGCGTTTCGTCGATTCCGTGACCGGGAAGAATCCGGCAGTTCACGTTCGCGTGAGCGGTCTGCGGCAGCGCGTTGTTGGCGTGTCCGCCATCAATGCGAGTGGCAACGCAAGTGGTGTGCAGCAGGGCATTGTTGATTGGATCCTTCGAGAGCCGCGCAATCGCCTGCTGGTCTGGAGCATTCGACAGAATGGCTTTCATGTCCGTTGCCCGTTCCCCGCGCTCGATCTTCGACATCTGAGCGAAGTACGCGCGCGTAACGTCGTTCAGCTCGAAAGGAAACGGGAACTTCTCGAGTCGCGAAAGAGCATCCGTGATGTGGTAAATGGCATTGTCAGGAACGGGAAGCGAACTGTGTCCGCCGGGATTGGTCGCGGTGAGGCGATAGTCGGAATAGAGCTTCTCCGTTGCATCCATCTCCATCATCAGCGGCTTGCCGTTTTCGAGTTGCACTCCGCCTCCGTCCGGATTCAGGACGAACTCGGCGTCGATCAGCTCGCGATGGTTTTTCACCAGCCACTCCACCCCGTTGGAGCTTCCGCCTTCTTCATCGGCGGTGAGCGCGAGGATGATGTCGCGATCGGGACGATAGCCTTCTTTTTTGAAGCGAATCATGGTCGTGACGAGAACGGCGTCTGCGCCTTTCATGTCCTGCGTGCCGCGTCCGTAGAAGTAGCCGTCTTTTTCGATGAACTGAAACGGATCGGTGGTCCAGTCGCTGCGCTTGGCTTCGACGACGTCGAGGTGTCCGATCAACAGCACGGGCTTATGTTTGCCCGTGCCGTGCATGCGGGCCACCATGTTCTTCTTGCGATCATTTGGGCCAAGCACCTGAATATCCGAATCGGGAAATCCAGCGTCGCGCAGCCGCTGCGCCATGGCGTCGGCCGCAGTGGTTACGTTGCCGACAGAGTCCGTCGTGTTGATCTCGATCAGTTGCTTGAAGATGTCGCGTGAGAGTTCACGAGTGGCGGTGTCGATCTGTGCTGTGGAGAAACTCGCCGCCAGCAGTGCGAACAGGGGTACGCCTTTGAGGAAGTTCAATCGGCTCTCCTGGATGAAATGGGAGTTCAGTGTAAATGAGGGCGAGAGAATTCCGGTCTCTCGATGCGCAAGGATGTTTTCGAATCGTCATTTCTTCGATGGCACCCGCTACACGGATTGCTTTTTGATTTGTCATCCCTTCGACCGCAGCCTCGATCTTTATTCTTCCTACGCGCTGGTTTTGCGGTCGAAGGGATCTGCTGTCGGTTTCATCGAGGGATGACAATTCTAAAAAAGGAGTCAGGGTTTGTTTCGAACGTGGAGTCTGGTTGTTCCCGAAATAGTTACCTTTTGGTAACGACTGCTGCCTGGTTTCAGTCAAAAGCCGCAGGAACTTTCGTTATGCTCAGCGTGCGAGATTCTGCATCAAAAATAGGGTTGAATTCAGAGTAGCTATGAAGTCCTTTTCTCTTACTTGGATATTGCTGATTGGAAGTGCTCTGTACGCGCAGGTGTCGCCCGAACACGGTGCGACTGCCCGCAGTGAAAATGATGCGCGCCCCCTTACCTGGCGCGAAGGAGCCGCGATCATCGAGAATGCACGGGAGAACACTTCCCAGATTGATCCCGAAGAGGACTGCTCGCATCTGGTGCACGACCTGTACGATCTTGCGGGATTGCACTATACGTACGCGCCTTCGATGGATCTATATCGTGGTGTGGACAGCTTCGAGAGAGTGCGAACCCCGCAACCCGGCGATCTGATCGTGTGGCGCGGGCACGTTGGTCTGGTCGTCGATCCCAGCCAGCATTCCTTCTACAGCTCTCTGAGCACTGGGCCGAAAGTGGATACCTACAACTCTCCAGCGTGGCGCAGGCGCGGCCCGGTACGCTTTTTTCGCTATCTGGTGCATGCGGGCGAGCGCGTTCGCTCTGGCCCGAATACATTGAGAGCCGCAGCCGACGACTCGTCCTCTGCGACGCTGGAACTCGATTCGGATGAGCCAAAGTCAGCGCCGAAGCCAGTGCAGGCGCCTCTAAAACCGGAGTACACAGAAGTCGTTTTCCTGAATCGGGAACGGCCAACAAAAGCGGCTTTTGAGCAGGCGATGTTGCAGCTCTGGAGTAATCCCTCAGACGAGCGACAGGATCGATGGGAGGAAGCGAGCGACGTAGTCATCGTCGAGTCGCTCAAAATCGAGCGGCTGCATCTGCAGGCAAGCTCAGGAACTGTCGATGCAAAGATTCGAGCAGCCGGCCATCTTACCGCCGATGCTGCGGACGGCAAATCGTCAACCCAGGCTGTCCGTTTTCATCTGGTTCGCTATAAGAATGGATGGCGGGTCGATGATCCTTCAGGGCGCATGTATTTGAGCGGGAATGCTGCAGTGATTGCCGTCTCCGACCGCTTGTCCGGAATCGCGAGAGACAATGGTCCCCGCGCGGAACAGGTGCAGACAGCAAATCTGCTGAAGGCCATCTTGCGCTAGCATGCATCAAACAGAACCGCCGCCGGTTCTGACGGCTACACTGTAGCTCATGCTTGTTCTTGCCTCCGCCTCTCCGCGTCGACAGGAGCTTTTGCGCAACGCGCTGATTCCCTTTTCGGTACAACCGTCGAATGTGCCGGAAGAGTATCGCCCAGGAGAGACGCCGGAAATGTGCGTGCGCCGGCTGGCGCGCGAGAAGGCGAGCTCGGTAGCTCAGCATGCGAGCGGCGAGAGCCCGATCCTTGCGGCGGATACGGAAGTTGTCCTCGATCTCAAAACGGGAAAGCCGCTGGGAAAACCACGGGACCCGGATGACGCCGCGCGTATGCTCCAGATGCTGAGCGGACGCAGTCATTACGTCATCACCGGTGTTTGTCTGATGTGGAAGCATGACGGCAGATGGCAATCGAAAGATGACGCAGAGACCACGACAGTTTTCGTGCAGCCGATCAGCAAAGAGGAGATCGATGCATACGTCGCCACAGCCGAGCCGATGGACAAGGCAGGAGCGTACGCGATCCAAGGCGTCGCGTCGCGATGGATCTCGCGCATCGAAGGCTGCTACTTCAATGTAGTGGGATTGCCGGTGCCGCTGGTTTATCGCATGCTCCGCGAGCATGCGCCGGAAGCGCTTGGAGCGCAACAGTAAGAACGTGAGGAGGGAAAGAGTACGACTAGCTCTTCTTCTCTTCCGTCGTGGTGCTGTGCTCGCCGTCTTTTACTGCGCTTTTGAAATTCTTGATACCTTCGCCGAGCCCTTTGCCGAAGTCGGCCAGCTTGCCCGGTCCAAAAATCAGGAGAGCAATGCCGAGCAGAAGCAACAGCTCGGGAATGCCTAATTTGCCGCCAAACATGAACTACCCCCAAAGGAATGCTGTATAGCTGATGATAGGCGGTTATGCCGCCTGCGTCAAAGTAAACCCGGATTCGTTGTTAAAGATGCGAGGATTGAACACACTCCGGAGGCTCCGTTCTTGTCATTCCGAGCCGCTGCCTTTGCGGTGAGGAATCTCTATTGCCAAGCTACCCCGTCATTATGGGCCAGTTCAAAAGGCTGCGAGCGGAAGGGAGCCGATTTTGTCCTCAAGCTCATGGCTGCTCAGCGATTCCTCCGCCAAAACCAGGCGTTCGGAATGACAGAGCTAGAGCGACGCGATCAGTCCCGCCAGCAGAGCCGTTCGCGGCGCGATCTGGTCCAGCAGAATCGACTCGTTCGTTGCATGGGCTCCCTCGCCGACAGCTCCGAGGCCATCTAAAGTAGGGACTCCTAAAGCCGCCGTGAAATTCCCGTCGGAGCCCCCTCCTGTTGATTGTTCATCGACTTTGAAGCCGAGCGACTGTGCTACTTGCGCCGCCTTGCGATACAGAGCTACTCCTTTTTCTGTGCGCTCCATCGGAGGGCGGTTGATTTGTCCAGTGACTTCGACTTTGCAGCGCGAATCCCGTGCGCGCAAGCCCTTCATTTTCTGGTCGATATCTTTGCCGTCACCGGCGGTTTTGACACGAACATCGACCTCGGCCCAGGCATCGGCAGCGATCACGTTGCTGCGTGTCCCGCCGCGGATCAGGCCTACGTTGGCGGTCATTCCGCGTTTGATGTCAGTAAAGGTAGAGATGGTTTGGATTTGATGAGCCAGCTCGTGAATGGCACTCGTGCCCTGCCCGGGATCAACCCCAGCGTGCGCGGCCTCACCCGTAACTTTGATCTCGTAAACTCCTACGCCCTTGCGCGAGGTTTTCAATGCGCCCTCGAGTCCCTGGCCTGGTTCCAGCACGAGCACCGCCTGCGATTCAAGCGCGAGCTTTTGCGTGATCGGGCGCGAGACGTGGCTGCCAATCTCTTCATCCGAAACGAACAACATGCGAACCGGAGGATGAGGGCTGTGATGCTCACGCAGCAGCGCCATCGCATGAAGAGCAATGGCAACGCCGGCTTTCATATCGAGTACGCCTGGCCCCCAGACACGTCCATTACTGATTCGAAATGGCATCTGCTTGACTGTGCCGATGTCCCACACCGTATCGATGTGGCCAAGCAGCAGCACGGGCTTGTTATCAGTCACTCCGGGAAAATCGGCTTGAACGTGGTTTCCCGTTTCAGAGGCGGAGTGGATCTGAGCGTGCCCGCCATAGTGTTCAAGGCGCGTGGCGAGAAATTCAGCGAGGTGATCGAGCGCGCCTTTGTCGCTGCTGGGAGACTCCATCTCGACCATTGCTTTGAGGTCTGAAAGGAGCTGCTCCTGCCTCGCGCGAGCGTGTGCAAGCGAAATCATGCGCTGTTGAGCTTACCATCCAGCATCGATTCGCCAACGAGTCGGGCGAGAAACTATAATTTCCCGCTTAGGAAAAGAGCGAACACGGAGGGCACGGAGGAGACGAAGGTTTTGTTTCTGTGTTCGTGAACAGCTTTGCCGATTTTCGGCACAGCGTGAGCGATTCGGAAACCGGAAAGAGAGCCTCTGTGTCCTCCGTGACCTCCGTGTTCAATCCTGACCATGACAACAGAAAACCAGAGCGGCGTCTCCACAGTCGAACTTGAAGCTCCCACGACCGAGAAGAAGACGCTAGACATCACAGAAATCCAGGCGATTCTGCCGCATCGCTATCCGTTTCTGCTCATCGATCGCGTGATCGAGATTGAGCGGAAGAAGCGCATTGTTGCCATTAAGAACGTCACCGCAAACGAGCCGCACTTCTTGGGACACTTTCCGGGCTATCCGATCATGCCCGGCGTTCTCATCGTGGAAGCCATTGCGCAGGCTGGTGGCGCACTGCTGCTCACCGAAATTCCCGATCGCGATCAGAAGCTGATGGTTTTTACCGGCATTGAGCGCGCTAAGTTTCGCAAGCCAGTCACACCCGGCGACCAGCTTCGCGTCGAAGTCGACGTCCTCGCCTGGCGTTCCACTGCGGTCAAGATGCAGGGCAATGTTTACGTCGGCAACAAGCTCGCCTGCGAGGCGACGGTCACATGTCAATTGGTGAGTCGGCCTGCGTGAGTGCCCACGTTCATCCGACTGCGATCGTCGATCCTGCAGCGCATATTCCCGAAAGCTGCACGATCGGTCCATTCTGCATCGTTGGTGCTGAAGTCGAAATGGGTGAGAACTGCGAGCTGCTCTCACACGTGGTATTAAAGGGCCCCGCGCGAATGGGACACTCGAATCGCGTGTTTCCTTTTACCACTCTAGGTCTGGAACCGCAGGACCTGAAGTTCAAAGGCGAGAAGACGCGACTTGAGATCGGCGACAACAACACCATCCGCGAGAGTGTGACTATTCATCGCG
>DATEKE010000072.1:0-4938 GCA_035277605.1 Terriglobales bacterium | reverse complement strand
CTTCCAGCGCATAGCCATCGCGTGCTCGAAACTGCGCTTCGAGTGAGTGAAACCGGTCGGCAACTTGCGCATAGTCAGAACTCTCGTGATCCAACTCCGACATGCGCGCCGTGAGCTGCTCCAACTCCTGCTCCATGCTCTGCAATTCGGCAAACACGGACATGCATTCGGCAAAAACTGTTCGCCCGCTGAGCGAGAGCCCGTCCTGCGGAAGATATCCGGCGCTGATGCCTTTTGTGCGGACAATGGTTCCGTAATCGAGCGTCTCGATTCCCGCCAGAACTTTCAACAGGGTGGATTTGCCAGTGCCGTTGGCGCCGACTACGCCGACGCGGTCGTTAGGCGTGATCAGCCAATCGAGACCTTCGAAGAGCAGCTTTTGGCCGTAGCGCTTTCCCGCGCCGGAGAGTTGAATCATGCGAGTACTTCAATTCTCGCAGAACCCCGGGAGGAGCGAACACGAAGGTCACGAAGTTGACAGCGAAGGTCACGGGGAAGTCCCTTTGTGACCTCGCTCTGTTGCCTCAGTGACCTTCGTGTTCGCCGGTCTGTTTTTTGTTCTTTCCAGGTATGCTCGCGGGGTTTTCGTGTGTGCGTTCGCGGATATTTGCTTTCAGCGCGCTGCCGAGATGAACGGCCGCATCTCCGAATTTATCCCTCAGGCGATCGGCTGCTGAAAGCGCCTTGTTCCAGCGATCAGGAGCCGCGAAATCGAAGGACACGGATGAGGGAGCTGTATCGAAGCCTGAAACATGCACTCCTAGCAGACGCACTTTGGCTCCAGGCTTCCAGTTGTCGTGAAAGAGCTTGCGAATATTCGTGAGGATTACGTGATCGCTGCTCGTAGGTTCTGCGACGGAATGCGCACGCGTGATCGTCGTGAAGTCTGAATAGCGCAGTTTGAGTTGAATCGTGCGTGCCTCGAATTGCTGTTCGCGCAGGCGCCGGCACACCATTTCGGTCAATCGAGCGAGCGTGGTTTCGAGGATTTGCAGGTTCGCGGTGTCCTCGCCATACGTGTGCTCGTGGCTGATTGATTTTGTCGTGCTCTCGCCGATTTCTTCATCGAACCATCCGCCTGCATCTTCACCGCGAGCTTTGCCCGCCATCGCGGAGCCGTATGCGCCGAAGTGTCGTTCGAGATCCTCGCGCGCGGTGAGGTCGGCGAAGGTGCGAACGCCAAGCTCGTGGAGGCGAGCTTCCGAGACTTTGCCGATGCCGGGCATCTTGCGTATCGGCAAATCAGCAAAAAGCCGAGCTTCGTGTCCCGGCCAAACCAAAAGAACGCCATTTGGTTTAGCGAGATCAGAGGCAATCTTAGCCACGACACGCGCCGTTCCAATACCGATCGAGCAGTTCAGCTTCAGCTCGCTTTTTATTTCCCCGTGCAGATCATGTGCCGATCTCAGGGGCGGTCCGAGCAGCCGCGCCGTACCCGTCATGTCGAGATAAGCTTCATCAACTGACGCCATTTCCACTTTGGGAGAGTAGCGGCACAAGATCGTGTGCACCTTACCTGAGTACTCGCGATAAAGATGAGGGTGTCCGTCCAGGTAGATGCCGTCAGGACAGAGCTTGGCAGCAGTGCGAAGCGGCATGGCCGAATGCACGCCGAATTTTCGCGCCGCATACGAAGCTGCGGCTACGACTCCGCGCTGATCTTTAGGTCCGCCGACGATGACCGGCTTGCCTTTGAGCGTTGGATCGAGCAGCTCTTCGACGGACACGAAGAAGGCGTCCATGTCGAGGTGGAAGATGAGGCGCTGATCCATGAAACTGCTATTTCACCACGGAGACACAGAGGACACGAAGACTTTTGAGTCTGTCATTCCGAACCGCCGCTGTTGCGGTGAGGAATCCCTACTCATTCCACTGGACTACAGGTTCTCGATCCTAGTCAAACATCGGCTTAATTCATGCCGGAAGAGACACAAAGCATTTCCACACGACGTAGGCAGCAGTTTATAGGGATTCCTCACCGCAAAATCGGCGGTTCGGAATGACAGCAGAGTCGAACCCATGAAGCTTCCCAGTCATCACCGTCATCCAATCGCAGAGCAACTTCTCGTCTCAACCCGGTTTAGGATGGGACTGAAGGAGTTGTTGTCTTTCGCAAGCCTGAATGTCCCCCGAAGAGCTGCAACTCGAAGAGCAGAAGGCGGCCGAGCACCATCAGAGCACGATGGAGCGCATCCGCTCGTTCGAGCAGACGCTGGAGAGCGCGACCAAGACCATGCTCTTCAGCGAGATCGCCAAGCTGGCGGTTGATTCCTTCCGTTCGAGTAAAGTCCGTTTTGCACTCACCGCGCTTGGCATGGTCATCGGCACCGCATCGTTGATCCTGGTTGTCACCATCGGCCTCACCGGCAAACAGTACATCCTGAACCAGATTCAGGCGATCGGCGCGAACATGATCTATGCCTATTACGAGGGCGGCAGCAACTCGTCATTCAGCACGGTCCAGAAGGACGAGCTTACGGAAGACGACGAACGCGCCGTGCGCAATGAAGTGCCGGATATCGTTGCGTCTTCGCCAATGGTCGAGCTGCACGATCGTATCTCGGTAGGCGAGGGAAGACAGCGTGACCTGCTCGTTCTGGGAGTTTCGTCCGAATACGACACGGTGCGCAATCTACTCATTCCTTCCGGTAGGTTCTTCGATAATGAAGAATCGATGACGCGCACCAAAGTAGCCTGTGTCACGGTGCAGCTCGCGCGGCGGCTTTACGGCAATGAAGATTCTGCTGTCGGTCAGACGATCAAGATCAGCAATTTACCATTCACAATAATCGGGACTTTCAAAGAACGCGTAGAAACCTTCGGTCAATCGGAAATTGCCGAAGATACGATTCTGATTCCTTACACCGTCGCTAAATACTTCACCGGCACCGACGCAGTGAAACAGATATTTTTCTCAATGGGTGATGCAAGCGAGGTAGATAAGGCCACGCAAGAGATCCACCGAGTTCTGCAATCCCGACATCGAGCGCAGTCGGTCTATCACGTCGAAAATCTACAGCAATTGCTTTCGGTAGCGGCTCAGACTGCCAATGCGTTGACGGTAGTGCTCCTGCTGATTGCAACGGTAACGCTTGTCGTAAGCGGCGTGGGCATTATGAACATCATGCTGGCTAACGTGCGCTCGCGCATTCGCGAGATCGGCATTCGCAAGGCGGTCGGCGCGACGCGCCAGGAGATCCGGCTTCAGTTCCTTACCGAAGCCGTCTTTATCTCGCTGACAGGCGGAATGCTGGGAACGTTGATTGGACTCTCAGTCCCTTTTTCCGTCCGCTTTTTTACCGAATACCGCATTCCTATTTCGGGACTCTCAGCGATTATCGCCATCCTCGTAGCTTCGGGCGTGGGCATCATTTTTGGGACGGTGCCGGCGACGCGCGCGGCGCAATTGGATACGGTGGAAGCTCTGCGGTACGAGTGAAAGCAAGCTGCCAGCCTCCAGCTACGAGCTTGTACCTGGAACTCCCGCCGGCTTGGATCGAGCCAACCATTCTGAAGAACTCAAGCGTGCTGTCGGGATGTTTAAGATTTTGCTGGTAGCTGGCGGCTGGAAGCTGGTAGCTTTGTGCGCGCTCGCGCGCAAAAGCAAAGAGCCGGGCAGGTTCGCCCGGCTCGTCCTTGCATGTCCTGTCCGTAAGCCTCACCGCCGGCGGACGGAACAATCCTGTTTCCCCCGACTACATCACCATCGCAAGACTTTCGAGCTCGTGCTGCAGCACGTCGATCGAGCAACCGGATTCCTCGACGCGGGTTGCGGCATCGATGGCCGCATTGCTTGAAACTCCATAACCACGGCCCGACAGAAATACATGGAACAGCTCAGCCGCCTGCCACGGATCGAGTCCGTTTTGCATGAGCTCGTTCCGCAGGGCGGACAACTCGGCGAGTGAGAACTTTTCCACCATCATTTTCAGGTCACCTCCGACCCTACTTGCTTCCTGCAACATTAGACTCACTTGGGTCATCATTTGTTGCAGATTCCTCTTTTCAAACACACGAAAGTAAGTATCCAGAGTCGTATGACCAACGTTGTCCGCTCGGGTTACCCTCATGGCCCCTACCTCATTAGACCCGCATATTTACTGTACGTAAGCAGAGGCTGCTCGGTTTCATTGAGGCAGGGAACAGGTTACAGGGGACAGGGAACAGGGCTGTGGCGGGACAAAATTTCACAGCGGTAGGAACATTTTCCTTGCTTCGTCGGTGTAGTGAAGAGTTTTATTTTTTCTGTCCCCTGTAACCTGTCCCCTGTTTCCCTCTAATGCACTTCGCTCCAGACTCCCACGGGGCTCATCTTTCCTATTTCGGGAACCGTCGCGTTCGCATCGGCGATCTTACTGATATGCAGATCGAAACCGGTGCCGGGCAGCAGAGAGGCGAGGGTGAACAGCTTGAAATTAGACGCAATTGTTTCTGACTGGCGATAGACTCCAGGCTCACTTTCAATCATTTGGCGCGTGCCTTCGGTTCGATTTAGGAACTGCTGCGCTTCGGCAACGCTCACCGGTTTTGCTGTGGCTCCAGAGGTGATTGCCTCAGCGGCATACGAGCGCACTAATTTGGGCCAGTATTTTTCCAGCAAGCCGGTGCTGGCAAAGAGGTCCGCCCAGATGAGCTGTCCGCCGACGGCGACAACCACTCCCACCGCGTGCTGGTCGCGAAGCTGCTTCATCAGAGAACTATAAGACTGCTCGACCGGAGCGGCTTGGTCCGCGATCACTTTCTGAACGCTCCTGCTTTCGAACGTCTTCGCGTACGAGGAGGGCATGGGACCGCCACTCACGAGGTCTCCGAGTGTTCCCTGAATTGCGCCGTTGGCAGCACCCACGGAATCCCATACTTGCTGCTGGTTCTGTGCGACCATCGCTTTGCTGCGAACGCTCGGCTGCGCCATCTGCGATTTCATGCTTGAGAACTGGG
>DATEKE010000071.1:0-2589 GCA_035277605.1 Terriglobales bacterium | reverse complement strand
GGCAGCGGAGAAGCGCTGCGTCGAGATCGCGAATTCCTGCACAGCTTCGAGAGGAAGCTGCATCACCGGCCCGCCCACCGTGTTGTCCTTGTTGTCAACGCCGTTCACGGTGACGTTCACGTTGCGTCCCCCACTGCCGTTCACAGAGAGAATCGCGTAACGGTTTTTGGTCGGGTCATAAGAATCTGCCGCTTTCACGCCCGGCGCGAGATATGCGAGGTTGGCAACATCGCGGCCGATCATCGGCAAGTCTTCAACCTGTCGTGGTGTGATGTTTTGACTCACGTCTGTCTTGAGCGAATCGAGCAGCGGAGCTTCCGCGCTCACCTCTACCGATTCCGTGGCTGACCCAACTTTCAAGGTAAAGTTCTGGGTTGTCGCGGCTCCCACCAGCGTTTCTACCCGTTGGGCTTTGGCGGTATCGAAGCCTTGCATTGCGACGTTAACGTTGTAATAGCCGACCGCGAGCGGATCGACGCGATAGCCGCCATCGGAGCCGGTCTTCACTGTTCGGCTCACGCCTGTAGCAGCGTTTGTGACTGTCACATCCGCTCCCACCACTGCGGCCCCGGTTTTATCGGTTACGGTGCCTTGCAGCGTAGAGCTGGCAGTCACCTGACCGAAAGCCAAACTTGTACAGACAAATAGCAGGCCAAGCAACCATTGAGATATTTTCCTACACATGCTTCTTTCTCCTACTTAGTAAGTTCCGCGAATGTCGGCTCGATACCAGTAACCCGCCTCGCACAGGGAAGCGCACGCTCAACGCCTTCTACTCGCGATTTGGCGCTGATTGTCTTTTAGTCCCATCGATGAAATCCAGACTCCGAGCCAATAAATATGCGGCCCAACCAAGATTCATGGGACATTGCGCTCGATTTGAGGGATAGTGTGACGAGTGCCTCTCGCAGGCGGGCGCAGATACTCTGCTATATGAGGAGAGAGCGCTGTCCAACCTCCGAACTTAAACGCCCGCATAGTCCGCATTGCGTTTCGGTGTAAGGGGAACGGACCGATATCCTGGATAGTTGTAGCTTCAGTACAGCAACCTACTCCTGCCGCAGCGCTCTGGAAGGATCGATATGTGTAACTCGATTTGCAGGCAGCATGCACGCCACGCTCGCCACCGCTAAAAACACGAATGAAACTCCGGCAAAAGTGAGGGCGTCTCGCGTGCTCGTGTTGTAAAGCAGCGATGCGAGCAAACGTCCGAGAACAAGCGCTCCGACGATTCCCAAAATAGTACCGGCAGCCGCCAGCGAGAGCCCCTGCTGCACGATCATCTGTACGATCGAGCTTCGCGATTGTCCCAGGGCCATGCGGATCCCGAGTTCGTGAGAGCGCTGGCTTACAGACAAAGCCATCACGCCGGCGATTCCAGTCGCACTGATGGCCAGAGCCAAAGCCGCAAAGATGCCGAGAAGAATGGCTGTGATTCGCGGCGAAGCCACAGATTCCTGCTGCAGGCGCTCGATCGAACTGATACGGTCAATCGCAACCTGCGGATCAATCGAGTGAATGGTTGAGCTTATGAGACTCGAAAGGCTGGAAGGATCGGCGGCTGTCCGCACGATGAGCCAGTTCGCCAATCCTGGAAGATATAGCTGATCTTCCGGTGGTTTCGCCAGACCGTATTCGCGCACATCGCCAACGATTCCGACTATCTCCGCCCAGGTCTTCCCATCATCGAGGCTGATATGTTGACCGATGGGATCTTGATTGGGCCAGCGATGACGCGCGAAGGTCTCGTTGATCACTCCTACACGCTGTGTATTGTCTTCGTCTTCCTGCTGCGTAAAGGTTCTGCCGGTTATGAGCGGCTGCCGAAGCGTTGCAAAGTAATCCGTGCTGACAGTTGGAGTATCGACGGTTACGGCTTCGCGTTCGGCTCGACCCTGGATGCGAATTACATTCGTGTTTGGGCCGTTGATGATCCCACCGGGATTGAACGGGAAATTGCCGGCCAGGGCTGCGGACTCAATGCCGCTGGTGTTAGTGACGCGAAGAAGTACCTGGTTGATCAGAGCGGTGGCTTTTGCTGACGTATCGTATTTCGTGAAATTCAGACTTATACGCATGGTCAGCAGGCGATCCGGCCGGAATCCCGGGTCGACGTGTTCAAGAGCAAGAATGCTGCGCATCATCAATCCTGCGCCGATCAGCAGCACAAACGAGACCATCACCTGCGCAACTACCAACCCAGCGCGTAGACGCTGCCCTCCAACATTCGTGGAGCTTTGATTTCCTGCCTGCCTGACTGCTTCGTTCAGGTGCCCCGTGGACGCGAACGCAGGAGCCATGCCGAACAGCAATCCAGCCGCGACCGAGACGAGAAACGTAAACACCAGCACGTGCCAGTCGAGCGTAACCTCGCCGGCTCGTGTAGTGAAGCGTGCGGTGAACTTGACGAGAAGCTGAAGGACTGGCGGAGCGATCAGCAAGCCGAGTGCTCCTCCACCAAGCGCCAGCAGCACGGTCTCCGTTAGAAGTTGGCGGGCGATGCGGAATCTGCTTGCTCCGAGAGCGCTGCGCACGGCCAGCTCGCGTTCCCGTTTCAGGACTCGCGCAAGCATCAGGTTGGCAACGTTT
>DATEKE010000070.1:0-3042 GCA_035277605.1 Terriglobales bacterium | reverse complement strand
GCGCCACTCTCCCATGTTGTAGGAAACCACCATCAAAATCGCAGCCAGCACGCATAGTGGAACGAATTTCGCCAGCGGCGCAGCAAACAAAAGAATGCTGAGCAGCGTCAACGCGTGCACCATGCCCGCCACGGGAGTTTTCGCGCCGGAGCGGATGTTCGTTGCGGTACGCGCGATTGCGCCTGTAGCGGGTAGTCCTCCCACCAACGGAGAGGTTATGTTGGCGATACCCTGGGCAATCAGTTCCACATTGGGATTGTGTCGATCGCCACTCATTCGGTCAGACACAACCGCCGACATCAGCGACTCAATGGCTCCGAGCATCGCAACTGTGATAGCTGGCGATACCAGTGGGCGGATCATTCCCAACTTTAGCGGTGGAATCGCGAAGTGCGGTAGTCCAGAAGGGATTCCGCCAAAACGCGTGCCGATTGTTTCCAGCGGCAGTTTGAAAATTAGTGCCACTCCGGTAGCTACGAATAAAGCAACGATGTACCCCGGAATGCGCTTTACGTATTTTGCCGGGAGGATGATGAGGAAAAGCGAAGCGACCGAAAGAACAGTTGCCGGCCATGAGATCGTGTGGAAGTTTGCCGTAACCGCCTGCATCCGGCCCCAAAAGTCGCCCGGCGCTCCGGCGATGCGAAGCCCGAAGAAGTCTTTGATCTGCGTACTGGCGATGAGGATCGCGATGCCGTTCGTGAATCCCACCACGACGGGTCGCGGGATAAAGCGAACCGCAGAGCCAAGCCCAGTTGCGCCCATGAAAATGAGCATCAATCCTGCGAGCAGCGTACAGATATAAAGGCCGAGCAGACCGTATTTCGCGACAATTCCGGCAACCACGATTACGAACGCTCCCGTCGGACCGCCGATCTGGGTGCTCGAACCGCCCAGCGCCGAGATGAGAAATCCTGCGAAAACCGCGGTGTAGAGACCAGCTTGCGGCGATACACCGGAAGCGATCGCGAACGCCATCGCCAACGGCAAAGCCACGAGTCCAACGGTGATCCCGGCCAGCAGATCGGAGAAAAACTTGTGGAAGGTGTAATTCCTTAATAGCAGAAAAGACTTCGGCGACCACTCGGAAATTGTCGACATAGAAATGAGGGACCTACGATAAATCCTTACTGAACCGCGCCTGCACCGGAATAAGAGAAAGCGCTCGATTTTTGCGCAGAAACCACCGTATGCAAGCGCATCAAGGTTCGCGCAATTCCAGGCCCACGGACACGACTCCTGCTTCGGGTTCCGAGAAGTTGAAGCCGGCTCGCTGGAACAGATTTTGCATTCCCGAGTTTTCGTACAGCACGACTGCATGAATCGAAGAAATTCCTTCCTGTTTTGCGATCGCGATGCTTTGCTGCAACAAATAGCTTCCAAGTCCTCTGCGCTGGAACTTGTCCGATACGACGAAGGCAATCTCGGCGCTGTCTCCCGAATGTTCGCGCATGAGGCGCGCAACGCCGACGATTGAGGACCTTCCGTTTTCATCAACATGCTCGGCGACTAGCGCAAGCTCGCGATCGAAGTCAACGAAGCATCGTGGGGTGAGCCGCTCATGTGAGGTGCGAAAACTGAGTTCGAGTGGAGAGAAGTAGCGGTAGTAAACGCTGCGTTCGGAAAGGTGGCGATGAAATTCGACCATCATCGGCTCATCATCTGGACGAATCGGACGAATATTGAATTTCGTTCCATCGCGTCCCGCGAACGTCGAGGCGTACTGTGCTGGATAGGACCGGATTGCAGATCGAGGAAGTTCCCTATCTGGGATCGACACCGGATGCAGAATTACACGCGCGTCGAGTGCGGTCAGTCCGTCTGGTCCAGCCAAAAGCGGGTTGATTTCAATATCCGCAATTCGCGGATTCTCGATGACCAACTCGCTAAAGCGCACTAAGAGCTCTTCAAGCTTTACTAGATCGACCGGGCGTTTGCCTCGCACACCTTTCAGTGCCTGGAAGATATTTGTGCCTTCCATCATGCGTCGCGCCAGAGTTGTAGTGAGCGGCGGTAGAGCATGTGCGCGATCGCGCAAGACTTCCACGAGCTGTCCGCCTAGTCCAAAAACAAGCACCGGGCCAAATTGTGAATCCGTCGAACTGCCGAGGATCAGCTCAGATCCGGCCAGAGCGACCATCGGTTGGACCGTTACGCCGTCAAATCCTCGTTCTGGTTGGAAAGCAGATCGGATCTCTTCGAATGCCACCAGCACGGCGTGCGCATCGGTGAGATTGAGCTTTACGCCACCACGATCGGACTTGTGCGTCACGGTCTTCGAGTGCAGCTTCACCACCACCGGATAGCCGATCTCCTCGGCTGCGCTGATTGCTTCATTGGGTGTGAGTGCAACGCGTGTGCTGCTGGTCGGAATGTCGTAAGCTTCGAGGAGGCTTTTCGATTCGTGCTCGGAGAGGATGGTCCGGTTTTCGCGACTCGCCGCAGCGATCACTTCTGCAACACGCCGAGGGCCATTGACCGGCAATGCTCCGGTAAACACCGGCGTTTCGTACAGCGCCTGTAGGTTCGAGCTGTACTTCCACATGTAGGCGAAGGCCCGTGCTGCCGCATCTGGATAATCGAAGGTAGGAACACGTGCGGCATTGAGCAACGTCGAGGCGACTTGCATCACGTCGCCTCCCATCCAGCTTGCGATGAGTGGCTTGGTCACGCCTTCGGCGACTTTACTCATCAGACGCGCCGATTTATCGGGATCTGTCATGCCTTGAGGAGCGAGCACCGACAGAACGGCGTCTGTGTTCGGATCGTCGGCGACGATCTCCACGGCTTTCGCGTAGTCCTCAGGCCCGCAGTCACCCAGGGTGTCCACGGGATTGCCATGGCTCCACGATGGCGGAAGAAATTCATTCAGCTTGCGCTGCGTATCGGGAGCAAGCTGTGCGAGTTGTCCACCTTGAGTGAGAAGAGCGTCGGTCGCCAATACACCGGCGCCACCGGCGTTCGTGACCACAGCCAGTCTTGGTCCCTTGGGACGCGGCTGCTTGCCTAAGACCTCCGCCATATCGAAGAGTTCCGAAATGG
>DATEKE010000069.1:0-4792 GCA_035277605.1 Terriglobales bacterium | reverse complement strand
CGCTTGAGTGAAAATCTCTCCGAGCAGGATCGCACCCAACAACAGGCATGCAAATTTTCCAAGTCGCTTCTTGCGCCCCGTCGATGGCGACGCTGGGGACGTTGACGATGATTCTTTCTTCGAGGGAAGAATTGAACTGATAATGGCTGCCGTAGCGCATCCGCCCCCTCGAATCGCGGCCCCCGACTCCGCCATTCTCCGCAGGAGCCGCTTTCCCGCTTCGTCTATAAAAGTCACGTCGTTCAGTTCAATCGTAATCACTCTGCTCCCTTCGCTCGCCTGAAGCTCGGTCCAGACCTGCTCAAGCTCTCTTACCCACGGCCCGGCGACCCGTCCTTCGACGACCACCAACGTCCCTTCTGGGCTGCGCTCTATCGTTGCTTTCATCATAGATTCATGTCCGCAAGCGCAGATGCATAACGCATTTCTAATGCCACAGTGACGAAACTGCATCATAATGTAAGTATCAGATTACAAAGCTGATAGATAAATCCTAGTAGAATCTTCCTTAGAGGTAAGGGAAAACTATGAAAATGTGTGCCGAAATATCGGCAGGTGACTTAATTTCGGCGCTTCATTGAGGTTTGCACCTGGCGGTCAATCCCCAGTTTCCTCATTTTTGATTGCAGCGTGGTTCGCTTCATCCCCAGGCGGCGCGCAGCCCCATTTGGGCCGCTGATGATCCATTGCGTCTCGGAGAGGACTCGAAGGATATGTTCCCGTTCTGCTTCCACGAGCGTTTTCGCCTCGCCGGGAGCCTCTTGCTCTCTTCTTTGCAATTCGGCAACTGGAATTTGCAGCTCGGATCCGGGGGAGAGAATAATCGCGCGCTCGATAAAGTTCTCCAACTCGCGAATATTGCCGGGCCATGCATATTGGAGAATAGCGTCCATCCCTTCGCTCGATACGGTCAGGATTTTCCGGTTCAGCTCGCGGGCATGCTTCTGCGCGAAATGACGCACAAGCAGCGGAATGTCCTCTCTGCGCTCCCGCAATGGCGGCACCTGAATCGGGAAGATATTCAGACGATAGTAAAGATCGTTGCGGAATTTTCCTTCAGCGACCATTTGCTCGAGGTTCCTGTTTGTTGCGGCCACCAGGCGAACGTCCACGCGCGTCGTCCCCGTGCTACCCAGTCGTTCGAATTCTTGCTCTTGCAATACACGAAGCAGTTTCGGCTGGAGTTCCAGAGGGATGTCGCCGATTTCGTCAAGGAAGAGCGTGCCGCGATCGGCCAGCTCGAACCGGCCGATGCGCCGCGAGATCGCGCCCGTGAACGCGCCTTTTTCATGCCCGAACAGCTCCGATTCCAGAAGCCCTGTCGGAATCGCAGCGCAATTCAGCCTCACAAACGTGCGCTCGCGCCGCGCGCTGTTGTTGTGAATTGCGCGAGCAATCAATTCCTTTCCCGTTCCAGTCTCGCCCAGAATTAAGACCGTCGAATTCGTTCCCGCGACAATCGAGAGCTGCTCCAGAATTCGCTTCCACGTCTCGCTTTCGCCAATCATTTCCTCAAAATTGTGTTCACTGCGGATCTCATCTTCCAGGTAGAGCTTTTCTTCCTTCAACTTTTCCTTGCTTTGCTCGACTTCGCGATAAGCCAGAGCGTTATCCACCGCGATCGCAATTTGCCCGGCGACGAGCCGCAAAAACTCAACGTCTTCCAGAGAGAATGCGTTTTCGCGACGGCTGGCCAGATTCAGCGCGCCGATAGCTCGCTGGGGAGTCAAAAGAGGAAGAGAAACTCCGCTGAGAAGCCCTTCGGATGCGATCAGAGCGGCGAGCTCTGGATTAGTTCGCGCGAACTCCTGCTCATCGATCAGAACCGGCTGTCGCGTGGTAAACGCGCGCCCCGCGGGTGTTTGATCAGCGGGCAAACTCATCTCCGGCTGCAGAAACCCCTTGCCTCCCGGAAAGTCGAGCGCACGGATGTGCATCCTGCGAGTCTGCGGATCGTATATCGCCAGGCTGACATATTCGCACTCCAGCAGCTTCCGAAGGCTTGCTGCAATTGCCTGAAATAGCTGTTGCAAATCGAGCTGCGAGACGACCACATTCGTCAAGTCGAGCAGCGCTCTCAGCCGGTCGCGCTCGCGAATCAGTTGCTGCTGATACGACTGCGCCCGCTGATAGTTGAGAGCATTGTCCACGGCCACCGCGACCTGTCGCGCGATGCGTTCCATCAGAGCGATCTCGGTAGGCGAGTATTCGTATGGCTGGCGGTTTCCGAAGCCCAGCGTGCCCAGCCGGCGCTGCGCCGTGCTCAAAGGAACCGCGCAAATGGACTCAACGCCCTGCTGCGCGAGAAATTCTCGAAGCCGGGGAAAGCGAGATTCGTTGGCAAGAGACGAAATCGTCACGGATTTCTGCGTCTGAAGCACGATCCCGCTTGGCGATTCGTCGAGTTTCAATTCAATGCTGGGCACAGCCGGGCTGGGCTTTGCACTTTCGCAGATCCGCAGCTGCATTACGTTGCGTTCCACGTCATAGAGAATCAAAGCCAGGAAGTCGAACTGCACCATGCCGCAAAGCCGCAACGCCAAATCGTGGAACAGCGGCGCAAGGTCGCGGTGCAGCGAGATGGATTCCGAAACTTCAAGCAGCGCCTGGGATTGCTCGCTCGCCGCGCTCGATTTTGGCGATGGATCTGCTTCGCTCACGATTTGAGGATAGCACCGCGCTTTGCGGCGACTCAAGGCGGAGAACAGCGCTGAATTTTACTCGCCGAGAGCAGGAGTCTTTAAGCTTGTAAGCGGTCGATCTTGGCAGCTAGAATAAAATCGCTTTCGGTCAGTCCATCAATCTTGTGCGTCCACGTCGTGATCTCCGCCTTGCCCCACGATAGCAGGATATCCGGATGGTGGCCCTGCTCCTCCGCCACCGCGCCTACCTTGTTGACGAACGCCAGCGCCTTGACAAAGTCAGGAAACGTGAAGGTCTTCGTGATGTGATGTCCGTTCACCACATTCCATCCTAAGACTTGCTTTACAAATCCGTCGAGTTCTTTTCCTTTGAGCGGCGGCACACCTCCGCGGCACGGAACGCATGTTTTGCTTGCCAGGTCTGTCATTTCTAACTCCTTTCACAGCACTCAAAATCTGCGCATATTGCAGATCTCTGAAAAAATGCCGATTTCATGAACGTGCAGCGGCTGTGCGCCGCGCAAGATAATCCTTGATATAACTATTGAATGCTTCGTCCAGCTTGCGCGTCACCGGCCCGGGCGCTTCAGTGAAGCGATGTCCCGCGATTTCTCCCACTCCCAGGAGATTCCGATTCGTCGAGGAGATGAATACCTCTTCGGAGGAGAATAAGTCCTCCGGCCGCAGTGTTTTCTCCTCGCAAGAAACACCTGCCTTCGGTCCGATTTCGAGCAGAACGCTCCGTGTGACGCCTTCGAGGCAGCCCGATGTCAGAGGAGGCGTCTGCACGCGTCCGCCCTTGACGCAGAAAATATTCGCGGCCGTGCATTCAGCCACCTCGCCGCGCTCGTTGAGCAGCACGACTTCGTCGAGGCCCTCCTGCTGTGCCTCATACAAATTCCACACGTTGTTCAGCCACGAAGTCACTTTCACACCGGCGAGCGGCGAAGCGGCGTGACGTCCGTGTTCACGCAGTCCGAGCCGGGCTGGCTCGCGATACGCGGGAAGATCCGTCGAATAAACCAGCAGATCCGCTTTCGGCATTTTCTCGTCGCTGCGCCAGTGGCCGATCTGATTGTAGATAACGTAGATTCTCGCGCATCCTTCTCTCACCTTGTTCGCGTGAATCACTTCTCGCAGATGCTCGCGGACTCGCTCCGCATCGAAAGGAAAAGGGCAGCGCGTCCGCGCCGCGTCCTTCTCCAGCCGCTTCCAGTGCCGCTCGTAAGCAAATGGCTCGCCTTCGAATATATGCAGCGTTGTAAAAAGCCCCCAGCCGCTCAGCAAACCGGCCTGTCCCGGCGACAACCGCACTTCTTCCATCGGCTGCAGCCGGTCATTGTGGAAAACAAAACGATGCAGCATCGATTCTCCCGTTACCGGGCGTTATTGTAGCGCAGTTGCCGCCAGCCGGTGGCTGTTCTGTGCGGCGACACCAGCTAGGAGAATCAAGTCAATTTGGCGCACCGCGCTTAGGATAAAAATTTCGCGGCAAGTTCGCTCTTTCGATAGAATCCCGCACGGCTCCGCGGCGATTTGTATTTTGCCGCCGCGGCTCGATTTCACTTTGTTGCGAAACCGCGCAATCCTTCGTTGGAAAGGAAGTTCTTATGCGAAAAATCTTCGACGTTTGTTCAAGTTTCATCCTCGCGCTCGTCTTGGCGTTCTCGATTCTCACTGTCGCCGCTCCTGCACTGGCGCAGCAGGATCGCTTGCAGAGCAGCGACCTTTCGCGTTTCCGCGACGTCGGCGAAGTCGCTCTCTCGCCCAACGGTAAAATGATCGCCTACACTGTCATTAATTTTGATCGTCCCGGCAGACCTTATCCTCAGCTTTGGGTTCTCGACGTCGCAAGCGGCAAATCAGCTCGCCTAGGAGGCGAAAATGAAGTCACCTCCGACGCCGTATGGTCGCCCGACGGCCGCTGGATTGCCTATTCCGGTGAAGCAGAGGGCAAGAGCGGCCTCGTCATCTCTCATCCCGACGGTTCCGAAAAAACATTCCTGGCAGAAACTGAAGGCACGAACTCACCTCTCCCGGGGCAGGGAAACGACGTGACTTGGTCCCCGGACGGTAAAGAAATTGCCTTCATTTCCGCTACTCCCGGTCCGGAAACTGCCGCGGCCGGCGGCGATCCCATGGTGTTTACG
>DATEKE010000068.1:0-3329 GCA_035277605.1 Terriglobales bacterium | reverse complement strand
ACCGCATTTGCGCTTACCGGCAGCCTGATCTTCCGCTTGTTCGGCATCACGCTTCCGGCGTTTGAAATTGCGGGAGGAATCATTCTTATTCTGATGGGACTGGAGATGATTCAGGCGCGGCGCTCGGCAACTCACGAAACCCCAGGCGAAACCGAAGAGGGCGCCACCAAAGAAGACGCGGGAATTATTCCGTTAGGCACTCCGATGCTCGCAGGTCCCGGAGCGATCTCTACCGTAATGGTACTGATGGGTCCGTCGCCGGGATGGTGGCGAAGCGCAATCGTGCTCACTGCTATCACCATTACGGTGGTCGCTTCGTTTCTGATCCTCTCGGCAGCAGACCGGGTACGTCAGTTTCTGGGCGAAACGGGCATTCGCATTCTGATGCGATTGATGGGCCTGCTGCTCACGGCCATCGCAGTGCAGTTCATCGTCAATGGACTCGCGGACCTTGGCGTCGTGCACAAGCAATAAGCCGGCAACAACCTGTTAAAAGAAAGCTCATTCTTCCCGCAGAGCGACCATCGGGTCGAGATGCGAAGCTCGCCGTGCGGGCAATGAACTCGCCGCTACCGTTACAGCTGCAAGTAATAAAACTGCGGCGATAAGCGTAATCGGGTCGTAAGACGTTAGTCCGTAGAGCAGCGACTTCGCGGTTCTGGCGCTGGCCACCGACAGGATGAGGCCGATTACGATTCCCGCTCCGAGGAGTGCTCCGGCTTCGCGCAGGATCATGGCAATAATTCCCGCCCGATCGGCGCCTAAAGCCATGCGAATGCCGATTTCATTGGTGCGGCGCACGACCATGTATGAGATCACACCATAAAGTCCGACAGTGGCCAGCAAGGCGGCAAGGAACCCGAAGAAGCCGGAGAGCGTAGCCATCAGGCGCTCCTGCAGGAGCGAGTCGCCGATCATTCGCTGGAAGCTTTGGAAGTTGATTTCAATTGCTGGATTGATTTCGGCAACCGTGCTCTTTATCTGAGAAGTGATGCTGGCCATTGGAGCCGCTGACCGTATGACAAACTGAATGCCGGCATCACGCAGATGACTCTGTGCAGCCGGCAGATAAGCGATTGCCCAGTTCTTCTCCCTCAAATCGAAGTACTTTGTATCTTTCGCAAGTCCGACGATCTGGAACTCGACTTCGGGCTCGTGTGACGTTGCCTCGCGCCGAAATACTTTCCCGACCGGATTGGAACCGAGCCCAAGTTTCTTCACAAATGTCTCGTTAACGACCGCAACCAGCGGCGAAGTGGCAGTGTCTGTTTCCTTGAAATCGCGGCCCGCGAGCAGCGGCGTGCCTATTGTCTTGAAATATTGCGGTCCAACGATGCTGAACGCGCTATCGACGTGTTTGCTCTGATCGGTTCCGGGTGTCCAAACGCTATTACCGATTCCATTTCCGCTCATAGGCACGATCTCGGCCTCCGCGGCCGAGTCCACTCCAGGAATCGCGCGGATTCGCTCCATGATCTGACGTCTGTATTCGTCGCGGTTGCTGATGGGAACGTTTACCTGCGTGAAGTCAAGTTGCGTGACGAGAATGCCGGTCTGCTGGAAGCCGGCGTCAACGCTGAGCACATTCCGCAGCGTCCGGGCAAACAGCAGCGCGCCAAACAGCAAGGTCAGCGACATAGCCACTTGGGAGACGACGAGCACGCGCCGAATGCTGAATCGTTCCCGTCCGCCGGTGACGCTTCGGCTTCCCGCTTTCATCGCAGCGTGGGGAGAGACCCGCGTTGCCTGCAGTGCGGGAGCGAGCCCGAAGAGAACGCACGTGAGCATCGCCACGGCTGCGGTAAAGGCCAGAATGGACCAGTCCGGTTTCAGATTAAGGAATAGTGTTTGCTGGTCCGTTCCCAGGAATGTAACGAGGAAACGGCTCGCCCATTGGGCGATGACGAATCCCAAAACGGCACCCACAGACGCGAGCATCAGACTCTCGGTAAGCAACTGCCGGGTGATGCGCGAGCGGGAAGCTCCGACCGCCAGCCTCACCGCGATTTCTCGCTCGCGCGCACTGGCGCGGGCAAGCATCAGGTTGGCGAGATTCGCGCAGGCGATGAGCAGCACCAGGCCGGCAATGCCTAACAACACCCACAACGGGGTGCTGTAGTCCTCGCGCAGATTGGACGCACCATTACCTGCGGGCAACATCTTGAAGCGGAAGCTCAGATATTCTTTCGCCCGGTCTCCCGCCCATCCCGCAGGCATCGTGTCATGAAACAGCGCTGGAGCAATCGAATTGAGCTGCGCCGTTGCTTGTGTGGTTGAGACGCCGGGCTTAAGCCGGCCCATGATGCTCAACCACCATACATATGGCACATCGAGCACGCTGGTGTCGCCATTGACTGCCGCCGGATTGATCGCTGCCTGTCCGCAAAGGGGAACGGCAACATCGAAACTGCGTCCGACAATCATTCCGTAGAAGTTTGCAGGAGTTACACCGATTATTTCCAGAGGATGGCTGTTCAGGCTCAACTTGCGTCCGATGATGCCGGGGTCGCCGCCATACTCGCGCTGCCAAAACGAGTAGCTGATTACAGCGCCTGGCAATCCGCAGCCGCGATAGTCGTCGGCGGGAGTGAAGACGCGTCCCAAAATGGGCAGCACACCCAAGGCGTTGAAGACGTTGCCGCTTATCCAAAGTGCGTCCGCGTTGCGAACCTCGCCCCCCGAGGCAAGATTGAGCCGCTCAGGCCCCCAGGCAAAAAGATCGGAAAAGACCTGTTGGCGTGAGCGCAACGCCTCCCACTGGGCATAGGTGAACTGCGAGTAGCCGTTGACAAAAGATCCACTGCGGCCAGTTTTCGAATCGATGCGGAGTTCGACGAGCTCTTGCGGATTCTTCACCGGCAGCATGCGAAGGCGCACCGCGTCGAGCAATTGAAAAATCGCGGTATTCGCGCCGATTCCTAACGCCAAAGAGAGCAGTGCAACGGTGGTGAAACCCGGATTCAGGCGCAACAGCCTGAGCCCATGGCGGAAGTCCTGCCACAGAGTTTCGAGGTTCATCGCTCATCGCCTCCGCAGTGAGGTCGGCACATTTGCATCGGTTCTTCAGAGCAGTTCCGTTACCACTCATGACGCAATGTAAGTTACTGAGTCACAAGCACGATGATTGATTCGGCCAAATTCACGAAGTTCGCCGCTCGCACATTGCTGTTCGCAAGCGAACAGTTAGATGCCGACAGTCATCACGGAAATCCTGCTGACTATTGCTCTTTTCATCCTGTTCGACATGAAGAAAGCATTCTCCCAAAACCGAACACAAACCTTTTTCCGCGCCTCTGGTCTAACTGTTGCGGCTGAACGCCGCTCAGGAG
>DATEKE010000067.1:0-20400 GCA_035277605.1 Terriglobales bacterium | reverse complement strand
CTCAACTGTGAGTTGCGGCTGGCGACGGGGCCCCGAAGGGGGTGGCTAGGCTTCCAACTTCATCGGCTTTGCGGTGAAGAAATCGTTTGGCGAAGCGAACCAGTGGGCGATAGCCCACTTTTTATTTGCGGACAAAGTTTGTTCGATTTTCAGGCTAGCTAATCGTGCCAATTGACGAAGCGCATGTGCGCGACATCGCTGAACGGGTCGCCGCCTCTTCGGGACTTGAGGTCGTCGATCTGGAGTTTCACGGCGGCGGCAAGGGACGCACGCTGCGGGTCTTTATAGAGAAGAACGCCGAAGGACGTCGCACTTTGGAGCAGCAATTGGCAGCGGCGGGCGAAAAAGTTCCGTTGCCGTCGAGTTGGGACCAGTTGGCGGGCGTGACGCACGAAGATTGCGCTAACTACAGCCGGGAATTGGGCACGATTCTCGACGTAGAAGACGCAGTGCCGGGTGCAGGTTACTTGCTCGAAGTCTCATCGCCGGGACTCGATCGCAAGCTGGTAAAGCCGGCAGATTTCGAGCGCTTCAGCGGCAGCAGGGTCAAGATCATGACGCGCGAGCCAGTGAACGGAAACAGACATTTTGACGGGCGTCTTCGGTCGCTCGGAGATGGACGAATTGCGCTGGAGCCGCATCGAGAAAGCAAAAAAGGCAAGAAGCGCAAGGAAGCTGAGCCGGAAGGATTCGCAGTCGAGATCGAGCTAAGCAACATCGAACGAGCTCGTCTGGTTCCGGAAATTTGAAACAGGCTACTGGCTTCCGCCTACCAGCTTCCGGCTTGCGTATGGCAGGCATAGGCGCTCTTGGTAAATGAGAGCAGAGAAGGTTAACGAACAAGAGATTGAGAGCTGCTTTTGGCGATGCGGCTTCGGACTTCCAGGCACAAGCCGATGGCCGAAAGCCGATAGCCGGCAGCCGATTTAACACTATGGCAAGTGCGCTGTACGAAAATATCGAAGCATTAAGTCGGGAAAAGGGCATCGATCCGCAAATTGTGGTGAACGCGGTGGAAGACGCGATTGCTGTCGCCACGCGCAAGCACTACAAAATCCAGGAGAACATGCGCGCCGAGCTCAACAAAGAGACCGGCGCGATCCAGGCTTATAGCTACCGGACGGTCGTCGAAAGTCCCGAACAGATCGAGGATCCAGCTTTGCAGCTGACTTTGGAAGACGCTCGCAAAGTCGATCCCAACGTGGAAGTTGGCGGAGAGATTCGCCAGTACAAATCTACTGACGGAGTACTGGGACGCATCTCTGCGCAACTCGCGAAGCAGGTGATCTTTCAGAAGGTCCGCGAGGCCGAGCGCGACACCGTGTACAACGAGTACATCGGACGCGTCGGCGAGATTCTCAACGCGACTGTGAAGCGCGTCGAAGGTCCGGATGTGATCTTCGATATCGGCAAAGCCGAAGCACGCATGGGGCGTAAGGAGCAGTCGCGCCTGGAGTCGTTCGCCGTAGGCGAGCGCGTGCGCGTTGTGCTGACGCGTGTTGATAAGGCATCGAAGGGCCCGCAGGTTGTGGTCTCGCGCGCTGCTCCGGAACTGGTCCAGAACCTGTTCCAGACGGAAGTACCCGAGATTTACGACGGCACGGTTGTGATCCGCGCGATCGCACGCGAAGCCGGCGAGCGTACCAAGATCGCAGTCATGTCGAAAGACAAGGATGTGGACTCGGTCGGCGCTTGCGTCGGTATGAAGGGCATGCGTGTGCAGTCCATTATCCGCGAGCTGCGCGGCGAAAAGATCGACATCATCGAGTACCACGAAGATCCGGTCACGTTCGCCGAGAAAGCATTACAGCCGGCCAAGGTGAGCCGCGTGACTGTACTCGATTCAACCGAGAAGCATCTTGAAGTTATTGTCGATGACACGCAGCTTTCCCTGGCTATCGGGAAAAAAGGACAGAACGTCCGCCTGGCGGCCAAGCTCCTCGGCTGGAAGATCGACATCAAGAGCGAAGAAGAGAAGCGTCAGGAAGTCGAGCAGCAAATGCAGGCGCTCACTACCACGGCGACTACCCCGCTCGAGAAAGTTCCCGAATTGGGAGAGACGGTCATCGAGAAGCTGGTCGCGGCCGGGATTACTACAGTAGAAGCGCTTGCCGATATGACGCCGGAGCAGCTCGAAGAGCTTCCGGGTGTCGGTCCGAAGACTATCGAGAAGATCAGCATCGCTGTGAACAACTACTTTTCTGCACTCGAAGCCGGTGAAGGTCAAGGTCTTGAGCCGGGTACCGAAGCGCAGGAGGGAGTCGCGGTCGATGCTGCTCCCGATCAAATCGAAGGCGGGAGCATCGAGCAGCCGACCGTGCATGCGGAGAACTCGGAGTACACCGAGGCAGCCGAGACGGGACAAGCGTTCGAAGCTGCGGAGATTGCAGGGGTCGACAACGCACCAGCGCCTGACGAAGCCGAAGTGCATGTGCATGGTGAAGAACCGGCGCCTGGAGCGGATGAAGTCGTCGAGCCGGAAGAACAGGCTTCCACAAATAAATCAGAGGAAGCCGAATAGGCGAGTAGACTGCCTCGCGCAAGCGCGGCAGAGATTGGCTAGCAGCCAACAGCTAGTAGCTAGCAGCTAAGTTGAGGGTTGTGATGATCGACTAAAGCACGTTTTCGGAGAAACACAAAGGGCGGAATGAGTAAAGTTCGAATCAACGATTTGGCAAGGGAACTGGAAGTCAAGAGCAAGGCGATTCTCGACGTCCTTCCCCTCGTCGGAGTAACGGAAAAGAAGACGCACTCGAGCTCGATTGAGGCAGACGAGGCCGAGCGTGTGCGCAAACATCTCTCGGGACAAGGCGGCGGAACCGCCACTCGCGACGGCGGCTCTCGCTCTGCCGAGCCTGAGATCAAAACCAAGATCGATCTCTCGCATATCTCGAAGCCCGGCGACGTGGCCAGTCTTCTGCTCAAGAAAAGAGCCGAAGCGTCCGCGCCTCCCACTCCGAAGCCCGTTGCTACTCCGCCTGCAGCTCCTCCGAGACCTGCAGCGCCGGCAGCCGCAGCTCCTGCCGCTGAGAAGCCCGTTAGCGCCGCTCCGCGCGCAGCCACTCCTGAAGCCCCGGCAAAACGCGTCATTAAGCCGATGCTCGGCACGCGTCCATCGTTTGCGGCTCCGCCTCCGGCCGCTCCGCCCGCGGCAGAGAAGGTACCTGCACCGCCAACTTCGAGCGCCCCTGCGGCTGCGCCGAAGGCTCCGGCTGCAGCAGCGCAATCGCCCGCAGCTCCACAAACTCAAACTCCACCTGCAGTGCAGGTCACACATCCTGCGGTTGCGCCGCCTGCATCGTCAGGTTCGATCGCCAACGCATCTCAGCAGCAGCGTGCGCAAACGCCACCTGCTCCAGTGCGTCGCGTAATCACGCCCCAGACTGGACCGCGTCCCGTCTACACCGCGCCTCCGCAGCAAGCTCGACCTGCAGCTCCCATGGCATCGCCGCAGGCAGGGCAGCGTCCTGCGGGTGGTATGCCTGTGCGTGGACAGCCGATCTTCCAGCGTCGTCCCGGAATGGGACAGCCGCAGCCGGGGCAGCGTCCGATGCCCCCTGGCGCGCGTCGGCCAATGCATCCCACGCGGCAGACGCCTGGTGGACGGCCCATGGGAATGGGCGCTCCAGGCCTCGTGCCTCCGCCCCCCGCGCCGGACACACGGCGTCCAGGCGGTCCACCTCGCCGTCCTGGCCAGCGCTACGTTCCTCGTGGAGTGAAAGAAGGCCCGATGAAGGGCTTTACTCCGCCGCCGCGTTACAGCCCACAGGTTTCGAATGAGCCGCTGCCGATCACGCGCGCGATCACCATTACCGAAGGCATCAGCGTTAAGGATCTTGCCGAGAAGCTCGAAGTTCGCGCCAAGGACTTGATCGCTCGCCTGCTGCAGCGCGGTGTAATGGCGACGGTGAACCAAACGCTCGATGCCGAACTCGCCAAAGACTTGGCGCGCATGTTCGGAGCCGAGGCCGACGTGATTACCTTCGAAGAGCAGATGTCGAAGGACATCGACGCTGGAGTAGCGAGCACCGATGGTATCGACGCTGCTGCTGTTGTGCGTCCACCCGTCGTGACCATTATGGGACACGTCGATCATGGCAAGACCTCGCTGCTTGACGCGATTCGCGAGACCAACGTCGCGGGCGGCGAAGCCGGAGGTATCACGCAGCACATCGGCGCCTATAAGGTGCAGATCACGAAAGAAGATTCGCCGGCATTTGGTCGCGAGATCGTTTTCCTCGACACGCCTGGTCACGAAGCGTTTACTCGCATGCGTGCACGTGGAGCGAAAGTTACGGACATTGTGGTCATTGTCGTCGCCGCCGACGATGGCGTGATGCCGCAAACGCTTGAGGCTATCGACCACGCGACCGCCGCGAAGGTTCCGCTGATTTTCGCTGTCAACAAAATTGACAAGCCCGGGGCCATGCCCGATCGCGTGAAGAAGCAACTCGCCGATCGCGGTTTCCTGCCCGAAGACTGGGGCGGTAAGTACGTTTTCGTCAATGTCTCGGCTAAGCAGAAGGAAAACCTGAATCTGCTCATGGAAATGATCTGCCTGGTTGCCGACCTGCAGGAGCTGAAAGCTTCTCCAGAGCGTGCTGCCAGTGGCGCCGTGCTCGAAGCCAAGCTCGATCGCGGACGCGGAGCTGTGGCAACCGTGCTGATCCAAAATGGAACTCTGCATACGAGCGACACCTTCATCGTCGGCAACACCTACGGCAAAGTTCGTGCGATGTTCGACGATCGCGGCAACACGGTCGAGGCTGCGCCGCCGGCAACACCGGTCGAGATTCTTGGCCTCGAAGGCATTCCCGAAGCGGGAGATACCTTCACCGTGGTCGCCGATCGGGAGAAGGCGAAGAACATCGCGACGTATCGCGAACAGAAGGCCCGCGAGGCGCAACTTGCGAAATCCTCGCGCGTCACGCTCGAAGGTCTGGCCGAGCAAATCAAGACTGCCGGCATCAAAGAACTGCCGATCATTCTCAAGGGCGACGTGCAGGGCTCGGTTGAAGTGCTGGCCGATTCGCTGCAGAAGCTCTCGAATGAGCAAGTGAAGGTACGCGTGCTGCGCTCCGGCGTGGGCGCGATCACCGAAAGCGACGTGCTGCTCGCGTCTGCGTCGAATGCCATCATTATCGGCTTCAACGTGCGTCCGGAACGCAAGGCGCAAGAACTGGCTGAGCAGGAGAACGTTGAAATTCGCCTGCATTCGATCATCTACGAGCTGCAGGACGAAATTCGCAAGGCCATGGCTGGTCTGCTCGAGCCGGTCTTCAAAGAGACATATCTTGGACGCGCCGAAGTCCGCGACACTTTCCGCGTTCCCAAAGTGGGAACGATCGCCGGCTGCTATGTGCAGGACGGCATCATAAAACGCGACGCGGAAGTTCGCCTGCTGCGCGACAACGTGCAGGTCTTCAAAGGCCGCGTAGGTTCGCTGCGCCGCTTCAAGGACGACGTGAGCGAAGTCCGCAACGGTATGGAATGCGGTATCGGCATCGCCGGCTACGGCGACATTAAAGTCGGCGACGTGATCGAGGCCTTCAGCGTGCAGAAGGTCGCAGGCGAGTTGACTGGAGCGAAGCCGCAGTTAGTGCACCAATAGCATCACTCTTTTGTCATTCCGAACGCCCGGTCTTGGCGTGAGGAATCCCTATGGACTGTCAAGCTGTTGTCTTTTACATCATCGAAGTCGATAGGGATTCCTCACTCCTGCTCGCGCAAACTGCGCGCGAGCATCCGTTTCGGAATGACAGTGACCTTACATGCCTATCGCCATCCTCACCCTGGAGCTCCGCATCGAAGGCGCTCACTCGCTCAAAGATAAGCGCCAGGTTCTCCGCAGTCTGAAAGACAAGCTCCGCTCCGGCTTCAACGTGTCAGTGGCCGAGTTGGACCAGACTGATCTCTGGCAACGAGCTACTGTTGGCGTCGTGAGCATCTCGAGCTCCCGCGACTACTTGTCAGGATTGATGCAGCAGGTTGAGCGCGCGGCTGTGCGGATCGCGAATGACAATGGGGCAGAGATTACGGACAGCTACGCCGAAGTGGACTAGCTTCTCGCCGTGAAACTCCGGCCCAAGTTGAAACTATTTGCGCGCATTGTTCGTGGGCTGCGCTCTGACGAGTCGAATTTCAAAAACGCTCGGCCAGAGTTTGCCAGTTACGAACAAGCGCTTCTGCTTTGGATCATACGCAATGCCATTGAGGACTGCTTCTGAGCTGCGACGGTACATCGGACTCAATAGTCCTGCCAGGTTGATCCAGCCGAGCACGTTCCCGTTCTGTGGAGAGATTCTCGCAATGCGATTCGTTTGCCAGACATTTGCAAAGAGTTCCCCATTCACAAACTCGAGCTCGTTGAGCTGAGTCACCGGTTGCCCGTGGTCGTTCACGTCGATGTGTCGCCGGTCTTGAAAAGTCTTTGGAGTGAGAACTCGAATAGTGGAAGTTCCATCGCTCATGAAAAGCATTCGACCGTCGGTAGCTAAACCCCAACCTTCGCCTGGATAAGAGAATGTGCCTTTAGGGGCGAAGGTGTGGAGATCGTAAATGAATCCTTTGTGAGATAGCCAGGTGAGTTGAACGATCTCTTTATCAAGCACGGCGATTCCTTCGCCGAACAATTCCGGAGGCAGATCTCTCTTCTCAAGTACTTCGCCGGTTTCCAGGCGGACTTTTCTGAGAGAAGACTGGCCGTTGAGCCCCGTGCCCTCATAGAGAAAGCCATTTTGATATGCGAGACCTTGAGTGAACGCCTTCGTGTCATGCGGAAAGACGTGAACCACCTTGTAGGTGAATTCGGGAGTTGGACTTGATGCCTGTGACTTGGATTGAGAGAGCAAGGAAGCAGGCATAAACACAAACCAAACAACACAAGGAAGAAAAAATCTGATTCGCAATTTATTCCTGAATTAGACCTCGTTGCACGAAAAAGTCTGGAACCCTGCAACGGTCCTATGCCAAATATCCATTTCTTTCTTCGTGGTCAGATGCAATTCCTAATGGCAAGCCTCCACCGTTATACCTCGCCATTCGGTTTTTCCACTTCAGAAAATCGGTTATGGTCTGAGGCTCGATGCGCACCTCGACGCGCCGCAAGCTGGCGAGTAGAAGATTCATTTCGTTGGCTAGCCCTCCAGCTCCGCGAAGGTTCTTCTTCGATCTATGCACCATTTGAATGTCGCGTCCACGAATCTCAAGTAATCCCCAGCCGCAAGGAAGCTCGTCGCAGGAGATCATCCGCGCCGAAGCCAAATAGAACCGTTCGCATCCAAGTGCCGATTCGGGATGAACACGCCATGCCTTACTGGCATCCGCGAAGAAATCGGCTCGCGAAATTTTGCATTCAACGACAACTGAGTGGTTTTTGCCTTTCCATCCAATCGCGTCGGGAGTTTCTCCGCTCGCGCAGCTCTGTTCGGAAAGGACAATTCCACAACGGTATTGGCAATGTAACCAGTTTACGGCGGCATCAACTAAGCGGGAGTGAGTCATGGGAATCAGGTGATCGGGAGATCCGGTCATCGGGTGATCTGAAAACCAAATCGGGCCACTTGCAGTTTCTCCCAAATGACACGATTGTGGAAGTGGCGGATTCGTTTCGTAAGGGGACATGAACGTTTCTGATCACCCGATGACCCGATCACCCGATCGCCCGATTCTGGTATTCTCATAAGTTTTACTTTCAGGGAGAGTTTTTCATGGTTGAACCGCGCCCGCCCAAGCACCAGCGCGAGCGGCGGGTAGAGGCTCTGCGGGAGGAGATCGATCTCATTCTCGAAGGAGAACTCGGCGATCCAAGGATTGGGCTCGCCGCAGTCACCGAGATCGTGCTTGCGCCCGGTGGCAAAACCGCTCGTGTCTTCGTCCGCGCGGACGGGGATGAAGAACAGACAGAACAAACGCTCGATGGATTGAATGCAGCCAAGGGATTCATACGTCATCAGCTAGCCGAGCGCATGGGCTTGCATCATGCTCCCGAGCTTGTGTTTGTGATCGACCGTTCCGAGCAGTACTCGTCGCGTATTGACGAGCTGCTGGGGCGCACGAAGAAGAAGAGAAAGACATAGCTCACGAGAATCCGCTCTTCGCTCACTATGATCGACCAGGTGCTCAAGGAGATTCAGCAGCGCGACGCGTTCCTGCTCACTTCGCACGCGCGTCCGGATGGTGACGCCGTCGGCTCGTTGCTCGCGCTCTACCAGATGCTGCGCCATTTGGGGAAGAAGGCGCGCGTGGTAATGAGCGATCCGGTGCCTCTGATCTATAACGGTCTACCTCAAGCGCAAGTAATCGAACATCTGTCTACCGTTCCGCCGGAAGCTCCTGATGTAGCCATCATTCTCGAGTGTGACAGCATTCAGCGAACTCGACTTCAGGGACTGGAACGACGCTTTCTGATCAACATCGATCATCACAGCAGTGCGCGCGAATTCGGTCATCTGAACTGGATCGACGAGAAGGCTTGTGCCGTCGCTGAAATGGTTTACCGATTGGCTCGCGGCGCCGGCATGACGATCAGTCCCGAAATGGCAACGTGTCTCTACACTGCCGTACTGACCGATACAGGCTCATTCTGCTTTGCCGGCACGAACACGCACACGTTTGAGATTGCGTTAGAGCTTGTTCGCAGCGGAGCCAAGCCCGTGGACATAGCGCACAATGTGTATTTCTCCAATCCAACTTCCAAGATGCGCCTGCTCGGAGCTGCACTCTCCAATTTGCATCGAGAAGGCGGCCTGGCCTATATGCATATCTCGGTTTCCGAAATGGAACGCAGCGGGGGCCTCGATGAGGATTGCGAAGGAATCGTTAACTATGCGCTCAGCATTGATGGCGTGGAGGTTGCACTGTTCTTCCGTGAACTTACTGATGGCCGCTATCGCGTAAGCCTGCGCAGCAAAGGTCAAGTCAATGTTGCAGCTATCGCCGAACTCTTTGGCGGCGGCGGGCACATTTGCGCCAGTGGCTGCGCTGTGCCAGGCCCACTCGCAACTTCGCTGGAAACGATCCTCGCACAAATACGCGGAGCCGCGCCATTCTATGGGCGCGCTCCCGAAGCAAGCGTCTAAACTCAATGCAGAGTTCCTCAATCAGACACTTAGAGCCTGAATACCACACGGAGGAAGTTGTCAGCATCGGGCGCTGCTGACAAACAGTCGATGCCTGAGAGCAGCACATCGAATCTGCGCATTCTGGTGATAGAACTCACCACCGTTATCTCTCTCTCGCTCTTGCTCTTTTTCTATGGCCTGGGAAATTTCGGACTTGCCGGAGCCGACGAGCCACGATATGCGCAGATCGCGCGCGAGATGCTGCGCAACAACGACTTCGTAACCCCGACTCTTCATGGAAGCCCGTGGCTGGAAAAGCCGGCGCTCTATTACTGGCGAGCGGCGGCGGCGTTCCGTACCTTCGGCGTGCATGATTGGGCGGCGCGCCTGCCTTCGGCAACCTTTGCCCTGGCGCTGGTCGTCATCATTTACTTCCACATGCGGCGCTTCCGTCCGGGTGCCCAGTTCGGAGCTGCGCTGATTACGGCAGCTTCCGCGGCGATCATTGGTTTTTCGCGTGGCGCTTCGACGGACATGCAGTTGGCCGCGCCGTTCGCTTTCGCAATGCTCGGGTGGTATGCATGGTTCGAAACGGGAAGTAAGTTCTGGCTGTTCGATCTGTACTTTTTTCTGGCCGTAGGCACACTTGCAAAGGGACCAGTGGCTCCGGGACTCGCATTTTTTATTCTCATCATCTTTGCAGCGGTGCGGCGGGATTTCCGGCCGGTATGGAAAACTTTCTGGTGGCCCGGCGTGGTGATCTATTCCGCCATTGTGTTGCCCTGGTACATCGCGGTTCAGCGGGCCAATAAGGAATTCTTCAAGGTTTTCTTCCTCCAACACAATCTGGAGCGCTTCGCGACTGATCTGTTTCAGCATCGCCAGCCTTTCTGGTATTACCTTCCCGTTTTGATACTCTCGCTGATGCCATGGACGGTCTATGCGATTACCGCACTGCTTTCGGCCGCTAAGCAGACGTGGCGTGAATGGCGCAACTCCGCTCCTGGCCGGGCAAGGGAGAGCGAGCAGATCGGGGATTCGTTTCCCGAGTTCCTGGTGATCTGGGCGCTGTTTCCCGTCTTGTTCTTTTCGTTTTCCCAATCAAAGCTGCCGGGATACATCCTTCCTGCGATTCCGCCTTGCACAATTTTGACCGCGGATTATCTGCATCGAAGAAAAAAGCAGGCGATGCGCATCGGCCTGGTATTTGGACATGCGCTGCTGACCGCGCTCCTTACCGTGGCGGTTCTGCTGGTTCCCCATCTTGTACTCGATCCCAAATCGGTTCCACCATCCGATGCGCTTGCGTATGCGAGCGCGATTGGAGCGGCGGTATTCTGCTTCATTTGTTTTCTAGTCATGAGACGCGGGCAGCGCATGCTGCTTTGGACAACCATCGTTCCCGTAGCTTTTGGAGTTTTTTTTCTGTTGCACTCTTCGGGGCGGATCTTGGGCGAGGCTTACTCAAGCCGACAGGTTGCAGCCTTCATCGAAAAGATCGAGCAGCAGCACGTGCCTCCACAGTTTCGTCCTGTTGCAGTGTTTCAAGCCCGGCGGGATGTGGAGTATGGTCTCGGCTTCTATCTCGATGAGCCAGTCGATCGCTATGAACGAGGGGAAATTCCCAAGAGTGAACACATTCTCGTCGCCCGCGAGGGCGAACACGAGGCTATCGCGAAGCTGCTTGGCCCAACCAGGAAGTTCGTGTCCTTTGGTTCGCCGTTTCGGGATCTGGAGAATCCGCAGCATTTGGAGGTGCTCTGGGTTTCGTCAAGTGACTCTCTGACAAGGTAAGCTGAGTGGTTACGGCTGTACGCCGTGGTTCCTGCTTCGGAAATCGCTTTCGCCAAGGCCGGACTGCTCTTAGACTCTGGTTCCCGACTTTTTGCAGCCGGCAATTTCGCCCCCGGCAGCAAGGGCTCGTTTCAGACTCCAGGGGAGTACGATTTTGCCTTTGAGAAACAGCAGCAGAAGCGCAGCGGCCGTGAGACAGGTCCGCCACATTGCGGAATGTGAGCCCGTGGAAATTATCGATCTCCGACATTTTGGTGCGGTGGAACTTCGTCCGTTGCTGATGGAGGAGGCGCGGCTGTGGTCGGAGCGCATGAGTTGGGACTACCAGGGCTCGGCGGAGATGATCCTGCGCTACCTGGATTCGAAGATTCTTCCGGGGTATGCAGCGGTCGAAGAGGGGCGCACGCTCGGCTATTCTTTCTTCGTATACGAGGGCAGCAAGGGTGTGGTCGGTGACATGTTCACATCGGCGCGCGCGGATCGAGATCTCGGAGCGCGGTTGCTGGATCACGTGGCCGAGACACTGCAGAACTCGCCGGGCATTCACCGCATCGAAGCGCAGCTGCTACTGCACGACGCCGGCACGACTTCTTCGCCCTTCCTTCAGCGTGGATTCCGCCGCTTTCCGCGTTTATTTATGTCGCTGCCTCTACGGCCCGCTCCGGTATTCCAAGCCCCTGAGCTCACGACCATCAGTCTGCGTCCATGGGCCGAGCAGGATTTTCAGCCTGCGGCGAACGTAATCATGCAAGCGTACGCCGGGCACATCGATTCCGAGATTAACGATCAGTATCGCAGCATTGCCGGTTCACTTAGGTTCTTGAACAACATCGTGCGTTTTCCGGGGTGCGGAACGTTCGATCCTGCATCATCCTTTACGGCAATCCATAATTCCTCGCGTGCCGTTGTGGGAATGCTGCTTTGTTCGCGCGTGCGCGACGACGTAGGACACGTCACGCAGGTTTGCCTCTTGCCGGAGTTCAGAGGACAAGGACTGGCGCGCGCAATGATGAAAGCGTGTCTGCGAAGCCTGGTTGACCGCCGATTCACGGAGCTGTCGCTCACCGTGACAGAGGGAAATCGGAATGCCGTGGAATTGTATCGCCGTCTGGGATTCCACACTCGTCGAATTTTCGATGCCTTCGTATGGGAAGGGTAGCCCCATTCCCAAAATGAACTCTCGTCCGCTGCTGCTGGGACATCGCGGCGCGCGCAAATATGCCGGCGAAAATTCGTTCTCCGCTTTTGATCTCGCGTTAGAGCATGGTTGCGATGGCTTCGAATTCGACGTGCGCTATACGCGCGACGCGCGTTGCGTCGTTTGCCATGATTCGCTTTATCACCGGCGCCGCGTCGCTTGTCGCAGCTTTTCAGAACTGAACCTGCCCTGCGCAGAAGAAGTAATTCGCAGATACAGCTCACGCGCTTTTCTGGATATTGAGTTGAAAGTGCTGGGCGACCCTGGTCCGATCCTGCGCTGCCTGACTGAAGTGAAGGCTAAGATGTACATCCTCTCTTCATTTCTTCCCGAAGTATTGCGTTCGGTAGCTCGCGTGGATAGCCGGACTCCTCTGGGATTGATCTGTGAATCTCCCGCGCAACTTCGAGTGTGGCCTACTCTGCCGGTCCATGCTGTGGTCATGAACTGGCGCTTAGCGGAAAAAAACGTAGTCGATGAGATTCACTGCGCCGGCAAACAGGTGTTCGTGTGGACAGTCAATAAGAGGAAAACGATGGAGCGTTTTGCTGCTCTAGGGGTGGCGGGCATTATCTCCGACGACACAAAACTTCTGGTCGAAACGCTCAAAGATAAAAATCGGCTTCGCAGATCCTGAAGGTCGCACCTCTGAAAGATCATCGATCACAAAGCCTACGTGCTGCGCGAACGGAGAATCTCCCTCACCTCGCGATTAATGCGGGCGGCGTCGCGCGTGGCATTGTCGATCAGCCCGGCCCAGCGCTTCGAGCTCTCATCCAGTTTGGATTGGCTGAGCAGGTAAGACGCTTGCATGATCGTCTCCAGCGAGTTGCTGAGATCATGCGCCAAACGGCGAAGTTCGGTACTGATGTCGGAGGGAATCTTGGAAGTTGGTTCCATCTGAGTCTGTGCAGACATCTTAACCTTCCCGCATTGAGGTAGAAGTTCCCATTTGTTTAGAGGCAAAATCCTTCGTTTTAGTTGTTTGCGTAACTCAGGTATGGTTACCCCTTGCTGATCCTCGCGGAGCAAGATGGTCCCCATAATCCCGTAAGTTGTTGATTTACATGTAGCGTAAAGGCACCCGTGTCGGCTACTTCAGGCGCGATCGTCAGTTCGTTCATCTACTGGGGAGACGGAACTCAGTCTTCCGCTCGACCGCTTCGCACACCTATAGTTCGCCTGGTACATACACTGTTACAGGCCAGGCAGCCGACGCCGTGAAATCGGTATCTGCCGGTCGGTAGCGGTCACCGTAGAGGCCAACGCAGGAGTGATAATGCAGTCGCCGCCTTGCGAACAGCGTGGTGCCTCTCTCAATGCACGTGCAGGGATACTCAACTTCCCCAATTGGGATTGTTGCCATGCAGATATATGTGGACGGTGCGTTGGTCTATCAGAACGCATTGAGCCGGGTGGATACATACCTGAATGTTTCTCCGGGAAGCCACCTCGTGGCTTTGAAAGCGTGGGACAGTGCAGGTGCTTCCTACATTGCAGACTGCGGTCATCAGCGCGCAATAAAACCGCAATCACAACGAAGGTGGGGCGTTTTTCCGGGCGTCCTTGTTTCTCGTCCTACAGCGCGCCCGTACATGACACGTCTTCCACTTGGGCCTTACACTTTAGTAAATGAAGATTGCTCTTGGTCAGATTAATCCCACAGTGGGGGATTTCTGTGGAAATGCCGCGAAGATCCTTTCCCATGCACGAGAGGCTCGGGAACGTGGCGCTGATCTGATTCTTTTTCCCGAATTGGCAATCTGCGGCTATCCGCCCCGCGATCTGGTCGAAAAACCTTCATTCGTTACCCGCAATGGAGATGCGCTCGCTCGAATTGCCAGAGAGGCTGAAGGAATTTCGATCGTTTGTGGCCTGGTGACCCCCGCCAGGAACGAAACAGGCAAATCAGTGATGAATTCCGCCGCCTGGTTGCGTAACGGTCGAGTGGAGTTCATGCAGTCGAAGATGCTGCTGCCTAATTACGATATTTTTGACGAGGACCGTTACTTTGCACCGGCTCGCAAGCAGGAGGTCTTTAGTTTTAACGGCGCGAAAGTCGCGCTTACGATTTGCGAAGATGCATGGAACGATAAACATTTCTGGCAGAAGCGCCTGTACAACGTTGATCCCGTCGAAGAGTTGGTTCGTGCAGGTGGGAATCTGGTGATCAACATTTCTGCTTCTCCATTCACAGTTCAGAAACGGGAAATCCGCGTGAAGATGCTGCAGGCCATTGCCTCTGATTTCAAAGTTCCCGTGGTGATGTGCAATCAGGTAGGCGGAAATGACGGCTTGGTCTTCGATGGATCAAGCCTTGTGATAGGCGCCGACGGCCGGGTGTTAGCCCAGGCTAAATCCTTCGAGGAAGATCTCATCTTCTTTGATACGAATACCGGGACGGGAGATATTCACGATCAACCTGCGGGCCTGGAAGCCGCGGCCTACTCAGCCCTCGTGTTGGGAACGCGTGATTACGTCCGCAAATGTGGCTTCGAGAAGGTCGTGGTTGGGTTGAGCGGGGGGATCGACAGCGCTCTCACGGCTGTCATCGCCGTTGATGCTCTCAGGAAAGAAAACGTAACCGGAGTTTCTATGCCAGGACCGTACTCATCCCAGGGAAGCAAGGATGATGCGCGGGAACTGGCTCACAATCTCGGAATCAGATATGAAGTCATCCCGATCACTCCGGTATTCGAGTCTTTTCGCGACAGCTTGAGTCCTTCATTCCGCGGGCTGCCTGAGGACTTCACTGAAGAGAATCTGCAGTCACGCCTGCGCGGCTCGACGCTGATGGCTCTCTCGAACAAGTTAGGAGCGCTCGTCCTCACAACGGGAAATAAATCGGAAATGGCTGTCGGCTACTGCACGCTATATGGCGATATGTGCGGAGCATTGGCCGTGATCGCTGACGTGCCGAAGACGATGGTATATCGCTTGAGCGAGTACCGAAATGGGATCTACCCAGTCATTCCACGGTCGACGATCGACAAAGTCCCATCGGCAGAGCTGCGTCCGAATCAGACCGACCAGGACACTCTGCCTCCTTACGAAGTGATCGATTGCATTCTTCAGGGCTATGTTGAGGAATACAAAACAGCCGAGGAGATCGCTAAGGAACATGGCTATGATTGCAAGGTGGTGATGTCAGTTATTCGCATGATCGAGCGGAGCGAATACAAACGCCAGCAGGCGGCGCCGGTTTTGAAAATCAGTCAAAAAGCTTTCGGTAGCGGGCGACGATTTCCCATTGCTGCCAAGTACGAAGCCGAGTGCTGAAATTCCCTGAACAATCATTTGAAAAATCATTTGAAGAGGAAACTTTGAAGACAACGATTTGGTTTGCTTCCTTTGTTGTACTTTCTTCCAGCATCCTCGTTTCGCAGACCGCAAAATCCAATCGCGCGCAGAAAGCTGCTCCTGCCCCGAAGGAATCGACGGCTACAACCATCACCGTGAAGCGTCCCAGTACGGAGATGCTGAACTCATTCATGCATCACATGTTTGGTTACGATCCGATGATCAAGTGGAAGGTCGAGAGTGTGCGCCCTTCTGAAGTACCCGGAATCACGGAAGTCGTTGTCACCTTCGGAGAACCTCCGCAACAGCGAACCGCCTTTTATGTGGGAAGCGATCTCGAGCACGCGCTGATTGGACAGATCATCCCGTTTGGCGCAGATCCGTTCGGCCCAGTCCGCATGAAGTTGGCTGCCGATGCAAAAGGTCCGGTACAGGGCAATGCAAGCGCCCCGGTGGAGATCGTAGAATTCAGCGACTTTGAATGTCCGCACTGCAAGAAGGCCCAGCCCAAACTGGAACAACTGATGAATGAATCGCCGAACGCGCGTCTCGTTTTTGAAAATTTCCCTCTTTCCAACATTCACAAATGGGCCGATCTGGCGGCAGATTACGCGGATTGCATTGCTCGCAGCAATCCCGACAAGTTCTGGAAGTTCTTCCACTCCGTTTTCGACCAGCAAGAACAGATCACCGACGAGACTGCCGCGAACAAATTAAGCGCGCTCGCAACCGATGCGGGCATCGATGCTGCCGCCACTGCGACCTGCGCCAACTCGCCAGAAACGAAGGCACGCGTCAATCAGCAGTATGAATTAGGTGTGTCGGTTGGAGTCAACGCGACGCCTACGCTTTTCCTGAATGGGCGCAAGATCGAAAATGTGAATGACACGCCGATTGAAGTCCTGAAGCAGATGATCGATTTTGAGGCCAGCGAAGCGCAGAAGAAGTAGTCAGTCGTTTCTATGGTGTACTGGGTGGCGGAACGAATACCGTACTGGCGTTCGCATTGTGCAAAGAATCGCGCACGAGATGAGGGCGGATGGTAATAAGCAGCTCGGCATCATCGGTTTGCTTATTGTGCAGCGAGGTGCCCGGTCCGAGTATTGGAAGCTGAGCAATGCCCGGCAGTCCTTGCAAACTAAGTTGCTCCTGCCGCGTGACCATTCCGGCTAATATCGCAGTCGCGCCGACTGGGATTCCTATCGTGCCTGTGTATTCGCGGTTCGTAATCACCGGTACGCCATTAAGCTGGGTAGCGCCGAGGCCGCGAAGCTGAAATTCCAATTTCAAAGAAACATCACGCGTTCCATGAATTGTCGGCGTTGTTTTCAGCGTGAGCCCAAGGTCCTCATAAGAAAAAGACGGAAATGGCGCTGTGAACGAGCCATTGACCAGAACCTGAGAAATTGCTGCAGTGTTGAAAATCGGAGCAAAGCTGGCGTTCAGAATCGGATAGCGAGTCCCGTCGCGAAATGTCGCCGCATTGCCTTGCTCAGCACGAAGCATCACGTGATCGAGAGAGCGGAAAGAGGAAGTATTGAGAGACGCATGCAAGGAAGTTCCAGGAACGATGAGTCCACTTCTCGAAATCCCTCCCCCGAATGTCACGAGCGGTTGGTTCAAAATCGAATTCTGCCCGCCTGCGGCCAGTCCCGCGAGGAGTGCCGCGATCGACGAACTGTTCGCCTGATTGATGGCGCCGCTGGAAATGAGCTGGTTAATCAAGTCCTGGTTAGCGCCGCTGAGCAGCTTCTGAGCCTCGGTGTTTACGTTGAAGAGGGTGAACTGAGTCGGAATGAGCAACCCAAGATCGCGAGCTAAGGTCTGCTCCACCTGATAAACGTTTACCTCGAGCATTACCTGCGGCTTGCCTGAGTAGAGATCTTCGAGGATGCGCGTAGCCGCATCGAGCATCGGCATCGGCGCGCGCACCGTTACCTGATTTGAACTCGTTGCCGGCATCACGAAGCGGATATCGAAGATCGTCCGCAGCATGGTCACAGCGTCATTGATGTCCTGGGGGGAGGAGGCATCGCCTATGTAGAACGTCCGCATTGCAAGCCGCTCGAAATTTCTGCGGTTTTCGGGAGTATCGGCAAAGATCAGAGCCTGATTCCCGGCAACAGGGACATAAAACGTGTCCGTCATCTGCGATGCGATTGTGATGGCAGTAGCGAAGCCTGTACCGTCGATGTCGAAGCGCTGTTGTTTGCTCGTGACGGAGTTGTCGATCAGCGGACGTATGCCGTAGGCATTCCAGACTTCATTCAGCAGACCACGCGTATCGCCTTTGTAGTGGAAATTGTGAGGCGCGTCCTTCGGTTCCAGATATATGTCGTCAGCGTCGCGATAACGGATCTTTGGTTGCGACGGTGAGGCGTCGGCTAGCGCAGAGCGCAATCCTTGCTCCGCTACAGCGTTCCTGGGATCGAGTGCGAGGGCTGCGCGAAACTGTGCAATCGCCTGCCCATTTTGATTAGAAGCAAGATCCTGCGTGGCCTGCCTGATCTTTTGACGGATGTCATTCTGCCTTAGCAGTTCCTGGGCTGTGAGGACCTGTATATTCTCCGGATCGAGGGCAACGGCTTCATCGAGTAGATTTTTCGCGCGCACGAAGTCTCCAGCTCGAATGAAATCGATAGCAGTGGTGTAATCTTTCTCAGCTTTCTTCCGATTGCGCGCATTCTTGCTGGCCGCATATGCGGTACAGACCAAGCAAAGACCGGCGATCAGAATCAGACACTTGCGCATGCTGAAATTCTAGTCGAGCTGCAGGATTTGAACGAGCAGCAGAAGCCTTCTTGCACCTAGCTTTGCATCAGGTCGCGGCAGCAGGAGATGCACATTTCCGGAGCATGCGCGAGCAGTTCTTCAAAGCTGTAGATTCCTGTCGCGACAGCGATTGCTTGAATTTGGTTGGCATGAGCGGAGCGAATATCCGCTGGCGTATCACCAACAACGTACACGTTGGCTTGTGAGCCGTGAAGCTCACGCGCTTTCTGCACTCCGAGCGCGATGATGTCGTCTCGTTTTTCGCGTTCTCCGGAAAAAGCTCCGAACGAGAAGTAATCGCGCAAGCCGCAAGAGCGAAGCTTTGCCCAGCCGACTGGCTCAAGATTCCCGGATGCCACGCCGAGAAGTTTCCCTTCTGCTGATAGAAGCTCAACCAATTCGCGAATAGAGGGGCATAGCTCCGGACGGAGATCAGCAGCGTTGCGCGCGACCTCCTCAGTCATAATCTGCAACACTTCCGGCAATCTTGGACGCCATTCACCTTCAGGGACTCCAGCCGCTTCGAGGTAGGCGCGAAGTATGCCAACATCCGTATTTCCGTGAACGGGAACCCCATCGATTCGGAAATCGAGTCCGAAGACTCGTTCGACTGCGTGGTGAAATGCGAAATAGTGAACAGTGTCGCGGCTGTTCAGCAGGGTTCCATCGATGTCGAACAGGTAAGCGTCTGCTGCTTTCCAGTCAAAGCCAGGCTTTGCGTAAGCCGAAGAGCTCTGCTCAGAGGGAATTTCGGCAGCACCTGCCCACCCGGTCTTCAGTTTCGGACCAGATACGGCGGCGGGTGACTGCTCTTGCCTTGATTGTGTCTCGATTGCCTCGTCGTCGGCTTGGCGAAGCTTCATCCCCTCATCGTACAGCTTTTCTCTCCAACGGTTCCAATTCGGGGCGAGCGCTGCGAGGAGGACGGCGAGCGCCGTTGCGCAGCTCTCCTAGATCGAGATTCAGTTCAGAGATGGTGCGGCTGAGAGTATTGCGGTGCATCCCGAGCTCGCGGGCTGCCTTGCTCTGATTGCCATGATTGCGGTCGAGCACGTTCATGATGAAGCGCTTTTTGAATTCGCGGACTGCTTCAGAATAGAGAATGCCGGACTCATGCATTTGCGCGACGAGTGCCTCAAGCTGGTTCTTCACAGAGCCTCCAAAACACGCCAATAAATCAAGTCAACAGCAGGCAGCCACACACCGGCCGCAGGGTATGAGCGAATGAAAACTACTTGGCTGTCCCAGCCGGGGCAGCTTTCTTTCCAGACTCGACGCGCAACTCCGCATCCTCCTGCCACTTGCCAATCGCCTGCGCCCCGGCGCGCACGCGCGCGCGCAAATCGTAAGGCGCAACCCAGGTCGCAGTGCGGGCAGCCACCAGGAAGTAGCCGCCCATGCTCGACCGGGCAAGAGCTTGATTGTCAGGAGCGAATGCGGCGATCGCAAGCACGCCGACGGTGACGATAGCGACGCCTCGAACGAGCCCGAAAGCTCCTCCGAGTAGACGGTCAACCCAACTGAATCCCACTTCCTTCATCGCCCAACGTGCGAGGCGTCCGACCATTCCTGCAAGGATCAGCACGGCAAAGAAGATCGTCAGGAAGGCGGCGATGTCGGCGTATTGCGTTGCGTTGACGTATGGGCGGTACACGCCCGAGAGACGGTGATATCCCCAAACTGCGCTCAAGTATCCAAGAACCACTCCGGCCAGAGAGAAGATCTCGTACAAGAACCCTTGAGCAGCCGACAGCAGGATCGAAAGCAAAATCACGCCAACAATGGTCCAGTCAACGAGCGTCACAGTGCGAGCTCCTTGCCGGAGAGTTGACGGTACGCCTGAATGTATTTCTCGCGCGTCTTCTGAACAATGTGGTCAGGCAGCGCGGGAGCCGGCGGGTTTTTGTCCCACCGAATGGATTCAAGATAGTCGCGCACAAATTGCTTATCGTAGGAGAGCTGCGGTCCTCCGGGACCGTAGCTCTCGGCCGGCCAGAAGCGCGAGGAGTCGGGAGTGAGTACTTCGTCGACGAGAGCGATGTTTCCATCGATCAGGCCGAATTCGAACTTTGTATCAGCAATGATGATGCCGCGCTTTTTTGCGTGCTCTACCGCGAGTGAGTAGATGCGAAGCGTAAGATCGCGCAGCTTTTCTGCAGTGGCTTGTCCCACCATCTTCGCCATCTCGGCGAATGGGATGTTGATGTCGTGTCCACTCGTCGATTTTGTCGCCGGAGTGAAGATGGGTTCCGGCAGGCGGTCGGACTCGCGCAG
>DATEKE010000066.1:0-13891 GCA_035277605.1 Terriglobales bacterium | reverse complement strand
ACTATCTACAACAACAACACAACAGCCGGAACCCCGAGCTCCCGTAGCTCGCAGGGTTGAGATGAGCAGGAGCAGGGAGCGATAACGAGATCGATGGCGACCAAAGTTGAATCCGTGACATACGACCAGGCGCTCGCTTGGTTACGAGATCACCAATTCGATGTTCTGGATGCACCTGGCGTTTCAAATCGTGTATTCCTGAAGAAATACGGGGTCTCGGCGGCAATCCAGCGCGACGATGAAGGCGGCATCCGTCTGTTTGCCAAGCCCGGATACCTCATCGGCGGTGAAATAGCACGCCTCGTGGACAAAGGGTACCAGAAGTTCCTTAAGACCACAAAAACAGAGATTCCGGCCTCCGCCGACCACCTGAAGGCCATCCACAACTTCTCCGAGGAGCTGAAGGAAGCCACCGGTTCGATCAGCCTCTACAACGAGAGCCTGGGGACTGTCAGCGACCGCTACATGTATGACCGCGTCGAAGACCGCGACGAACCAAGTTCGGTGCGTCCACGCAAACCGTGGGAGAAGAAGAAGCAATAGGCGAACAGCAATCGTCTTAAAACAACAATCCGGCCATTTGGCCGGATTTTGCTTTTGTGCACAAAATCGCTCGTCTGGCGGTATCCACGCCGTCCACCAAGTCCACTCCGTCCACTACAAACTTAGTGGACACAATGGACTTGGTGGACGTCGTGGACACCGAACAACCAGGTACCTGCTATCGCCCTAGTTCACCCATCCCCCACGCCCATCATCCCGCTTATCATCAGGCGGCTTGTAGTTGCCGTACTCGTCGAAGTAGACGTTGCGGTCGTGCTTGCGCATGTACACCTGGAACTTCTTCGCAGCGCGGCGACGCTTCCAGCGATAGTAAGCGTTGCGCACACCATAGATTCGCTCCGAAAGCCCCAGAGACACTCGTCGACGGGCAAACAGCAGGAACCACAAATACCCGCCAGCCAGCCCAAGCAGGATCACGCAGAACTGCAGCGCAAAGTGTGAAAGCAGCAGGTACGCTGTCTCAAGCGCGGCAATGCCAACCACGATCCACTTCACCGGAATCTGGATCGGAATCGGAAACAGCATAATCGGCGCATTGCGATTGAAGAGATAGAAGACCATCAGGATCGCATCTGCAGCAGCCCCTGAGCCGACGGCCGCACCTTGTGCGATCACGCCGGTCAGCGAGAGCCCATATCCGACTACTCCGGCGAAGATCACGCTCCCAAAGAAAAGGCCATAGAAGCGTCCCCAGCCAATCTGGTCTTCGACAGGACCGCCGATGAAGTAAATGCCCACGAGCGACAGCACGAAATCCAGCGGATCGCGATACATGAAGGCGTAGGTGACGAACTGCCACAGCCAGCCTTCGTGGATACGCTGCGGCTGCAGCACTCCCAACGCAAAGACCAGGTTGCCGAGGTCAGGCGCGAAGGAGAGCAGCAACAACAGCACGATGTAGATCGCGGTGCTGGCAAGGATGATTTGCCTTACGGCGCCACGGAAAGGAGGCAGACCCATTTCAAAAGACGTATTACGAGGCATAGGCTTACATTCCGGACGAAGACGGCGCCTGACTTCCGCCCGGTGTTCTGATTCTACCGCTCGGCACCGGCACCACGGCCAAACTGATGTGTCCTTTTGCGTCAATCGCACGCAAAGCGAAGAACACGTTGTCCTTCGAAATAGGCAGCGTGATCGACGTACTAGTCGCCGATACATTCATCGCATGCTGCCAATACGGCTGATCGCCATCGCGCCACAGCACCTGATAACCGCTCGCGAGTCCGCCCGGCGAGGCTTCCCAGGTGAGCGTCGTGTCATTCGTCAGCCCTCGCGTCTCGATATGTACATTTGCCGGCGGGGCTGGAGCCGAAGCCAGCGCGGCCAGTGTTGCTGCATTTGTGCGCGCGACATTCGCCACATAGCTGAAGCCGACGAATTTGACTAGATCGCCATACTGAATTCCGTCTTCCATGCGAATGTTTTGATGCTGATGATGGAAGTCCTCGCGGTACTCAGTCACGCGAACGGCGGCGAATCCTTCCTCGTTAAACGACGTGTGATCCCCTCCGCGCAGAAATCGATCGCGCCGAAAGATCAATGTCGGCTGGAAAGACGGCAGATACTCCTTCGCAGTAGTTCGTACATAACGCGCGAGCTCGCGCGAAGGCGAATCGTTCTCCAGTCCAAGATTGCGAAAGCGGTTCAAATCCTCAGGCTTGAGCGCGGCGGGAATACCCTCGGAGAAGATGCGCACTGTGTTCTTGCGCTGGAGCGTGTCGCCGGGAGTGGTGTTGCCGCCGACAATGTCATTATTCAGCACCGCCTGAATCTCCCAGCCTTGCTCGCGCGCCATCTGCGCGAAGTGCTTGGAGCCGTCGAGGCCCTGCTCTTCTCCGGCAACGGTCAGAAAAATGATGGTCGCGGGAAATTTATGTTTGCTCAGCACGCGCGCGCATTCGATGCTCACCGAAGTGCCGCTGGCGTCGTCATTGGCGCCTGGAGCCGGATCCTTAGTGTTCAACGTGTCGGAGTTGCGCGAATCGTAGTGTCCGGTGACGAGGTAAATCCGTTTCGCATTCTCCTGATCTGTGCCGCGCAAAATTGCGTAAACATTGGTCAGCGGCGTCGGCGTGGGCACGCGCGTAGCGACCGGCTGCGTGAACGAGTCGGTCTTCACCTCCAGACATCCACCACAGTCTTTCGAGTACCTCTCAAATTCCTCCTGGATCCACTTGGCAGCAGCGGTCACGCCGAGTCCCTGAGAAATCATCTCCTGGTCATTCGACGAAAGCGTGTTGCGATTCTTGAACGAGACGAGTTTCTCGTCGATGGCGCGAATGTGCTCGGGAGAAATCTGCTTAAGCGCGGCAACGATCTGCACATCAAGCTTCGTGGGTTGTGGGCTTACTTCAACAACAGCTACCGGCTTCGGAGGCGGTGTACGCTGAGGATTTTCCTGAGCAACGCCGGTTATCGAGCAAAACATCAGAGGGAGAACGAGCGCGAAACAACGAGATGTTATAAGCACCTTGAGGGCAGGCTCCTTGCGACAGACGCATTGACTTGACTGCGAAAACCCATAGATTCTAAAACTACGACAGCGATAATCACCACCCCGCCCCTACCAAGGCGGGATAATTTGGGAGTGAAAGCCCGGAGGCAAGCGAAATGGTTCTCTGTCCTGAATGCGACACCGACTTGGACATCGAAGAAGATGAAGTCGAGGAAGGCGACGTGGTCTCGTGCTCGGAGTGTGGCAGCGACTTTGAAGTCGTCACCACCAATCCGCTCGAGCTGAACAAAGTCGCAGACGAAGAAGACGACGACGAGGACGACGACGAGGACGAGGAAGACGAAGACGGTGATTACTGATCGCCGTTCCTTAATCCGTGCCCTCGCGCTCTTTCTCGCGATAGCGAACCTGGCCGTATGTGTGCCAGCCGACTCCAGGCAGCATGCCCGCGATCCCTACGCGCTGCTGTTCGGCACAGTATATGGTCCCAATGACGTCCCCGAGTACGGCGTTCACATTAAAATCCGCCGCGCCGACCAAAAAAGACCAAAATGGGAAGTGATCTCCGACCACCAGGGCGAGTTCGCGCAGCGCGTCCCTGCGGGCAAAGCCGACTACATCATCACCGCCGACGTAAAAACTCCCAAAGGCCAACCTAAGCCGGAACTCACTATTCACGTCGATAACGACGAGCGCAAGGATTTTGTGCTGCACTTGAAGTAATCGGAGATGGTCTGATCACCTTTAAGGGGTAAAACTCACAGAGCTGTTGACTATAATGACCATCTAGACCATAATTGCGAAACTCGCAACCGAGGTGACGCGATGGGAGCTCACGATTGGACGGTGGCCGAGGCAAAGGCCAAATTCAGCGAAGTAATCGACCGTGCGCAAGCGAACGGACCGCAGACGATTACGCGCAATGGCAAAAAGGCAGCCGTCATCGTCGCAGCCGACGAGTGGGAACGCAAAACAAAGCGTCGCGGCAACCTCGCGGAGTTCTTTGCCTCATCGCCACTGCGAGGATCCGAACTCAAGGTCAAACGCGCGCACGGCAGGGCTCGCAAAATCGAGCTATGAGTTTTCTGCTGGATACGAATGCCGTTTCGGAATGGGTGAAGCCGCAACCAAATCCGGGGCTAATCGCATGGATGGAGGCTACCGATGAGGATCGTGTATATCTCAGCGTCATCACTTTGGTCGAACTGCGTTACGGCGTCGACCGGCTACCGGCAAGCAAGAAGCGCAAGCGGCTCGAGGATTGGTTGGAAAACGAACTACCATTCCGATTCGAGGCACGAATTCTAGACATCGACTCCAAAATTGCGCATGCCTGCGGACGGATGATTGCGCGCAGAGAAGCGATCGGCCGGCCTCTTGAGGTGATGGATGCTTTGCTCGCCGCCACTGCCGAGGTGCACGGCCTGACAGTGATCACCAGAAACAACTCCGATTTCGAAGGAGTCGCCCAATGTCTAAATCCGTGGACATGAGCCTCTACTCGTGTCTTAAGGCAATCATCGGCTCAACGCATGTTGCTCTACGTGCCGGCAGATAACAGGCGAGCAGAGCGACTGCCGCGAGCAGGCTTGCAAGTCCGATAAAGCTGGCGGGATCAAACCAGCTCGCGCCGTACAAAACGTCAACACTGCCGGGGAAGATCAGGATTGCGCGCAGCAATCCGGAGACGCCCAACGCACCGAGCACGCCGAACATTACGCCGAAAATTACCGGCCGCATTCCTTGACGAAGCATCAGCGCCAGCACGTCGGACCTGGTGGCGCCGAGCGCCATATGAATGCCAACTTCCCGCTCTCGTTGGCTCACAAGGAACGCCATTACCCCATACACTCCGATCGAAGCCAGCAGAAGCGCGACAACCGCCAGGAACATTGCCGAGAGAGTAAAAGTCTTAGCCATCACAATCTGCGACTGCACCGCGTCGTCCTGCAGACTGACCATTGAAAATCCTGGACGAAGCTGGCCGTCGGTCTGTTCCAATGTGGTCCGAATCGCCGCGATTGCTTTGCGCGCGTCACCGGAAATGCGCACCAGGCCGAAATAATCGTTCAGGTGCGCGGTGCTTGTAGGCAGGTATACGAACGCCGGGTCGAGTCGGGAAATGTTGGCGCTGCGAACGTCTCCCACGATGCCAACCACCTCGAAGGTCGACCATTCATGACGACCCGTTTGCAGTTTGATCTTCCTTCCGAGCGGATCATCGCTACCCCAGGCTTGGCGGGCCAATGCCGCGCTCACGACAGCAACCGCAGTGCCACTTCGGGAATCATCACGCGTGAAGTTGCGTCCGCGAAGAAGCGGAATGCCCAGCGTGTCGAAGTATGAGAATGAGACATGTCTCGCGCACGTGTCTAACGTATTCGACGACGCACTGGCTGCAGCGCCATGCTGATCGCTCAGAATGCTCACCTGAGTAGTCCACGTGCTGCGAAGCGGAACGAAATCGGTGTAGGTGATGTTTTCCACTTCAGGCATCAGGGCAATGCGATCCAGCGCCTGCTCTCGTAGCGACCTGTTTCTCGCTGCATCATTGCTATACGGCAGCGCCATTGGATAGAGCCTGCGCACTTCAAAGCCGGGATCGATGGTTGTCGACCGAATCAGGCCATGCGTCAGAAGACCGGCAACGATCAGGAACAGAGTTGAGATGGCAATTTGGCCGCCAACCAGCAGTCCGCGCAGATGCGAGCGATCAAGCCGCTGGCCAAAGGGAGTTCCGGAATCTTTCAATGAATTCGTCAGATCCAGACGAGAGCTGCGCAGCGCCGGTGAAAGTCCGAAGAGCACACCAGTACCGAGCGAAACCAGCAGGGTGTAAGCCAAGACTCGGGCGTCAGGCGAGATCTGCTTCACAAATGCCGAGTGCATGCCGGCAAACTGCTCGGCTGCGAGCCACAGAAGTCGCGATCCCCAGAGTGAAAAAAGAATAGCAACAGCACCGCCGATGATGGCGAGCAACACGCTCTCGGTCAGCAGTTGTCTCACCAGGCGCTCCCGGCTTGCGCCTAGCGCGAGGCGCACGCCAATTTCGTTTTGCCGTCCACTGGCTTTGGCCAGAAGCATGTTCGCCAGGTTCGCGCACGCGACCACCAGCACGAGTCCGACGATGGTCATGAGCAGCACGACGATCGCTTTGAAGCGAATGTCCTCGGTATTCCCGAAAAACGTGGCACTTTGGACAGTTACGGCGGTGGTATTCCGCACTAAGCCGTCTCGGGCAGGCAGAGCCGTTTCGTCTGAAACGGGATGATCGTGGGCAAAACGCTGTTCCAAAACGGAAATGTCGGTTTGAGCTTCTTTCATGGATGCGCCCGGCGACAGATAGGCCAGCACCTGGAATCTGTAATCGAGCGGCTGATTCAGCCAGTCCTGGCCAGGGACAATCTGCGCCTGCATAGAGACGGGCGTCCACACGTCGACCAGCACCGGCGGATTGCCTGTGCCGACAAAGCGGCGGGAAGTCACCCCAATTACCGTGAATGCTGTGTCATTGATCTTGACAACTTTCCCGACGATCGACGGATCACCGTCGAAGCGCCTTTGCCAGTACGGATAGCTTAGGACCACCAGGGGATCGGCTCCGGGAATTTTGCCTTCGTCCTGGCGAAAGATGCGGCCCATAATGGGCATCACACCCAAATCGGAAAAGTAATTGGCCGAGACCATCTGGGCAACCGCCTGCTCCGGCGGTCCCAACAATTCCTTGCTCACGCGAGCAGCAGCAGCGTCCAGCGGCAGTGACACCGCGATCTGCCGGGGAAAGCTGGCTTCGATCAAAGTCGAAAATACTTTGTTGTGCTCGGAGAAGAACCGATACTCTGCGTGCGAGAACACGTACTGGATGTCGCCATGAGCATCGCTAGCAAACCAGCGCTCCAGCCGCACAATTCGGCCTGAGTCCCGAACCGGAATTGGTTTCATAGCAACGGCATCGACGACACTGAACAACGTAGTGTTCAGTCCAATGCCGAAGCCCAGCGTCAGCACCGCAACCGCAGTGAAGACCGGGCTCTTCTTCAAAATGCGGAACGCGTAGCGTAAGTCCTGAAAGAGATTTTCAAGAACGCTTAAGCCGCGTGCCTCGCGACATTCTTCCGCTGCGCGCTCAATGCTGCCAAACTGCAGTCGCGCCTGACGCCTCGCTTCGGCAGGATCGACATTGCGAGCTAGATTCCTTGCCGCCTGCATCTGCAAATGGAATTGCAGTTCTTCGCTCAGTTCTTCATCCATTTCACGACGGAAGAGGAGCGCGCGTAATCGAAGCAAAGCGTCACGCCAATGCATATCACGCCATCCTTAACACCCTCGCGATTGCGTCGGTAATTCGATTCCAGTTGTCCGATTCGACTTCGAGTTGGTTGCGTCCTGCTGCGGTGAGCGAATAAAAACGGGCGCGTCGTCCCAATTCGGAAATGCCCCACTCGGCTTTGATCCAGCCGCGGTGTTCGAGCCGATGCAGTGCGGGATAGAGCGAGCCTTGATTTACCTGAAGAACATCCTGCGAAATTTGCTGAATGCGCTCGGAGATCGCCCATCCGTGCATGGCTTCAGCTCGGAGCGCGCGCAGGATCAGAAGATCCAGAGTGCCTTGCAGAAGATCGAGTCGGGATTTGTCCGGAGTCATTGCTGTCGAATACCGACAACAAGTTACTCTTGTTGTTGTCGAATGTCAACAGCAATGAAACGCACTACATTCGCCCTTTGGACGTTTCTGTAATACAGAAGCAAGGCAAGAGCAACACCATCTCAGGATCTGTCATCCTGAGCTCCTATTTTGGGCGAAGGATCTCCGGCGATCAGTCGGGCTTAATTGCCGCAGGTACGGCTCCTACGCGAGCAGGGTACAGCCATGAAATCGAAGGACCCGGCAAGCACATTCCAGACGCGAGCATCTCCGGAGGTCCTTCGCCAAAAGCAGGGGCTCAGGATGACAGTGTTTAAGATGATATCTAATGACTTCCCAACTGAGGTTTCTGGCGCTCTTGTGCTTTTTTTCTGTGGTGCCGTGTTTCGCTCAGAAAGTTGCGATCACATTCGATGACCTGCCGCTGAACGGCGACCTGCCTCCTGGAGTCACACGAGTTCAAATTGCGCGCGACACAATTGCAATTCTCAAGGCTCGGCAGCTTCCTCCGGCATATGGATTCATTAATGGTAAGAAGCTGGAAGGCAATGAAGATGCGGCAAATGCATTGAAGCTCTGGGCGGCGTCGGAGCCGTTCGGAAATCACACATATCGCCATCTGGATCTAAATGCGAATGCCGCTGAAAACTTCGAGCAGGAAATTGCGCAGAACGAGCCGGTTCTGGAACTGCTCGGAGGACCTGGCGCGAACTGGCACTGGCTACGCTATCCATTCCTGCGCGAAGGAGACACGGTCGAGAAACGGCGAGCCGTTCGCGCATATCTTCAGGCGCACGGATACCGAGTGGCACAGGTAACGCTCGATTGGGAAGACTATCTATGGAACAGCGCCTACGCGCACTGCGTTGCGAAGAACGAAGCGCAGTCGATCGCGTGGTTGCGTTCGAGCTACCTGCAGATTGAATCTTCATACCTCGAGCTTGATCGTCAACTGGCGCAATTGGTATATGGGCACGATATCAATCACGTTTTGCTGCTTCATCTCGGCGCGTTCAGCAGCACCATTCTGCCGGATGCACTCGACATGCTGGAGAAGAAAGGATTCAAGCCAGTGACTTTGGAGGAAGCAGAGAGCGATCCGGCATATGAAACTGACCCGGACATTGGCTCGAAATACGGTGGAACACTGCTGAAGCTGTGGATGCAAGCGAAGCAGATCAAATTTCCACCTGCAATGGAAAAACCGTACAAACGCCTGCAAGAGATTTGTAAGTAAACTAACGCTTGCCAGCGTTATTCGGCGCGCAATGCTTCCATCGGATCCACGCGCACTGCTCGTCTCGCAGGCAAGTAGCTGGCGACGAGACCGAGCGCGAATGTGATCAAGGCAACGGCGCCGAGCGTTGCGGGATCGGTTGGGCTCACCTTGAAGAGCAGCGAATGTATTAAGCGCGTGAGTGCGACCGCGCCGGCCGTGCCGATCACGATTCCCGCAGCAGTTACTCCGAGCCCGCGGCCGATCACGAGCCAGAGAATGTTTCCTGTCTGCGCACCTAGCGCGCGGCGAATGCCTAATTCGCCAGTACGCTGCACGACCCAATATGAGATCGTGCCGTAGATTCCGATCAACGTAAGCAATACTGCCGCACCTGCAAATGCACCCAGCACGAGCAGCACCAGCCGGCGTTGTCCTTCTTCCTCTTCGGCGAGTTCCCGCATTGTATGGACCGATGAGATCGGCTGCGCCGAATCGACGCTGAGCACTGCGCGGCGCATTTGCTCGGCGTAGCTGAGCGGATCGCCCGTCGTTCGGACAGCGAACATCATGGTTGGCGCCACGGTCTGATACGCGGGCCAGTACATGCTCGGCCGGGACTCATCCTCGAGACTTTGATGGATGTCGGCGACGACTCCGACGATCTCATAGTGTGGTGTGTGAGCGCCCATCAAGAGACGTTGTCCGATCGGATTGAACTGCGGGTACTCCGGCCAAAGCTTACGTGCAAGAGCTTCGCTGATGATCGTCACTTCCGGTTCACCGGTCTTGTCGCGCGCGGTGAAAAGGCGTCCGCGGATCAGTGGAATACCCAGCGTTCGGAAATAGTCGGGCGTAATGAACTGGATAATTCCGAGAGGTCGCTCATTGAGTTTGCGCGGTGCTGCGTCGGCGGGCTGCACCGGCATCATGGGAAATCCCATCATTGGCAGCGTGAGAGAAATCGCGGAACTTCGCACGCCAGGTACGGAATCGATGCGGCGGAGCACCTCATCGTAGAAGGCGGTCTGCAATTCCGGTTTGCTGTAACGCGTGGGCGAGAGTGAGACGCGAAACGTGAGTAGGTTTGCAAAGTCGAAGCCCGGGTCAACGCGGCTCAGTCGCACCAGGCTGCGAATCAGTAACGCGGTCCCGCTGAGCAGCACGATTGAGAGCGCGACCTGTCCTGCGACCAAAGCGTTACGCGCATTCAATGAACGCCACTTGCGCGAGCTTAGAGTCGATTCGCCGCGTGATTTCAAGACAGCAGTTAGATCGGGTCGAGAAGCGGTCCGCGACGGAAGCAGTCCGAAGACAAGGCCAGTCGCGATGGAGAGCAGGAGCGCGAAGGCCAGAACCACTGGATCGAGATGAATTTCGTTCAGCCGCGGCAATTCAAGCGCATTTGAGCTGCTGAGCGTCACCGCGCGTATGATCCAGCGCGCGAGTGCCATGCCGAGGAATGCGGCCAGAACCGACAAAATCGTGCTCTCGACGAGAACCTGCGCGATCACCCGCGCACGAGAGGCGCCGAGGGCGGCGCGTACGGCGAATTCACGGGATCGAGAGGTGGCACGGGCGAGCAGCAATCCGGCAACGTTTGCACACGCGATCAGCAACACGAAACTGACCGCGCCAAACAGCATCCAGAGAATGCTTCGAATATTGGAGACTAGCGATTCTTTCAGCGGCTCTACGCGCGCGACCGTGCCCGGCCTGGTGTCGAGCATGCCCGGATGCGCCGCGTCATATTGGTGATTAATGACTTCGAGTTCAGCGGTGGCTTTCGTGAGAGTGGCGCCGGGCGCAAGCCGTCCGAAAACCACGAGTAAAGGGCTGAACTGGTTGACGTCTTTTGCCGGCTGCGGGAACCACACGTCGATATTTGCGAAGGGGAAATTGAAATTGGCCGGCATGATGCCGACGACAGTGTGCGGGAATCCAGCAATGTCGATCGTGCGACCGACAATTTGCGGATCGCCTCCGAACCGCCGCTGCCACAGATTCGAGCTGATGATCACAACTGGCGGACCGCCGGGAGAGTCTTCTTCCGCGGTAAAGCTGCGTCCGATGAGCGGCTCCATACCGAGTATCGACAGGAAATTGTCCGATACTCGAGCTTGCTGGATCACCTCCGGGGTAAACGCGCCATTCAGAGACACATCGGCGGACGCGCTGTAATAATCTCCAATTTCAGTGTAAGAACGGGCCGACTTCGTCAGTTCGTCAAAGCGAACGGGCGTCGCCCCAGAAGTGACCAGGACAAGGCGTTCTGAGTGTCGATAGCCAAGTGGACGAAGCAGAATGCCTTCGACCAGAGAGAAGATTGCGGTGGTCGCGCCGATGCCAAGAGCGAGCGTAGCGATTACCGTCAGAGTGAATCCGGGGGCTTTTCGAGACTGGCGAAAAGCGAAACGAAGATCCTGGGCAATTGCGTTCATTGACTTGCTGTCCTTCGAACTTTCCGTCGCGCTGCCCGCGTTCCGTTCGCAGGCATAAAGTCCACTGCCATCACGAATCGGAAAGCGGAATAAGATGATTCTTCCGTCGAGCTAAAGCATCCAAATAAAAGCTGCGCTTCGAGCAGGTCAGCTCCACGTTAGATTGCTGAAGTTTACGCTGATTTTCGCTGTTACCGATGTTTTGCTTCGCTGTTATTTTCGAAAAGATTCTCGCAAACCCGCGATTTTAGGGCAGAAAACATCGGACTCGACAAACTTACGCTGTTAATTACGCTGTTAGCAGCGAAAGCTGAGTTTCACTTTCAAGCGGAGTTTCGATGTTCACCTCACGTCCAATTGGATTTGTACGCAGCCGGTATACGGCAACCGCTGAAGTTCCCAAAGGACTGGGCGCCAAGCACGATGTAGACGGCGTGCTCAGCATCCTGCCGGAATTTGGAGTTGGGCTCACCGACATCGAAGGTTTCTCGCACTTGTACGTTCTGTGGGAATTTGATCGGAGCGGCGGATTTGAGCTGCTCGGCAGTCCGCCGTCAGATAATCGTCCGCATGGCGTGTTCGCAACGCGGTCGCCGCGGCGTCCGAATCCGATTGCGTTGACTGTAGTCGAGCTGCTGCGGCGCGATGGTCTCGAACTTCATGTTCGCGGTGTCGATATGCTTGACGGCACGCCGATTCTCGACATCAAGCCATATCTCTCCAGCATTCCCGCCGAGAAGCTGCGGCGTGGATGGCTCGCCGAAGCGGAAGCGCGCCAGAAGTGAGCCGCAGCTCGCGTTCAATCCAACCCCGGGGGAGAGACAATCTTCTATCCTCATGTGAAGAACTCGAACATTTCCAGTCTGCCCGCGCGCAACTCAAACGGCGAAGTCATAGTGGTGATCGAAACCCCGAAGGGTCATCGCAACAAGTTCAAGTACGACGAAGAGCACAACGTCTTCAGGCTGAGTGGCGTTCTGCCGGTCGGCAGCAGCTTTCCTTATGATTTCGGTTTCATTCCGTCGACAAAAGCGACGGACGGCGATCCGGTTGACGTTCTGCTGCTGATGGACGAACCTGCATTCCCCGGCTGTTTGATCGACGCGCGGCTCGTCGGCGTAATTGAAGCTGAGCAGACGGAAGAGGGCAAAACCACGCGCAACGATCGGCTGATCGCGGTTGCTGCACATTCGAACGACTACTCAGACTTACGCTCGTTGCGCGATGTGAATCCGCATTTGATCGAAGAAATTCAACATTTTTTCGTGAGCTACAACCAGGTTCGACGAAAGAAGTTCAGGCCGCTGGGAGTCTATGGCCCAAAACGGGCCATGAAGCTGCTGGAGCAGTCCATGAAAGATGCCGGTGAGAGCAGGAAAGAACGCGCAGCCTGAAGCAGCATTTATGATGAGCAGCGATGATTCGCGTGCTCGTCGCCAGCTCGAATTCCGGCAAAATGGCTGACTTCGCTGCTGCCGCCCTGGTATTCGAAACCGAAGTCGCGCCGCTGCCCGGCATTAAGCAAATCCAACCTCCGGAAGAAACTGGAAGCACGTTTGAAGAAAATGCCCGCCTCAAGGCCGAATACTACAGCCGCCATACGCCGGGTGACATTCTGATCGCGGACGACTCCGGATTAGTTGTCGATGCGCTCGGAGGCGAACCGGGCGTGCGCTCAGCGCGGTACGCCGAAGATGCGGGAATCTCTACGCATGATCCAGATGCTGCCAACAACGCGTTGCTGTTGAGAAACGCGGAACGAATTCCCGATCGGCAACGCCAATGCGCGTTCGTGTGCGCCATCGCAGCGGCCCAGAATGGAACTACTCTTCACACCTTCACCGCCCGAGCCCGAGGTATGCTGCTGCGCGGGGCGCGAGGCAAAAACGGCTTCGGATACGATCCCCTGTTCTACTTTCCGCAGCTCAGCAAATCGTTCGCGGAGCTCTCGCGAGAGGAGAAGCTAAAGGTGAGTCATCGCGGAGCGGCTTTTCGCATGTTCCTGGAATGGATAAACGCGCGCAAGCAAGCTCATGTTTAGAGCGAGAATCAGCAAAGACATCGTTGTAGAGTTTCTCCCACCTGCACGCCGATCGCGCACAGAGAAGGTGATTGTCTTGTGCGATGGCATGCCATCGATTCCCCGCAAGCAGGGCTTGGCGAGATTTCTTGCGGACAAAGACTTCTGGGTGTTCTATCCGCGTTATCGCGGAGCTTGGGAGAGCGGAGGACAATTTTTGGCACGCTCTCCGCATGAAGACATTCTGGACGTAATCAAAGCTCTGAAGAGATCCATCCGCGAAGTCACATTCGGCAAGCGATTTCGCGTGAACGCAAGCGAGATATTCGTTATCGGCGGCAGCTTTGGAGGAGCGGCTGCGATTCTGTGCTCGCTCGATCCGCGGGTGAAAAAAGTCATTGCAAATTGTCCGGTAGTGGACTGGTCCATTCTTCCCCATTCGGAACGCGCGGAAACCTCCAATCCCAGCTACGTCGCTTACATCCGCGAGGCGTTCGGAAGTGCTTACAGACTCTCAGAACGAAATTGGAACAAATTGCGATCGGGA
>DATEKE010000065.1:0-8191 GCA_035277605.1 Terriglobales bacterium | reverse complement strand
GCGGCGATGTTCTCCTGTTCGCGTGTCAACATACTTCCCGGTAGAGCGGCGCGCATGCGTTTACCAACTCCGCGCGCGAGGATCACTGCCTTGGATGTTTCCCGAATCGGAATAGACAAGCTACTCGTCCTCCGGTTGTCGTTCGAGTGACCGGAACATTGCTTTCAGATCGCGAAGACCGAGCGCTGTGACTACTGCGGTGATCAGCGCGAAGGATGCGCCTGAAATCACCAGCCACACCGTCCAGAAGATCTCCCAGCCTGTCATTGCTTCTCCGTAACGGCGCTTGCGAAACGCACATCTCCAGTCGGCCGAGCCTTCACGAGAGAGCCGATCAGTAATCCGGCCGCCGCCAGGCCGAAGGCCATAAAGCCGGTAACGTTTTCGTTCCAATGCAGGAAGAAGAAGGGAACGATCGCTCCCAATGCGCCCATCAGCATTGCCAGATATCCGCCTGCAATGCTGGCTCGTCTCCAATAGAGTCCCCCGATGACACAAACGAAGGCGCCGGCAAGGAAAATTGTTCCGGTGATGTTCAGGTACAGATAAACGGCACCGGGAGGCGTGTAGTAGAGCCCCCAAAACATTAGAAAGAGACTGACGAACAGGTTTGCGATCCGATTCACGAGAATCTGCGAGCCCGAGCTGAGCGGGGCGCGTCTGAGGATCTGTCGCGTTGGGAGAATCACGTCTTGCGAGATGACCGCGCTCCAGCCGAGCAGGTATGAGCTGTTGACGGACATTGTTGCCGCCAACATCCCTGCGACGACGATTCCTTTGATTCCCGGTTTGAGAATCTGTGCCAGCATCGCCGGCATTGCATCGATCGGCGCGAGTGTGTGGTTGCCGATCACCGGCGCCGGCACTCCCGCATTCAAAGCTCCTGTACCGAACAATGTCAAAGCGGCGATTCCCCACAGCATCGGCAGCATCCCGCGTCCGAGAAAGATGAAGCCGGTCCAGGTCATCACCCGCTTTGAAATTTCAGGACTGCGCGTGGAGAACATGCGCATCGCTGTTGTCTGCCAACAGGTGTGGATGGAGAACCACAGCAGCGTTTGCCAAATCAGGAATGTGAGGCCAAACTTAGACGCCAACAGCGGGTTGAATCCGGCGGCTCCCATCGTATGCGTGACTTTATCGACAATGTGATTCCATCCGGCATGGTGAATCGAGTAGCCGGTGACCAAAATCGTCGCGACCGAGAGCAGAACATATTGCAGAAAATCGGTGATCACGACCGCGACCATGCCGCCGACCACGGTGTAGAGCAGCTCAAGCAGGAGAATGACGGTCATTGCTCCCACGAGATACCGCGCCCCGATGCCGCTGACAATGGTGAGGAATTCGCCCTCGATCTTCAGGAAGACTCCCATATTGAGAATGCCGCCGAGCGCAACCAGTACGCCGGTCAACACACGCAATCCCCGACTGTACTTGCGCTCGAAAAACTCGGGAACGGTCATCAGACGCATCTCGCGAAAGCGGCTGATCACGAACCCGGTGCGGCCGACGATAATCATCACCACGCCGGAGATCAGCGCGGCGGCGAATGCCGCGAAACCGTATCGGTAGCCGAGTTCGGCGTTGTACATGTATGTGATCGTGCCGATCTCGGTGGCCGCTAGAGTCGCGATGCCGACAAAAACTCCGAGCTCACGTCCTGCGACGAGATAATGCGAAACGCTGCTGCCGATGAGCCGTTTGCCGATGAGTCCGATGGAGACCGAAAGCAGGAGATAGACGGCGACGATCGTCCAGTCGAGTGGAGTGAAGGCCATGAGGAAGTGTGACTGTTAAGAGCTGCCGCCCGAGCGTAATACAATCCGGTGAACCGAACAACCGGGAGATCTATTGCTAAGAACTCTACTTCTCCATTCTGTTCTCATCATGGCGGCGGGAACGTGTTTAGCCCGTTCCACCAGTAGCCTCTTGATAAATCCGGGCTCTGCGAATGGCTCGATAGCTGCATCCGTTAAGAGTAAGTCTTCGAAAACCGTGCCGACGACTGCGGGGTTCACATGGAAAATCGAGCTTCACAATGATGTGATCGCCGCCAAGTGGATTACCAGCGGAGATGGATTGCGGCTTCAATCCGTCGAGGACCGCATTGCGCGCCACCGGATGGTTCTTGACAAGGACGTCTTCGTGCTGAGCTTGCACAATGGCGACCGGATTCGCTCTTCACAAATGAGACTTGTGAACGTTCCGCAAATTCATTCGCTTGAGGCAAGCCCCGCTTCCTCAAACCTGGGAGAGCGTTTCGGCGGACGCGAGATTACCGTTGAATTGGAAGATGCCGACGCACACGTACACGTCTCATGGCGTGCGGTTCTCCGTGACGCCTCAAACTACTTGCGAGAGCAAGTCACTGTTCATGCCAATGGCGAAGATGTGCTCCTGACGGAAGTTCGTCTGGTCGGATCGCCTTTGAGTGATGCTCATGTGGTTGGTACCGTGAAAGGCTCTCCTGCAGTTGAGGGGAATGATTTCTTGGCTTTTGAGCATCCCCTGTCTACTTGCGAGCAAGCTCTGGGTGCTCTGTCATGCACTTTGAAGCGCGAGCTGCCGATACGAGCAGGTCAGTCTGCAACGTACTCTGCTGTCATCGGCGTCACGCGCCCAGGACAGCTTCGCCGTGACTTTCTGAATTATGTCGAACGCGAGCGGGCGCATCCATACCGCACGTTTTTGCATTACAACACCTGGTACGATCTCGGATACTTCGGGCGATACGACGAAGCCGGCGTTCTGGATCGAATCAACACGTTCGGCAGCGAGTTGACGAAGAAGCGTGGCGTGAAGCTCGATTCCTTTCTTCTCGATGACGGTTGGGACGATCCCACACACTTATGGCATTTCAATCCAGGATTTCCCGATGCGCTGCAGCGCATAACGGCAACTGCGGGGGAATACAGCGCCGCTCCGGGAATGTGGCTTTCCCCGTGGGGAGGCTACGGACAGCCAAAGCAGCAGCGCCTCGACTCGGCGCACAATTCCGGATATGAAACCTATGAAGGTGGACTCGCGCTCTCCGGATCGCACTATTTCGAGTACTTTCGTGAAGTCTGTCTCGATCTCATCGAACATTATGGCGTGAATCAGTTCAAATTTGACGGCACTGGAAATGCCAATCGTGTGATCCCCGGCAGCAGCTTCGACAGTGATTTTGACGCGGCCATCTCGCTGATCTCTGAGCTGCGCTCGCATAAGCATGATTTGTATGTGAATTTGACAACTGGAACCTACCCATCGCCATTCTGGCTGCGCTATGCCGACTCGATCTGGCGTGGCGGGGAAGATCACGATTTTGCGGGCGTCGGAACTGCACGTCAGCGCTGGATTACTTATCGCGACGGCGCTACCTACGAGCACGTGGTCCTGGCTGGGCCACTGTTTCCATTAAGCTCTCTGATGCTGCACGGACTCATTTATGCGCAGCACGCAAAAGACCTCAGTTCCGATCCGGGCAATGATTTTTCCGATGAAGTGCATTCCTACTTCGGTACCGGAACCCAGCTTCAGGAGATGTATATCACTCCATCGCTGCTAAGTTCCCAAAATTGGGATGCGCTCGCCGCTGCCGCCAAATGGTCGCGAAACCATGCTGACATCCTCCGCGACACGCACTGGATTGGCGGGGATCCGCGCAAACTCGAAGTCTATGGATGGGCGGCATGGTCGCCGGCGAAGGGAATTGTTACGCTGCGCAATCCGAGCGATCACGCGCAAGAGTTTCTGCTGGATGTGAATCGGACGTTCGAGCTGCCTTCGGGGGCAGCTCATGAGTATCGCGTGATCAATGTGTGGGGCTCGGGCGATGCTCCTAAACAGTTTGTCGCAGGTCGGGAAGAGAAGATTGAGCTCCGGCCATTCGAGGTCCTAACGTTGGAGGCGACACCGGTGCGATAGATCAGATTTCTCGACGATTCCTCGTCATTGTGAAGGGCGGGTGTTCTCCCAGTCCTCATCTTTCTCGATCTGAACAGCTCCGTGTTGGGTCGCCCATTCCAGGAATCCTGCCGGCGCGTTCCTGACTCCGAACAGATTTGCACGCTTGATGCTGAGGATGTGTTGCCATCCCAGGTTAGTAATGGTGACGAAGCGGAGATCGGCGCCGTCGAGCGTAGTTCCAGACAAATCGCAATCGCTTAGATTTGCGCCTTGAAGGTCGGCATCATCGAGGTGTGCTCCGGCGAGTGAGGCATTCGTGAAATTGCTTTGTCGGAAGTTAGCGGAACGGAGTTCAGAGTCTTCGAAATCGGCATCGGAGAAGTCGCTATTTCGAACGTCGGCCCCATCGAAGTTCGAGCGCACAAGATGAGCTTTGCGGAGACGCAGTCCCTGCAGAAAAGCTCCTGAAACATCCACTCCAACGAGAGCTATTCCATCTTCGTTCAGCTCTTGCAGTGCGTCGAGACGGCCTCCGCTTCCGCCTTTGCCTTGCGCGGTGTTGATTACCTGCCATGCTTGATAATGCCGCTGCTTCGTGCGATTGCCGGCATCATGAAAGTAGAAGAAGACGGCAACGAGAATCGAGAGGCTTCCGAGATACTCGAGAACCACCACGAACGTCCAGCGGCTGAGGAGGAACGCCAGCCAGTCCCACACCCACTCCACCGCGAAAAACGGGAGAGTCCAACGCGGAACTTGTTTGCGACGCTCTCTCCATGAGATGGGCCGTTCCCGTAATTCGCGCACGATCATGTGAGGCTTCCTATCGATTCATCTTGGAAAGATGGTCACAAATTATAGACAGCCGACAACGGAGAAAAATTCCTGGTCATCGGATGCGCCAAGGGTAAGTAAGTTACAGCGAGGATAAAAAAGCGACCGACGAATGCAAAGACGTTGTCGCGCATCGTCAACGCCTCCACACTGTCGGCCGCACCCTAGGGTTCCCTTCGGATACTCATTAGACGGGCCGCAAAACCAATCGTCATCCGTTTCAGTCCACAGACTTTGGTGGACCAAAGTGAAGAGAAGGTCGCTTATCCCAGATTTGCTACATCAAGAAGAGGAGAGTAGCGAATGCCCGTGGCCATCAATTTCTCGATCTCCTTCACCGGCTTGATTCCGCCTCGCGCGCCGACACCCGTGCAATTCAGCGCTGCAGCGGCGCAAGCAAAATCAAGTATGCGTGGGAGCTTCCAGCCCTGCAGCAGACCGTAAATGAAGCCCGCATGGAATGTGTCGCCGGCGCCGGTGGTATCAACTGCGTCCACTTGAAATGCAGGTGCGTAGTGAAGATGCTTGCCGTCCCAGGCGAGTACTCCGTCTTCGCCCAGAGTCGCGGCAGTGAGGATGCAGCCGAAGCGACGCTGGATCAGAGGCAAAGCTTTTTCGAGGTCGTCCTCGTCGACCAGACGCGCAGGCACATTTCTACTGACGATGGCATAGTCAATATTCTCCAGCAGGCCTTCGACTCCCGGATAAACATCGTCGAGATCGGCGATGACCGGAATGCCAGTCGTGCGTGCCCACCTTGCTGCGAGCGTGGCTGCTGCCGTGTCGTAGCCATCCACGTGAAGTGCGCGAGCATTTACGATCCATTCGCGATCGAGTTCGTCAGGACCAAGGCTAAGCTGCGGATCGCGTCGCCAGAGTACAGTGCGCTCGCCGTGGCGATCGACCAGAATGACTGCCTGCTGACTCGGACATCCGGGCACGGCGATGACTTGCGCGTCAACTCCGGCGCGTGCGAACTCGGAGCGATGCAGTCGTGCAGCATCGTCCTCTCCCAATTTTCCGACGTATCGCGTGCGCAAGCCCCAGGTTTGGCAGGCCATCATCGCACTCGCGACTTGTCCTCCAGGCAGGAAGCTTGCCTTTCTGAATTCGATTTTCGAGCCCGGAGAAGGATATTCGGGCAGTGGAATCAACATGTCTGTTGCGTTGAGTCCCACACCTACGACATCGACCATGGCGGATTTTGTCATTTGTGTGAGAAACACTCTAATTGAGCTTGTGGCTCTCTGCCGGAAAATTTGTATGCGGGTCCCTTAACACTTTGAGTTGGATGCATTCTGCTTTACGCGGTGTATAGTGCCAGCACTCACCATGACTGCTTCCGTCTCTTCGCCGGCCGATCTTCCACGTAGACTGGGCCTGGTTGATTCACTCTCAATTGTCGTCGGAGTGGTGATCGGAGCAGGCATCTTCCTGGTCCCGAATCTTGTTGCCCGCGAATTGAAGTCTATTCCTGCAATTCTTTCGGTCTGGATCTTCGGGGGGATCATCTCTTTTTTCGGAGCGCTGGCCTGCGCCGAATTGGGAACGGCTCTGCCTTCGACCGGCGGACAATATGTCTTTCTGCGCGAAGCGTACGGTCCGATGATTGGCTTTCTTTGCGGCTGGTCGATGTTCGTCGTTGCTCGCAGCGCACAGGTAGCCTGGCTCGCGGTCACCATGATGCTGTACATCTCGTACTTCCATCCGCTCTCGCCGCTGATCGCGAAGCTGTTTGGTATCGCCGTGATTGCGATCTTCACCGCGATCAATTATCGCGGCGTGACTGTGGGCGCCGCAGTCCAGAATGTGTTTACGTTCGCGAAGGTTGCGGGTCTGGCGATCCTCATCGCCGCTGCTTTCCTGTGGCATGGAACGAAAGCACCTTCTGCTCCAATTGCTTCAGGATTCTCCATCGGTGGCTTCGGCACGGCGCTGATCGCGTGCCTTCTGGCTTTCGATGGGTGGGTACAGGTGAGTTTTGTTGCCGGAGAAATTCGCAATCCCCGACGGAACATCCTGCTTGCGCTCAGCCTGGGTACGCTTGCCTGTATCGCGCTCTATCTTCTCGCGAACATCGCGTATTTGCGCGTGCTGCCGGTGACAGAGATCGCGAAGAGCGACTATGTCGGTGCGTCGGTAGCCGAGCGTGTACTCGGCTCGATGGGCGGACGTTTTGTATCGGTTATCGTTTTGCTGTCGATTATTGCCGCGTTAAACGGCTGTTTTATGACGAGTCCGCGAGTCTACTTTGCCCAGGCTCGCGACGGACTCTTCTTCCGCAGGTTTGCTGACGTACATCCTCGTTACCAGACACCGGCGTTTGCCATCGTCGCTCAAGGACTCTGGGCTCTTGTGCTTCTGCTCACCGGTTCGTACGAGAGCCTGCTTGATTACGCGATGATTGCAATGTGGCTGTTCTACGGGCTGATGGTTGCGGGCGTGATCATTTTGCGCCGCACCCAACCTGAACTCGAACGTCCGTATAGGATGTGGGGATATCCGGTGACGCCGGCACTCTTCATCGTGATCACGGTCTGGTTCCTGGTGAATATGCTTGTGACCAGGCCGATACCATCGATAACTGGTTTGCTCCTGACCTTGAGCGGAATTCCTGTTTATTGGTTGTGGGTTCGCTCGAGGAAGCAAATTGCGTCGGCCTCGGCGTGAGTTGCTGGTAATAGAGAGGCGCAAAGTCTAAGGCGTCCACCTCAAATCGGTGCAGGTTCCTTACCGTTCACCTCCAAAAAATTACCGCTCGACGGGACTCTCTGTAACTGTATGTTTAAATAGAACTTGAACCAATAAGATGCAAGAGAGACCCACTCCCCCACAGCCGGTGTCCGGACTTCAGCGCGATGCTGCGGCTGCTAAGCGGCGCGTTCGCGAGCTTTGGATGATCGGCAAGGCACTCGCCTCAACTGATCATCCCGTGATGGCGCACATTGTCCCCATGCGGAGATGCAATCTCTCCTGCGCTTACTGCAATGAGTACGACGACTTCTCCAAACCGGTGCCGATCGACACCATGTACCAGCGCATCGACCGCCTGGGCGAGCTCGGGACGACAATCGTCACCATCAGCGGCGGTGAGCCGCTGCTTCATCCCGATTTGGACCTGATCATCGCGCGCATTCGCAAGCACGGCATCATCGCCGGCATGATCACGAATGGATATCTGCTCACGGCCGAGCGCATCCATCGACTGAACAAGGCTGGACTCGATCACCTGCAGATCTCGATCGACAATGTGATGCCCGACGATATCTCCAAGAAGAGCCTCAAAGTTCTCGATAAGAAGCTGCAGTTGCTGTCGGAGCATGCGCTCTTCCATGTCAACATCAACTCGGTGGTCGGCGGTGGCATTCACAATCCGCATGATGCAGTAAAAGTCGGAACGCGCGCTCTAGAGCTTGGGTTTACTTCGACGATTGGCATCATTCATGACGGCAGTGGCCAGCTG
>DATEKE010000064.1:0-4820 GCA_035277605.1 Terriglobales bacterium | reverse complement strand
AGAGCATGGAGCAGGAGTTGGAGCAGCTCACGGCGCGCATGTCGGAGTTGGATCACGAGAGTTCTGACTATGCGCAAGTTGCCGACCGGTTTCACTCACTCGAAGCGCAGTTTCGAGCACGCGATGGCTATGCGCTGGAAGCCCAGGTTGGAACTGTCCTCTCAGGTCTCGGATTCCGCAAAGAAGATTGGCAGCGCGCGACCGAAGAGTTCTCAGGTGGATGGCAGATGCGCATCGCTCTCGCCAAGCTTCTGCTACAAAGGCCGAATCTTCTACTTCTCGATGAGCCTACCAATCATCTCGATCTGGAAACCCGCAACTGGTTGGAGGAGTATCTCGCGAATTATCCGCATGCGTTTGTCCTGATTTCCCACGACCGCTACTTCCTCGATGTGACTGTGAAAAAGACGATCGAAATCTGGAACAAGCGCGTGCGGTTCTATTCCGGGAATTACGAGAAGTATTTGGCGCAGCGTGAGGAGCGCAAGACGCAGCTTGAATCTGCCTACCGCAATCAGCGGGAAAAGATCGAGCAACTCGAAGCGTTTATCAATCGTTTTCGCTACCAGGCGACCAAGGCCAAGCAGGTGCAGAGCCGCATTAAGGAACTTGAGCGCATGGAGCGCATCGAGATCCCTCCGGAAGAAAAGACCATCCACTTCCGCTTTCCCCAGCCCAAGCCGAGCGGACGCATCGTCGCGGAATTCAAGACTATCGCCAAGAGTTACGGAGAAAAAGAAGTCTTCCGCGATGTGAACTTCATGATTGAACGCGGAGATCGCGTCGCCCTCGTAGGGCCGAATGGGGCGGGAAAATCGACGCTCATCCGCATGCTGGCCAATGACGAGCCGCTCGCGGCTGGAGAGTATGTCCTCGGACACAACGCGCAGCCGGACTACTTCGCGCAAGACCAATACAAAGTTCTCGATCCCGAGCGCCGCATGCTCGATGACCTGGAAGAAGTCGCACCGCGCGCAACCGCAACGGAACTGCGCAACCTGCTGGGTTGTTTTCTGTTTTCAGATGATGAGGTCTTCAAGCAACTCGGCGTCCTCTCCGGCGGAGAGCGCAATCGCTACGCGCTCGCACGCATGCTGTTGCATCCTTCGAACTTCCTGTTGCTCGACGAACCGACAAACCATCTCGATTTGCGAGCGAAAGATGTCCTGTTGAATTCACTGCAAGAGTTCAGTGGAACTGTGGTATTCGTCTCGCACGACCGTTACTTCATCGATAAGCTCGCAACTAGAATTTTCGAAGTGGGAAATGGCAGAGTCGAGGTGTTTCCAGGGAACTACGAAGATTATCTCTGGCGCAAGCAAGGAGGCGCCGCGCAGATCGCAGCCACTGCTGAGACTGCACCGACGACCAGCGCTCCTGAATCGACAATCACAAACAACGGCGATTCTGCTCCGCGTCCCTCAGAGTCAAAACAGAAACGAATGAACCCGATCAAGCTGCGCCAGATGAGAGAGCGCGTCAGCGAGATTGAAGAAGAGATCACAAAACTCGAAGCAGGAATCGCCGAATGTGAGCAGGCTCTGCAAAGGTTCGTAAGTGCTGAAGAGACAGCCCGCCTTACGCAGTTACTAGAAACCCGCCGCAGCGATCTCCAATCGCTGATGAAAGAATGGGAAGAAATTTCATCTGCGATTGAAGCTTAATACCCGGAGGGAAGACGAAGCTCACTAAGAACTCTCCGTGACCTTAATCAAACCTTCGTGACCTTCCAGTTCGCTCTTGATTTTACTTCCGTGGCAACTTCAAGCCGCCGCCGTCGAGACCCAAGGTGCTCCCGGCGCGAAATACAAAGAAGATCAGAAATAACATCAGCAACGGAATGTGGTCGAGATTGTTCCCGAGATATCGCCAGTACGGAACGTTGTGTCCTGGCGCGAACCATGTCGAACAGGTGAGGGCGAGCATATACAACATTCCGAAAAAGGAACTCAATCGCACCCACCATCCCAGCACGAGCGAGATTCCAATCAGCAGCTCGCCCCAAGCGACAATCCGAGCCCACAAGAACGGATGCGGCAGAACATAATGGGTCAACATTGGCCGTAACCAACTCACCACCTGGTGCTGATCCACATAGGCACCGATGTACTTCTGAAATCCGCCATGAACAAACTCCGAGCCAACAATTTTGTACTCGGCAAAAAACAAGAAGATCACGCCCATGGCCACGCGCACCAGGGCGAGTACACGACGAGCATTAGCGTCGCTCATGGATTGAAGAAATACAGATGCTTCCGAAGGAGCGGGAGTGACAAGATGAGTTCGCGCGCGCCCGCGAAGGCCGATAGACAATAAGCAATCCTGTAAAGCGTGGTTAGGTTGCAGCCTACCCTAGCTGTTGCTTTTCTTACATCACGTGCAAACGAAAGATTTCGTCTTCGCGGCAGCGGCCCTTGCAGCGCGTGGCCAGAACAGCGCAGACAACGAACATGCCAACTGTGATCGCGGTTCCTAAATGTGAGAAGCCGGCGAGCAAGCTGGTCGCATTGATAGCCATGGCTGAAAATGAGAAGAGCATAACGTTCTTTGCATATTTAGAAGGTAAGTACGTAGGAAAGGCTGGCCTGAGACAAGAATTTTGAAATCATGGCAAGTCCTTGAAAACTAAGCACAGGCAATGAGCAGTAGGCGATAGGCGAAAGATCCGTTCAGTCCAAGACACTTCAGCCTGTTGCTTACGCCCTGTTGCCGCCTCTCAAAACGCCATAAACGGCAGCTTGCGCGGACGGGTCTGTTGCACGAACGGTTGAGCAAGAAATTCGATAAACGGAGCTGCTGCGCGGAAGTGGCTCACGATTTCCGGCAGCATGCGTGGAGTGGTTATGGCCGACCCATCGAGAGTGTGCTCAAAGAACCATTGCTTGCCGCGAATCAGATCTTCTGCGGGATGATCCTTGTCGAAACCCTTCGAGATCCGCGAGAGCTTCTCGCCCTGTAGTTCTCCAAATGCATTCCGCAGCGTGCGACCTCGGGAGAGAGCACGGAATTCTTCATGGCGTTCCGCGAGCAGATTTCGAATCTTCAACAGCTCGTCCCGTTCCGGCATGTACACGCCGGCAAAAATCAGCAGCTCCTTCGGAGTGAAATGAAAGTAGAAACACGGCCCTGCGGCCTTACAAAGAGATTGCAGATAGAACGTGGCGGCGATGTGGGTCTTGTACGGCCGCTTATCTTTTGAAAAGCGCGTGTCCCGATAAATGCGGAAGACAGCCTTTTTCACCGGCGTTACATAACGCGGAGCGAACTCCGCCAGCTCGGAGTTAATTGCGTTCACCAGCGCTTCCAGTGGAGTGCGGATCTGCTCCTCGTAGATGTGCTTGCGGGGCTGGAACCATTCGCGCTTATTGTTACGTTCGAGTCCGCGAAGGAAGGTAATGGCTTCCGGCGAAAAGCCAGGGAAGCGTCTGGCGGTCAGGACGGTTTGCAGTGCAGTTGACATAGTTTTAGTTTGCCAGAAAGAGCGAACACGAAGGTCACAAGGGACAACAAAAGAGGTCACAAAGAATTTTTCGTGACCTCCTCAGTTGCCTCCGTGACCTTCGTGTTCGCCGTTCCTCAGTACTTCGGCATTCGCGGATCCACGCGATCGGCCCACGCCAGAATGCCGCCGGCGAGATTGCGCACCTTCTTGAATCCCGCCTGGCGCAGGAAATCGACAGCTTTGCCACTGCGCACGCCGGAGCGGCAGTGCGCGACGATCTCGCGGCTGGAGTCGAGCTCATTCATACGCTTGGGCAGATCGCCGAGGGGAATCAGATATCCGTTCAGGTTGCAGATCTGATATTCGTGCGGCTCGCGTACGTCGAGGACGAAGATGTCCTCTCCGGCGTCGAGTCGCTGTTTCAGCTCTTCGGGTTGAATCTCGGGTACGTTGACGGTCACTGGCGCTTCTTCTCCGCGAATACCACAGAACTCCTGATAATCAATCAGCTCTGTGATTGTACGATTCGGACCGCAAATCGGGCACTCCGGATTCTTGCGCAGCTTCAACTCGCGGAAGCGCATGCCCAGAGCATCGACGAGCAGCAGCCGTCCAACGAGCGGATCGCCTTTGCCGAGGATCAGCTTGATCGTCTCCGTCGCTTGAATGATGCCAACCAGCCCAGGCAGAATGCCGAGCACTCCACCTTCCGCGCACGACGGGACGAGGCCTGGTGGTGGCGGTTCGGGATACAAGCAGCGATAGCACGGGCCATCTTTCAATCCAAACACGCTTGCTTGCCCTTCGAAGCGGAAGATCGACCCATAGACGTTCGGCTTACCGCTGAGCACGCAGGCGTCGTTTACCAAGTAGCGAGTCGGGAAATTGTCGGTTCCATCGACCACGATGTCGAAGTCTTCGAATATCCGTAGCGCATTATCGCTGCTCAGCCGTGTCTCATAACGCACGATATCGACGTACGGATTAATCGCCTCGATCTTGTCCGCAGCCGAGTCGAGCTTCTTGCGGCCGACGTCGGAAGTCGAGTGGATGATCTGCCGCTGCAGATTCGTAAAGTCCACCACATCGAAATCGACGAGGCCGAGCGTGCCAATGCCGGCAGCGGCGAGATACATCGCGAGAGGCGAGCCAAGCCCGCCGGTACCAATACAGAGCACCCGCGCAGCTTTCAGCTTCTGCTGACCTTCGAGTCCCACTTCGGGCATGATGAGATGCCGGGAATAGCGAAGAATCTCGTCTTTACTGAGCGCGTTGGAGAGGAGTGTGGATGTTGCCATAGATTCCTTCCGGTTCGGGTCATCTGGTCATCGGGCCATCGGGCGATCTAGAACCCCAACCCACCCGCTTTTACTTCGCC
>DATEKE010000063.1:0-4728 GCA_035277605.1 Terriglobales bacterium | reverse complement strand
CGCCAAGGGCTCGGATGCCCGGGACGATCGATCAATGGACCAATCGTCTTCTTCCATTGAAAGCGGTCGGCGATGTGATCGCCTTCCAGATAATTTCCACCGGGGAAGCGCAGAAACGCCGGATGCATCGCTGCCAGTTTTTCCATGAGGTCTACCCGATTGCCATTCGGCGTGTTGTGGTACGTGGGCGGAAACAGCGAGACGAGATTGAGCCACAGCGTCCCTGCGTGGCTGACCGTAAGCTCGAGATGGTTTGCCGATGAAGCCTGGACCGCTGCCGTCCGCAGCATGAACTGGTATTGCTTCCAATCAGTCGTCAGGCCCGATACGATTGCCGAGGCGAGCGTCTTCTTGTCCGCATTGCTCACCAGCTTCACTGTGATCGAACCGATAGCCGGCGAATCGGTCTTGGCGTAAAGAGAGCCGCTGTACGTTGTGTTCGGCCTGACCGCCATGCCCCAATATCCCTGGTTGAGCACTCCTGCCTGATTCTGGGCGTCGGCCTGCATCACATCGAGCTTCAGGCTTTCTGACAAAGCCGTGCTGGGGCCGGTTGATTTATCGAGCTCCATCTTGGCCTGGGCATTGCCCTCTTCGACCAGATACCAATACAGGATGCCGGACCAATTGCCGCGGAATGTGCGGTTGCGCACCATCTCGGCGTAGAGTCCGCCGTCGTAGGAGTAATTGATCTCTTCGGTCATTAGCCCGTAAAGGGTTGGGCTGACCTTGGCGGTAGGCTTGTCGAGATGAACAGTCAGCGTCGCCTGCTGGCCGTAAGCGATGAGTGACAGGACAAAAAGACCTACAGTGCAGAGGGATCGAGCAATCGTTTTCGCAATCATTACTGAGCCTTTGTATTGGGAACTGCGGTTTCTCGCAAACTAAGGAAGATGAATGGCAGCAAAGAACGTCGAGAGGAATATACCTGCTGGAAAACGTTTGCTCAAGACAGAACCGTCGCCGTAGGCGGGGGCTTGCGACTGCGCGCCCAGCACTCAGGACCTGCGGCCGCCCTCGGCCGGGTTTCCGCTGGGATCATAAGAAGCGCCTCGCCAGAGATGCGACCTTATGTTGGGCCAACGAAAACCCGCGCGAGGGCGCGCGTCGGTCCGGAGTCATGATCTACCCAGTACTCCGGATGTGCGGCCGTCTTTCTCTCACCTGTGGGCTGCGTCGCCGTACCGGAGCTGGCCTATTCGGCCATCTCCGGCCCACCGGCTACCGCCGGCGGTTCTGTCCTGGTCGGGTTACGAAAATGTTCGCCTTCGGTTAAGAAGATCAGCCTAGTTACTCGCAACCGCTCGCTCGTTAACGTTGTGAGTTGTGTCTCGATTTCTGCTGATCGCTGCCGTGGCCTGCTGTCTTGCCGGATGTGGAGCAGGCAGCGGCTCATCACCCGTGATTAATGCAGCTCTTCCGGTCGTCTCGAGCGCGAGTACACCCACGCCTCTCGGACCTCCTCCCGCTGCGGGAACCTACAGCAATCCGCTGCAGATCGCGGTGGGCGATGGCACCGTGATGGAAAGCTGTCCGGATCCTTCGATCATTCGCGGTCAGCAGCCCGGAGATTCGAATTGGTACATGTACTGCACCAACGAGATCTTCCACGACAATGCCCCGCTCCACTTCATTCCCATTTCGAAATCGCAGGACCTGGTGAACTGGACTTATGTCGGCGACGTGTTCGCTCAGATGCCGTCGTGGGTTGCTCCCGATGGCGGGCTATGGGCGCCTGATATCAGGTACTTCAATGGGCAGTACTACCTCTACTATGCGGTTTCCGACGCGACGGTGGACGGTGGTGGCAGCGCGATTTTTGTCGCCACCAGCAGCAGCCCGTCAGGTCCGTGGATCGCAAGCAGCACGCCCGTGGTCGAGCCCAATTCGGGAAGAAAGACAATTGACCCGGCGGTGATTCAAGATGACAGCGGTCAGCGCTACATCTTCTATGGCACTTATCAGGGCGGGATCGCGGCGAGAGCTTTGTCGGCCGATGGCATGAGCTCGCTGCCCGCGACGGAAGTTCAGATCACTACTGCAGATCGCTATGAAGGCGCTTATGTCGTAAAGCGCAATGGCTACTACTACCTGTTTGTCTCGGCGAGCGACTGCTGCCGCGGTCCGCTCACCGGATATGCGGTGTTTGCTGGAAGATCGCAGAACGTACTCGGCCCGTATGTCGATCAGGATGGAGTTTCCCTGCTCGACTCGCGCGTAGGCGGCACGCCTGCACTCAACATGAATGGCAACCACTTTATTGGCCCGGGGCACAGCGCGATTTTCACCGATGCATCCGGCCAGGACTGGATGCTGTACCACGCTGTAGATGTGAATCACCCCTATTTCGCCAATGGATGGACGCGCCGGCCTGTGTTGATGGACGCAGTGGACTGGGTGGACGGCTGGCCGCGCGTGCGCAACGGAGCTGGGCCGTCGGATTCGGCGCAGCAGGCGCCGATTGTAACCGCAGGTGCTCCGAACCCGCATGTCGTCCAGACAGCTCCGTTCGATACTCCTGGCGCAACAATCGCTTCCCTTTCCGACGAGTTTTCAGAATCGGCGCTCTCTCCGCAATGGAGCTGGATTCGTCCTTCCTTGCTAAGCGGCTATGGCATCGCTAATGGCCTGTTCCGCTTTGATACACAGCCAGGCGCGCTCTACGTTGGCAGCAACAACGTTTCGATTCTTTCTGAGCCTGCCCCGGCAGGCGATTACGTAGTCGAAATCAAACTGTCTACGACTGTGCCCCCGACGGGCGACTACAGCTTCGTACAGGGCGGCGTGTTGATCTATGGCGATGACAACAACTACATCAAACTCGTTGACGTGGCCATCGGCAATACGCGGCAGATTGAATTTGGAAAGCAGACGAACAACGTGCCTGCGGGCTATCCGCAGTACGGAAGCACACTGCTCTCGTCGCCATCAGACGCGACGTATTTGAGAATCGCCAAGCGCGCAAATTCGAGCGGCGGCGAAACTTACACAGCGTACTCCAGCCACGATGGAGTCAAGTGGGAGCGCGGAGGCACGTGGACGCATGCGCTCGGCCCATCGGCAAAGATCGGGTTGGTGTCTATGAACGGAGCAGGGTTCTCAACGTATTTTGATTTCCTCCATGTGACCACGTTGCAGTGAGCTTCTGAAACCGGAGTTAACACCAAGGTCACTAAGGTTTAACGAAGGTCACGGAAAGCTCCGTGTACTTCGTGAGCATTTCGTGGCCTTCGTGTTAACCCGTGTTCGGGAAGCTCAGAAGCTGCTTCTCACAATTGCAGGATGAATCTCCCACAAAGTCTTCACCCGATCTGAACCACGAGCGAACCATACCGTGTGCGCCTGGTCGCGAAAAGCTACTCCTTCCACGTACACCGGCAGAGGCGGTGAGAGCTCCTGGTTCAAGTCAGTAAGTGAGATCCCATGATGCTGTAGATCGGCGTACATCTTTGTACGCGTTGCGCAATACGTGGACGTTCCTGGAGTTTCGACGATCATGCGTGGAGAGTTCTTGTCCGGCTGCTCGGAGATCTCAATGTGCAGATCGCAATCGCCTTTTCGCAAGAATACCGTCTGCATGTACGCATGACGGATGCGATACATCTTCAATTCGGGGCCACTGCGCGGAGTGCGCGGACCAGGTTCGGGACCTTCGGGCCAGGCGAGGATTGCAGCCACGGTCGTGTCTTCCGGCTGGAGCGCAGGGAGAGCTCCGTTTTTGTACTCGATTCGCCAGTCGTCTTTCGTGATATGTGTGGGCTTGCAGTCGCAGAGCAGCGCAGTGCTGATAGGTTTTCCTCTGCGATTGCCTGGCCGCGCTGGATCGTTGCATCCCGCAAGCATGAACGCCAGTGACAATAAGAGGACGGCGGATTTTCTACGCATCACAAAGAGCGCAAGTGTAGCATCCAGCGGCGAGGTGAACGGTTGTGTCGCGGCAACCGAAACAGAATCATGGGAAGTTCTTGATGCGGACAGCGGCAGGCTTGGGCGAGTCTTCACGCGAGCCGCGCGACTGTTGCGCTGAGTCGTCGGACAGCAAACGAGCAGCGAGCCTCAGAGCCGCCAGCTCCTCATTGATGCGCGCTAACTCTGCTTCCTTCTCGCGAATCACTTCGCTGATATCTCTCATCGTGGGGTGTTTTATCGAGCTGGGCGTGAGCTCCGTGGAATGGCGGCGAGTTCTCGCGTGTGCTGACCGGCTCCATGTCTATGCGCAAGGAGCCAGTCAGACGCCCGATGCAATGCTTCGGAGACTTGCTCGCGGCTCATCGACGCTTCGAGCTTCTGCTGCTGATCGTGGGCGCGAACGTCTCCGGCTGCCTCGGCCAAAGCAAACCATGAATAAGCCGCCACGGAATCTCGCTTCACTCCGATACCCTGCATGTACATTTTGCCCATGTTGAAACGGATCTCCGCGATTTGAAATTGCGGAAGCCGATGCGAGAGTCGGACAGCCCGACCTTTGGCGGCGAGGTCTCCGTTTTCGCCGGCGATGATATACCAGGCGCATGCTTTAAGCGCATCGCGCGCAAGCCCATCTCCTTTTTCGTATCGAGCAGCCAACGAGACTTGTGCGCTGACATCGCCTGAATTCGCCCGCTGACGCAGATCGCGGAATTTCGAATCGTTAGTATTCGCAATTTTTGCAGGATTCACAGCCTCGGCCGGGGCCGTGAACGCTGGTTTTTCCGAGATCTTTGTCACCGCGTGATGTGCGGTGGAAGT
>DATEKE010000062.1:0-6331 GCA_035277605.1 Terriglobales bacterium | reverse complement strand
AGACCTTTGCGGAAGCTGACGTGGGCTTTCTGAGGCATGCAGCTATTATCGCGGAAGTAACTTTTCGCCGGCTGTGGACTTCACCAGGACGATAATCCTGTTGACCCCAGCTCATACCGAATTCCATATACGTTCACCCCTGCGCCTCCAAGAATTCGGAATTTTCGACATTCAAAACGTAATGTTTTGTTAAAGATACTGCTGGCCCATGACTTGCTTATAGCTGGGATAAGGGAGACTCATGAACCAGGAAATTTCAATCTCGTACAGGGCCGTCAAATCAAAGATCTACAAATTGATAGACGCTCTGGTCGAAGGCGAAAAGAACGAAGCCGAAGTGCAAGAGTCAATCCGCCGCTGGTGGAAGATGGTGCGCCCAGACGATCGGGCAGTCGCGGAAAAATACCTCTCGATGGTCCTCAACCGGTCGAATGCTAGCCTGCATGCGATCCGCGACGGCATCCCCGCCTACGAGGCTTTCGAACTCGGACATCAGAATAGCGTGCGTGTCGGGAATCGACAGCCTGCAGCCTAAGGCAGAACAGATCGAAATACGAAGCGGACCTAAATACGGTCCGCTTTTTCATTGCAGCGATCGCCCTAATTGCGGGCGGGTTCGAGCGACGTGGCAAAGGCATCGAGCGAAAGCGAGCGCAGCAGATTGCGCCTCATCCCGCGTTCCACCTCTGCGAGGCGCTGTGAGGCGCTGACGATCCAGTCGAAGTCAAGTGACTGAGCGATTCTTCCCAGTTCCCCTTTGATATCCGTGTTACGCACTAGATCAGGTGTGCCGGACTTCAGCATCAGCAGATCTTCAAGCAAGGCATAGAGAGTCCTAAGCAGGCGATCGGTCTGCTCTCGGCCTTCTGCTCCGGCGCGATAGGTTTCAGTCACCTTGAACAGCTCGCTGTGATCGTTCCCTGCCACGGCACTGCGCAGAATTGTTAGCGCATGGCTGCGCGCCTCGATGTACTCATCGAGCTTGAAGCTGAGCGCGCGCCCCATGGCTCCGTTCGAGAGCCGCGCGATCAACTCTCGTTGCGGAGCTTTCAGCTCTTTGCGCGAGTTTGCAATCGCCGCTTCGAGTTCCGAAACAGGCAGCGCTCCGAGTGTGAACGTTACGCAGCGGGATCGAATCGTGGCCAGCAATTCGCCGGGATTTGTCGTGAGCAGGATGAGATTCGCGTACTCCGGAGGCTCCTCAAGAACCTTCAGCAGCGAATTTGCAGCTTCCTTCATGAACGACGATTCGGTGAAGATCACGATCTTGTGCCGGGCTTCGACTGGCTTGTAAAAGACCGAATCGATCACCTGTCGCACCTGTCCGACTTTGATTAACATCTGCGGCGGATCAGGTGGAACGACCAGGACCTCCGGATGCGTCTGGATCATGATGCGAGCTTCGCGCTTGTCGGCCTCACGCATTGCTTCGCGTGTCTCAACGGCTTCGGCAAAGCGCGCGTCCAGATCGTCGGCGTTAGCGATGCGCGTGCAGTTGCTGCAGCGTCCGCAGAAATCAGGCAGTCCGTCCGATTGGGGCTGCTCCAGGCAGTTCAGCGCTTTTGCAACCATCTGCGCCAAAGCGTACTTCCCTGCCCCTTCCGGACCGGCGATGATCACCGCGTGAGGAAAGCGGCCGCGCCCAATCATCTCGCGAATGCGTGTGACGGTTTCGCCGTTGCCGTGGAAATCGCGGAAAGACATCAGGCTCGACTCCCGGCAGCCGTAGGCAGCTTGGCCCTACGGTTTCCCAAATAAGGAAAACGCTTATCGACAACCCTTAAAATCTCCGTCTCGACGCTCTGAATCGTTCCCGGCGCGATGCGGACGACTCTCTTTCGTTCACGGCGGGCAATTGTTTCAAAACCTTTCTGCACCCTGCGAAAGAACGCAGCATCTTCATTCTCGAATCGTCCTTCCGATGACGAAGTGGTTTTGTTTCGATTGCGAGCCCGGCCCACGGCAGCATTCGTCTCAGTCTCAAGCAAGAGAGTTAGATCGGGCCAAAGGTCGCGGCAGAGTTCGTGATGCAGTTTCAGGACCACCTCAGATCCAAGCCGCCGACCGTGTCCCTGATAGGCTTCCGTGCTGTCGGTATAGCGATCGCAAAGCACTATTTTTCCCATCTTGAGTGCCGGCTGAATGACTTCTTCCACGTGTTGTGCGCGGTCAGCAAACATCAATGCAAGTTCAGCGTAGGAGTCAAGTCCAGCGGTTCGGGAATCGAGTAGGATCGAGCGAATGCGCTCTCCGATCGCACTGCCTCCGGGCTCGCGTGTAGCGAGCACATCCAGGTCACGCGCCCTAAGATTCTCGGCCAAACGCGCAACCTGCGTGGTCTTCCCGCAGCCATCCAGACCCTCAAATGTAATGAAAATGCCGCGCGCAGGGCGCATGGCATGAGTCTAGCATCGGCTGTGATGCGCACATCGGCGCAACTCCATCGTGCTAGTATTTCGCGCACAAGTTGGAGGAGTTATGCCAAGACTTGGCGATGACATCGACGACTATTGCTCACGCTGCAAACGCACTACAGATCACTCTGTCGTAACCATGGCCGGAGAAGAAGTCCAGAAGACCCGCTGCCGAACCTGCGGCAGCGAACATTCTTATCGCAACAACAAAGGCGGGAAAAAAGAGATGAGTGCGCAGGAGGCCTTCCAGAAAGTCCTCTCAAGCGTCACCAACCAGACGCCGGAACGGAACCGTCGCCGGTAGGCGATGGGGCAGCCGCTGGTGTTGCGGCTGCGCTGGTGCACTCTCGAACACGTAGATAATGACGGTCCGAAAGCCCGGAGCTCGGCTGTGCGCCGAACTCCGGCCCGCCGGCTACCGCCGGCGGTTCCGTTACTTCGCGAACTCCCGTGCCGCAGCGATTCGCCGCGATACTGCCGGGTGTGAGTGGAACAATATCTCCACAAAACGCGAAGGCGTCTTCTCCGACAGATTCTGCGCGCTGAGCTTGTCCATCGCAGTGATAAATGGATCGACGCTCGTCACCGACTTCCAGCAATACCGATCTGCCTGACGCTCGTTGAATCGCGAATAAGCGTTCAAGGCTGGCATGAGGATTAGCGAGAGCGCCGCAGAGACCAGAGCGAGCAATGGAAGATTCGCGAAATCCGAGAGCGAGGCGAACATGCGTCCTGCCCCCGTGGCGTAGCGCAGTGCTTCGTTCGCTGCCCAGAATCCCACGAACGTGACTGCCATCTGCAGGACGATGCTCTTGAAGATGTGCCCATGCACGTGATGGCCAAGTTCGTGCGCGAGCACGGCCTCAATCTCGTCGTCGGAATAGTTCTGCAAAAGCGTGTCCGCGAGGATAATGCGACGCGTATTGCCTAACCCGGTTAGCGCTGCATTGGCTTTCTTGCTCTTCTCCGACAGCTTCCATTCGTAGACGCCTCGCACGTGCGTGCCGGCGCGCTCGCTGAGACGGACCAGCCGATCGCGTAATGTCTGATTCTCCAGCGGAACAAACTTATAAAAGATGGGAAAGAGGACCACCGGTGCAAGCTGCGCAAACACCACGAACAGAGCCGTAAAGGCCGCCCAAGAGATCAGCCACCAATGCTGCGGTGAGCTGCGGATGATCCAGTACACCAGTTCCGCCAGAAGTGAAATCAGAACGAGCCCGACCAGCCAGCCTTTGATCTCATCGACGATCCACGCTCCTGTGCTCTGGTTGGAAAGATGAAAGCGGTGCTCTAGACGGAAGCTGTAGATATCCAGCGCGAGACTCAGACCCTTGCTGATAAGCGTAAGCAGCACCACGTACAAGAACAGCGCGAGTACGTAGTGCTGATGCGCCATGCGAAGTGCAACATCGCGCAGGTCGCTTGTCCAGCTGGTCGCGAGGAGCACGATGAGGAAGACGATTCCCAGGGAAGTATCAAAAACAGAAAGCCAACGGCGAATGCGGCTGTATTGCCGCGCTTCGGGAGAGTCCTCGCTCTGCGTGGGAGGTGGAGTTACGGTTTGTGTGTTTTCCGCGATCGTCATCGAAATTCTATTTCACCACGGAGCCACGGAGAACATGGAGAAGCAAAGCTTGGATTGAACACGGAGGACACGGAGGACACAGAGGCTTGTCTTTCTTATGTATATAACTTTGTGCTCAGGTATATCGCCTTCGCTTCCAGATGGGACCGCAGACGTGAACATGCACGCTGCAAGACCTATGATCCAACCTTCGTGGCCTCCGTGTCCTCCGTGTTCAATCCCGTTTTTGCTCTTCTCCGTGTTCTCGGTGGCTCCGTGGTGAACAAGGTTTACCGTGCGGCCGTCCCCGCCAGTTCTCCCTCGTACACAAACGCCTCCGCCGACTTGAGCAACTGCTGTACAACTTCCGGCGAACCTGCTTCCGAGTACACCCGCAACAGAGGCTCCGTTCCCGAGGCTCGCAGCAACAACCACGATTCCGCAGGAGGCGCTGACGTGCCAGGCTTCCCTTTCGGAGCGTCCAGAAAGAACTTCACGCCATCCAGCGTTTCGACGCGCAGCACTTTGTAACCCCCAATCTCGTTCACACCGCTGCGCGCGCGGCTGATGGCCGAATCCTTCAGCTCGTTGGGAATGTGCATGTCGAGTCGCGCATAGTGATGCGCGCCGTATTTATCTTGGAGGTCTTGCACGAGCTCCGCGAGCGTGCGCTTTTCTTCCGCCATGACGTTCGCGATCAGGAGCGCGTTGAGAATGCCGTCCCGTTCCGGGAGATGGCGCGTGATGCCGATACCCCCGGACTCCTCACCCCCGACAAGAATCTCGCGCTCCAGCATGAGGTCGCAGATGTTCTTGAACCCGATGCCGCACTCATGCAGCTTGCGTCCGTGCTCGGCGGCGATGCGGTCGAGCATCTTTGTCGTATTAAACGCACGCACCACTTCGCCTGGCCACTTCTTGCGTTCCAGCAGCCAGCGCAGCAGGATCGAGTAAATCTTGTGCGAATCGACGTAGCTGCCGTCTTCGGCGACGGCGCCGATGCGATCGGCATCGCCATCGGTGATCAACCCACCGTGGCAGCGCTCGCTGACGACCATTTCCTGGGCCATGCGCACGTGAGGCTCGATCGGCTCAGGATTGATGCCGGGAAACAGAGGGTTCACCTCGGAGCGAATCTCCACATGCTTGATTCCGCGCTCGGCGAAGATGCCAGCGAGCACACCGCGTCCGGCTCCGTACATGGAATCGATGAGGAACTTGAAACCGGCAGAGCTGATCTTGTCGAGGTCGGCAAACTTCTTGATGGCTTCGATATAGGGAGCTTTGAAATCGGTGTCGGTGATCGTTCCCTTTTTTGAACTTGCAGCAACAGGCTTATCCAACTCCGCCTCGATCGCCTGCATGATTGACGGACGCCCCGAGCCGCCGTAATAGGCCTTGTACTTCACGCCATTCCAATTGAATGGATTGTGGCTTGAAGTGATCATTACTCCTCCAGCAGCTCCGAAGTGCTTCACGCCAAACGAAAGCGCAGGAGTCGGCGTGTAGTCGTTCGCCAAGCGGACGTTGATGCCCGCTGAGGCGAGCACCTCGGCTACGGTCTGGGCGAACATGCGTGAGCCGAAACGTGTGTCGTAGCCGACCACCAGGCCTCGACTGCTGTCTTCGTTCTTCAATACATAATTAGCGATCGCCGACGCGGCTCGCCGGACATTCGTGACGGTATAGTCTTCGGCGATCACTCCCCGCCAGCCGTCGGTCCCGAACTTGATTGGTTGCATATAGGTGGATAGAAGACCCTGTAGTTTATTCGATCAGCTCTACTTCAGATGCAGTCGGTTAAGTTAGATGCAGAGCTGCTGGTTGCACCGACAACTACGGATGAAAAAGTTGCCATCGTGGAGGAACTCAGTCACATCAAAGAAGGACCTTGCCAGATTGGGCTTTTATTTTGCCTTTCATTCGCCTAAAATTGATTTAATGCAACGCGCGATTGATTGGCTGAGGATAGACTCTCGAACCGGACTGCCCTCTTGGTAATAACGCGACGCATCAGTAGCGCCCTATTGTGGAGATCCGGAGGCAATCCGCAAAATGTGCCGGATTAGAACTTTCAATCCGCAACATGTTGGGTATCAAGAGTGCGGATCCGCGGATTTATGGATGCTAAGTCCTGATTTGCACGGATTTTAGCAAAAAAGGGGAGGGGTACCCCCGACACGACGGCTCCAATGTCGAACTTAACCGCTGAAATTCCGACCTCACTGGCCTGGGCTCATCCCGTGGTGCAGGAGTGGTTTGTCCGCAAATTCGGTACCCCAACGGAACCACAGGAAGAGGGCTGGCCACACATTCTCGGTGGACGCTCTACCCTGATCTCAGCTCCGAC
>DATEKE010000061.1:0-7659 GCA_035277605.1 Terriglobales bacterium | reverse complement strand
GGCGTTTACCGTCACTTCACTCGTAAACGGCGCGAATCCTTCGTAGGAAATCTTCACCGTGTACGTACCAGGAACGAGATTCTTTACGAAACCGCCCGTGGCGTTCGAGAATGAATCGTCGATCGGTGGTGAGCCTTTACGGAACGTCGGCGGACTGCCATATGCGAGTCCGCCAAATTACACCCGTTCTTCGGACCTGCGAACCATGCAGTAGATATTCCATGTCGGACCGTTCCTCGGGGACGCTGCCAACGCGCTTGACCTCTCTGATTTGTTCGACCCGGGCGCCATTCCGAAAGCCATAGAGCTTCGCGTGAGTCGCATTGGAAACTGCGGATGCGGAACCAAAAAGGGAACTCTGCGTCCGCATTTTCATCTGTGTTTAACCTTAGAAACGCATGAAGCACGCACAATGGCGACATGATCGTTGGAGAAGAGCAACCTTGCCGGCTCGCGTTGGTCTACTTCGATGCCGGGGGTGGCCACCGCGCAGCCGCACATGCGCTTGCTTCCGTGATCCGTAGCCGCGGACTGCCGTGGGACATGGACATGCTCAATCTTCAGGAGCTGCTCGACCACCGCGATCCACTGCTGCGCTACGGCAAAATCCGCACACAGGATATATATAACCGGATGCTCGAACGAGGCTGGACCTTGGGTTCCGCTCAGCTGCTCAAAGCTCTACACGCGATCATCCGCATCCGAAATCCAGTGCTCGTGCGCGACTTATGCGCCTACTGGAGCCAAACACGTCCTCATCTGGTGGTTTCGCTTGTTCCCAATCTCAATGCGGCGTTGGCGAGTAGCGTGCATCAGGCGCTTCCGGGAGTGCTGTTCGGGACCGTGCTGACCGATCTTGCCGATTATCCGCCCCACTTCTGGATGGAGCGCGAGACAGATTTCGTGATCTGTGGCAGCGATCGCGCTGTCGAGCAGGCGCGCGCGCTCGGGCTCGGAGAAAGCGCTGTCATGCGTGTTTCCGGCATGATCCTGAATCCAAAGTTCTATGTTCCGATGCCGATCGACCGGAGGAGCGCGCGTCATGAGCTTGAACTAGATGAGCTCCGTCCTACGGCGCTCGTGCTGTTTGGAGGGTATGGCTCGAAACAGATGCTGGGGATCGCTGCGCGGCTGGAAAGGTGCGAGTCGGCAGTGCAGGCAATCTTCATTTGCGGGCGCAACAAGCGCCTAGCCGACGAGCTGCGCGCGAAGCGACTCCGCATTCCTCATTTCGTGGAAGAGTTCACTGCGGAGATCCCTTGGTACATGGCAATATCGGATTTCCTGATCGGCAAGCCGGGACCGGGCTGCATTAGCGAGGCGATCCATATGCGGCTGCCGGTGATTGTTGCGGACAGCGCGTGGACACTTCCGCAGGAGCGCTTCAATGTGGATTGGGTAGTGGCGAACGGCGTGGGCGTCAAAATCAGCGGCTTGCACCAGATCACGTCCGCCGTGGATCAGATAGTCGACCGTCTGCCCGAATATCACAGTCGGGCCGCTGCCATGAAGAATCGCGCGGTATTCGAGGTGGTTGATTGCTTACAGAGCGTGCTGGCGCGCAGTGGCAGTGCGATAGAGCAAGTTGAGAAACAAGGTTCAGTTCACTGGCCTTTCATATGCGATTCATCGACACTTAACAGTTGTGCACTAGAGTTGGGGCATGGAGAGCGTGTTCGCCGATACGCTGATTATTTCGGACTTGCACCTCGGGTCCGATGTGAGCCGCGCGCGCGAAGCCTGCCAGATGATCCGCAACGCGGCGTTTCATCGCCTCATTCTGTTGGGTGACATCTTCTGCGATCTAAACTTCGGCCGTTTGAAGAAGCAGCACTGGCAATTCCTGTCGATGATCCGCAAGCTGTCGAATCCCAAGCGCGGAGTCGAGGTTGTCTGGGTCGAGGGCAATCACGATCGCGGGCTGACCGATGTCATGTCCCACTTGGTCGGAGTGAACGTCTTCCAAGAGTACGAGTGGAGCTTCGCCGGCCGACGCTTACTGGCAATCCATGGCCATCAATTTGACCGATTTGTCATCAATAATGCAGTGCTCAGCCGAGCAGGCGAATGGGCGTATCTGCACATGCAACGCTTCGACTCCAAGCGCAAGTTGCTGAGTCGATTTCTGGACCAGCAAAATTCGCGATGGCTGCGTCTGTCGTCCAAAGTGGCTACAGGCGCGATCGCATTCGCTAAGCATCGTAGAGCAGACATTGTGTTTTGCGGGCATACACACGAGGCGCGATGCGTCGAGCAGGACGGAGTGCAGTATTTCAATTCGGGATGTTGGACGACTGCGCGGGTGCCTACATTCGTGACGGTATCCGAAGACGGAGTGAAGATCCACGAGTTCGCGCCGGATGACGTGAACAGCGCGACCATTGATTCAGAGCTTGCGCTGACGGACACTGCCGCCGACCAAAAGGAAGAGACAGCAGCCCTGATCTTGGGCGGCGCCTAGCGTTCATAAGTTGTTAATGAAGTTTTGGTAAGACTCTGGTGTGGCTGCGGGGTCGAAGCAGAAAAAATCGGTCGTACGTGTTCAGCGTGTTGGCCGTGCCAAGCAGGGCAGCTCTACGATTGATGTCATTAGCACCCCTGACCTGCGCAAGAGTCCAGATTTGCCGCGTCTGGGCGCACACGCCTATCTTGTCGCGCGCGATGCGGTAACGAACCTCGCCGAAGGACTATCAACACGCTCGTCATTGGCTTTCCTTTCTGTGAAAGAGTGCGAAAGTGAGCTCGATGAAATTGATCGTTACGTAGACGAGAGAATTGCAGACGAACTCAGCACTGCGACCCCGGAGAAAGCAAGGGAATTATTGGCCTGCCTGAAGTTCGTACTTGATCTGGAACGAATTGGCGACCTGGTGCTCACCATCGTCGGACGCGCCAGAGCCTATGCCGATCGGCTTTCCAACGATGATCGCCATGATCTACGCGAGATGTGCCAGATCCTCGAACAGATGCTGACTCTGGTGCATGAAGCAAATGCGAAAAGGAACGTGCAACCTGCACGGACGGCGCTCCGGCTCGACGGCGAAATGGACCGGCTCCGAACCCGCATCTATTCCCGGCAGATAAATCGACGACAACGCGATCTTGCCCTAAGCCTGGAGGTCTTCTCAATGGCCCAAGTGTTAGAACGGCAGGGGACCACGCGAAAAACCTTGCCGAGGAAGTCTGTCACCTCGTCGAAGGGCGTACCATGCGTCACCAGCGGGCGTAGCGGGCGCTGCGATTCTTCGCGATCTTTCGAAAAGGCCGGGAGCAGACGGAATGTTATGACAATTGACGCGGCTGCCCCTCCGCCTACCGGCGGCGATTCTGTTACGGCGCCAGGGTGCGTAGGACTAATGCCGTCGCGGGTCTGTCGGGGGGACAGGATTCGGCAAAGGCTTGCCGCTCGGCCCAACTCGCGCGGGAGTTTTGCCAATCACGCCATCGCTAGCTCCGCGCAGATCTTTGAGGATAGTCTGTCGATCGCGCGAGTAGTCCGCTGCAAGGCGCGTCAACGCGAGAGTCACGATGTCGTGGTGATGCAACTCATCCATACCCGCCTGGCGGCGAGCGTCGAGCCACAACCTGTGCACGAGCATCACGTCTTCGGTCTTCAGATCGGGATTGTGAGGACCGATCCGGAAGCTCCGCACTTCTGGACCAGGCAAAACAACTTGAAACACAAACTGATGTTTTGGAGGCAGAGCACCTTCCCAAGCCGTTCCCATGCGAAAGGCTTGCTCTTCGGCCGTCATTTTTGTCGAGAGCCCTGCGACAACGCGGGCGGCACCAAGCGAATTTGCCGTCTGCACAATCGCGGAAAACACGTCGCGTGCCGGGACGACCATCAGTGAAATATGTTTGCCGTAGCTTTCCGCGATGCTGACGCACTTGGTGAACAGCGTCTGTTCGTGGTCGCTGAAGATCTGCTCGCTGGAAAGATCGACTTCACCGCTGCCCGGTCCAGTGAGACGCGCGGCAAGCACGACTACATCATTCTCAGTCGTGTCGGTGCTTTGCAGCACCCACCTTAGCTGCAGCAGGGTGTTGTAGTCACGAACCGTGACCAGTGTGCAATCCGGACGCACCCCCACCGTCTCGCGCTCGATGCGCTCTTCATGGAGCAGTTGAAAGTGCTCCTTCATCTCCTTCTCGGCGTGCTTGAACTTGCGGGCGTTCGTGCGCTCGGAGACGGTGAAGATGACGAAGAATGCTGCGGAGAACATTACCCCACTGATGGTCGCAACTTTCTTCGTCGCAAGGTTTACCAGCGCGGTGGTGAGCAACACCATGAATACCGAGAGCAAGCCGAGCGGAATCTCTTTGCCGAACACCCGGATGTTGGGAGGAACCTTCCAGCCGCGCTCACCTTTGTATTTGAAGCGCAGCACCAGCATGGCGAAGCTGTTGAAGGTGAAACTCCAGATCACGCCAAACGCATAAGCCTCGCCCAGGACATTCACATCGCCTCGGCTCAGCAGAATCGTGATGACCTGCAGGCCGACGATCAGGTTCACGATGCGATAGCTCGTTCCGTACTTGCGCTGCGGTTTGCGGAACCAGTCGGTCAAAACTCCATCTTCGGAGACGCGGTTCAGCACGCCATTCGAGCCAATGATCGAGGTATTGATTGCGCCGGAGAGAATCAGGAAGCCAACAACGACGACGAAAGTACGGAACAGCAGCCGCACGACCAGTGGCCCGTTGAACCACATCACCAGCTCAGCGAGGAGGTTGTTCTCGTAACTCGCGACCGGAACGTGTTGCGGGATAATCATCACCGCAAGCAGCGTGCCCACTCCAGTAAACAGGAAGCTGTAGATGGCGACGATAATCGCCGCGCGCTTCAGATTCTTCAGCTTCGGGTGAGCAATTTCGCGGTTCACCTGAGCGAGCGTCTCCTCGCCGCTCATGGCCAGCACAGAATGCCCAAAGGCCATGAGAATTCCGAAGAGGCCGAAGGCACTCGCGACGCTAGTGTGCTGCAGGAATCCGAGAGAGGTGTCGTTGAAGTGCAGGTTTGAAGGTGTGGGCCACGGTGGGAGCTCGCCGCCGTTCTTTAGCAGTGTGACGACCGCCCAGCCAAGCAGGATGACCACCATAATGCTGGTGATCTGCATCACGCGAAGGGCCTTGTCGCTCGATTCCTCGATGCCCTTGATGTTCTCCCACCAGTAGTAAAGCGTGACCGCAAGGCAGATTACGACCGATGCGGCATTCACGTTGAGCTGAGGCGTGCCGTGAAACATTGCGTGAATGCCAGGGCCGATCCAGCCGTGAGCATCGGCTTTGCTGAAGAGCTCGTTGACCAGCCCTCCAATGTACTGTCCCGCTGCGACTCCCGAAATGGGACCAGTGAGAATGTAGTCGAACATCAACGCCGAGACGCTGAGCTTGGCCAGCGTTCCGCCGAGCGCTTCCTTAACAACTCGGTAAACGCCGCCGCGCACGAACATCGAGCAGCTCTCGACGTACACTGCGCGCACGGCGAAGGAGAAGAGCATTACTCCCAAAATGAACCAGGGAGCGGAGCGTCCGAAGGCGTCTTCGGCGATGCCGCCCACGTAATAGGCGGATGATCCCAGATCGTTGAGAACGATAGCGGCAGCCCGCCAATACGAGATAAACGTAAGCGCCACCGAAGAGGCGACTACGATTCGTACCCGGTTGGAAGGCGTGAGTATCTGAGAACCAGAGGACATTCGTTAGCAGAGCCTGCTGCCAAACTCGTCCCGCAGGCGTGGCGGGCAGAGACAATCAGGCGCTCAGGAGGCTTGGCCGAGGTTAACTGTACGCTTGCGATTTTGTACGGTCAATCTCAGCAGCATCGTCGGACTCGACCAGCAGCTCGAGATCTTCGACAAAGCTAACCAGCACAACCACCATCGAACCCACGACCCCGACAAAAAACAGAACGACGAAGATCCGGGCCGCGACTTGGAGCAGCGCATTCATGCGATATACATTCTAGCGGATGCCGGAAGCGGCAGCCGCAATTCTGCAGCTTAAAAGACGTATATCCCCCATCAATTAAATTTATTTGGGCGAGGCGAAACGCTCAGATACTCTACTTTCCATCCTTGTTCTGTCGCTCTGTGCCGAATTCATTCTGAGGAGACCATGTCCAACGAACTTCGAAACTTTCTCGCCATTCCTTACGACGAATTGGAACAACTGAACCTGGAAGCCAAGGAAAAGCGCAAGCAGCGCGTTCCGTTCCACGAGGTGCAGGAAGAGCGTCTTCGTTATCTCACCGACGAGAAGCGCATTAAGGCCGTCACCGTACTGTTCAGCGACCTCGAAGGCCGCCTGCACATGCTCGACTACGACAAGAAGTTCTTGCTGCGCGCATACGACAATCTCACGTTTGACGGCTCGTCGATTCGCGGCTTCACCGCGCAGCGCGAGAGCGATCTGCGCCTCGGAATCGATTGGTCAGCGTTCTACTGGGCGCCGGCTGACATCTTTGGCCCCGGAAAAGTTTTGGTCTTCGGCGACGTGATCGACAAAGGCGGAACGCCTTATACAGCCGACATTCGCGGCATGTTCAAAGAGTGGGCGCAAGCTCTTCACAAAAATGAAGGATTCACACTCAACGCTGCCAACGAAATCGAAGGCTTCCTGTTCGAAGGAGCGGACGCGGAGCGTCGGTATCACGAGACCGCCAAATTCAATTACGTAAATACCGGCGGCTACTATCACTCGCTGCCGGGCGATCCGCTGCGCTCTTTTATCGATACAACGGCGGAAGTGCAGCGCGCAATGGGATTCCAGAATGAGAAAGATCACCCGGAAGTCGCGCCTTCCCAATTTGAAATTAACTACAGCTATGGCGAAGCGGTGGCAGCCGCCGATCAGATTCAGCTCTACAAGCTCATCTGCCGCCAGGTGGCTACGAAAATGGGATTCACCGCTTCGTTCCTGCCTAAGCCCGTAGTCGGCGTAAACGGCAGCGGAATGCACACCAACGTTTCTGTCAGCAAGAACGGAAAGAATACCTTCTGGGATCCAAAAGGGGAAGAAAAGCTGTCGAAGAACGGCTGGGGATTCATCGATCGAATTCTCACTCACGCCAACGACATCTGCCTCATGCTGAATGCCAGCGTGAATGCATATCGCCGTCTCGATCCGCACTTCGAAGCGCCGAACCAGATCAAGGCGTCGCCGGTTGATCGCGGATCGATGATCCGCATCCCGATCGGCAATGAAAAGACCTCGCGCGTGGAAGTTCGATCGGTCAGTCCCGACGCGAATCCATACATGGTGATGTACTCGGTCTTCCGCACCGGTCTGGAAGGCGACATCTCGAAGATCAAGAACCTTCGCCAGGCTGAGCGTTACCTCCCGGACAACATCTACACGGCAATCGACAACTTCCTCGGCGCAGAATGGACTACGAAGATGCTAGGCGCCGACGTGAAGGGCCGCTACGCCGATCTCAAGAAAGCTTCCGCCGATCGCTGCCCGCGCCTCCTGGGAACGTTTGTAAAAACGCCGGAAGTTCAGTACCACCACGACGTCTATAACCAATACCTCTGGAACCTGTTCTAAACTCAGCTCCGAATCGTTCAATCGAGTGCCCCACTCATCGCGTCCGCCTGAGGCGGATTCGATGGGTGGGGATTTTCTCCAGTAAGACTGACGTATCAACACGCCACT
>DATEKE010000060.1:0-11959 GCA_035277605.1 Terriglobales bacterium | reverse complement strand
CCACCATACGCTCCCAAACATTCCACGGGAGCAGCGCGCGCATGAAGTAGCCCATCTTGGCATCGCGACCCGAGCGGTAGCGCAACTTTGGATTTGAATCCTGTGCGATGCGAATGATCAGGCGTGCGACTTCAATCGGGTCCGGCAGCTCTCGATGCGACTCTTTCACGCCGTCAACATACGTGCGGCTACGTTCTTTATTGGGAGAGGTTCCGTCCGTGGATGCTCGGCTGACTAGAACATTGCGAGTCCAAATGTCGGTCTTGTAACCGCCCGGCTCCACTAAAACGACCTTGATTCCAAGCGAGCGAGCTTCAATGCGCAGCGCCTCCGCCCAGCCTTCAAGCGCATGCTTCGACGCGCAGTAGCTTGAAACCATCGGCTGCCCAATTATTCCCAAAATGGACGAGACCATGATGATGTGCCCTGACTTCTGCGCGCGCATCGCAGGAAGGACCGCTTTCGTGACGGCGACTTGTCCGAAGAAATTCGTGTCGAGTTGCAGCCTCAGCTCATCCAGAGCAACGTCTTCGGCGAATCCGCCTACAGCGAATCCTGCGTTGTTCACGAGAACGTCGATTCGTCCCTGATCGTGCGCAATGGCGGAAATCACTGGAGGAATTTTCTCGAACTCTGTTACGTCGAGCTGTCGCACGTTGACTCGATCTGCCAGATTTCCAGCGATGGCAAGCGCAGCGTCCAATCGCTCGCGCCGTTGCAGATCGCGCATCGTTGCAACCACAAAGTATCCAGCTTTCGCGAGTTCCACGACCGTGAGCAACCCAAAGCCACTCGAACTGCCGGTAACGACTGCCACTTTCTTCGTGTTCATGCGCTGGCATTGTAGACGTTCGTGGAAAGTGCGGACACGAAGGTCACGATGGCTTCTTCTCTGTCATTCCGAACGCCTGATTTTGGCGGAGGAAGCCCTATGGACTCCAATTGAACCGAGGGAACAAGAGAATCGAAGAGGATTTACTTCGCGAATCAGAAGGATCACGAAATGCGCACAAATTGATTAGGCGAAGAATCGCTTTTTCAACGAGTGTATGAGTATGTAGGGATTCCTTACCGCAACAGCAGCGGTTCGGAATGACAAAGGTGCCTCGTTTGCAAATCAACTCTGGTTACGAGAACATAAACCCTTTGCACTTCACCTTGAAAATTCACTAGGAGTGGCGAGCCGAGAATGGCGAAAGAGAAGAAGACTGCCGGCGACAAGATTGCACCTGCCAAGGGCAAGCTAGGCATCATGATTCCCGGAATGGGAGCGGTGGCGACCACGTTTGTCGCAGGAGTTGAGGCCGTCCGCAAAGGCCACGCGAAACCCATCGGCTCGATGACTCAAATGGGTACCGTTCGTTTGGGTAAGCGCACGGAAGGTCGCACTCCGAAAGTAAAAGAATTCGTCCCGCTCGCCGGTCTCAACGATCTCGTCTTCACCGGCTGGGACATCTTCGAAGACGACATGTACACCGCAGCCAGCAAGGCGGGCGTGATCGAGAAAGACCTGCTTGACAAAGTGAAGCCGTTCCTCCAATCAGTGAAGCCGCGTCAGGCAGTCTTCGATCGTCATTACGTGAAGAAGCTTGACGGCCACAACGTGAAAAAAGGCAAGTCGAAGATGGACCTCGCCGAGCAGGTCCGCGCAGACATTCGCGAGTTCAAAAAGAGCTCCGGCGCCGATCGCCTGGTGATGATCTGGTGCGGATCGACTGAGATCTTCATGCAGCAGACCGAAGCGCACACTTCGGTGAAAGCATTTGAGAAAGCGTTACAGCAGAATAGCCAGGACGTTGCGCCGTCGATGATCTACGCCTATGCGGCGCTCTCGGAAGGCGTGCCGTTCGCAAACGGCGCTCCAAACCTGACCGTCGATATTCCGGTCATGCAGGAGCTTTCGCGCCACAACAGCGCGCCGATCTGCGGCAAGGATTTCAAAACGGGGCAGACGCTGATCAAGACCGTCCTCGCGCCAACATTCAAGGCGCGCATGTTAGGCGTAAGCGGCTGGTATTCGACAAACATCCTCGGCAATCGCGACGGCGAAGTGCTCGACGATCCCGAGTCATTCAAGACCAAAGAAGAATCCAAGCTCGGCGTGCTGGAGCACATCCTCCAGCCCGATCTGTATCCCGAGCTTTACGGCAATATCTTTCACAAGGTCCGCATCAACTACTACCCGCCGCGTGGCGATAACAAAGAGGGCTGGGACAACATCGACATCTTCGGCTGGCTGAATTACCCGATGCAGATCAAAGTCGATTTTCTCTGCCGCGACTCGATCCTTGCCGCGCCTATCGTCCTCGATCTGGTTCTCTTCCTTGACTTGGCTCACCGGACCCCAGAGCTTCAGGGAATCGGCATTCAGGAATGGCTGAGCTTTTTCTTCAAATCGCCGATGACGGCGCCGGGCCTATATCCCGAACATGATCTCTTTATTCAGTCGATGAAGCTGAAGAACACGCTGCGCCATCTGCGCGGCGAGGAGATGATCACGCACCTCGGGCTGGAGTATTACGACTGAAGCAAACGTGCAGCGTGCCTAACTCGGCACTCGGCTTTTTCGCCGAATAGTTGCCGTCATCTCCCGACGTAAGATGTGCATCTCACCCACAGATGCGCGGCTACTTGCATTGGCGGATTGGCACCAGGCACCTTTCACTCGCTGTTTGCTTGTTCGCTACGCTTCCACTATTTGCGACCAAGGGCATTTTCCAGGGTTTGGTGGTCGAGGGGACGAAGCGGGAAGCTGGCAAGTACATCTATGTTGCTGGAAAGACTGGTTATTTGCGGCGTGTCAATATTCAGCGCTGCCGGGTCCGTTTCGGCGATGGCGTCCCTTCGTCGCAGCGGTTACAAAGCGCCGCCGAGTCGCTTAAGGACAACGCGGAAATCCGCGTCACGGCTGACGAAGACAGCCACGGCGAATGGATCGCCTCGGACATAGTCATCCTCAAGCTTCCTGCCGTGGACAAGGTCAGACTGCGCATCTAGCTAGCTAGCTCCCGCCGCTACCGCAGCGGGTTCTGAAAGCGGCAGGCTGTCCCAAATCGACGCGAAAGCCGCTTTTAGCAGCTTGCCACAGGGGGTACACTAAGGACTGGCGCGATCGGGGACGGGCCAGCAGAATTAAGTGCGTTTTCACCGAAACTTAGCTGCCAAAACTCACGTCTATACAGGTTAGGCATCCGTGTCTCGGAACCGCCGCGCGCGAACGGAGTAAAGCATCATGAAATTCCTATCCAAGTTGCTGGCCGGAGTCCTCTCAATCTCGCTGGTTATGCCCGCTGTTGCCCAACCCAAAGACAAAGACAGCAAAAACGACTCAAAAGACCCGAAGATTGAACCAGTCCCAAGCTATGACAAGGTCAAGAAGGGCAGCCTCGATGACGTGAATGCCATCGGCAATCGCGACATCGGCGGCAAGGGCCTCGGCAACTGGTACTCGCTTGAGAAGGAAGTCGCCATGGGCAAGCAGTACGCCCAGCAGGTGGAGCAGAGCGCCAAGCTGGTGACCGATCCGGTCATCAACGAATACGTGAACCGAATCGGACAGAACCTGGTCCGCCACTCCGACGCGAAAGTGCCGTTCACGATCAAGGTTATCGACGACGACCAGATCAACGCCTTCGCGCTCCCGGGCGGATTCTTCTACGTCAACACCGGCACCATCCTCGCTGCTGACGACGAGTCCGAGCTTGCCGGCGTGATGGCGCACGAAATCGCTCACGTCTGCGCGCGGCACGCGATGCGGCAGATGACCCGCGCCAACTGGGCCAACTTCGCCACCATCCCGCTGATCTTCATCGGCGGCGGCATCGGATATGCAGCCTATGAAGCAGCCGGCATCGGAATTCCGCTAACGTTCATGAAATTCTCCCGCGGATTCGAAGCCCAGGCCGACTACCTCGGCACGCAGTATCTATACGCCAGCGGATACGATCCGCAGGCGATGGTCGATTTCTTCGAGAAGATTGAAGCCACGGAAAAGAAGAAACCTGGCGCCCTGGCAAAAGCGTTCGCTTCGCATCCAGCAACTCCCGATCGCGTCGAGCACACGCAGGACGAGATCGCCAAGATTCTTCCTCCGAAGGACGAGTACGTAGTGACGACCTCGGAGTTCGATCAGGTGAAAGCCCGCCTGGCGGCACTCGAGAATCGCAAGAAGGTCACGGACGACAAGGACGCGAGCAAGCCGTCACTCCGCCGCGCATCGAACAAGACCGACGACAAAGGCAAGTCGACCGATGACGATCGTCCAACGCTGCATAAGCGCGATAACAACTAAGCTCCAATTGGAATGAAAAAGGCGGCCGCTCTGGCCGCCTTTTATCTTTCGCGCAAAGTCAAAACACGACACGGATCGCACGGACCCTTCGGGCACGGATTGCACGGATACAGCAATGCTCGCGGAAGATTAGGTGCAGACCCATTTTGAAATCCGTGCAATCCGTGTGCGAAGCATCCGTGCGATCCGTGTCGTGTTTTGGTGTTGGTTTTCTCGTCGCGCTAGGAGGCGAGCGCGCGCACGACATCCACAGAACTCTTCAGTGCGGAGTCCAGTGCCCCTGGCTGTGAGCCGCCTGCTTCGGCCAGGTCAGGCCGCCCACCGCCTTTGCCGCCAACTGCCTTCGCGACCTCGGCAATGATCTTGCCTGCCTGCACGCGTTGCGTGAGATCTTTGGTAACGCCGACGATCAGCGCAACTTTGCCGTCCTGCACCGAGCCGAGCACGACGACGCCGGATCCGAGTTTGTTGCGCATGTTATCTACCAGCGTGCGCATCTGGTTGCGTTCGAGATTGTCGACACGCTGGGTAAGAACCTTAATGCCGTTTGCTTCCTGCACGTGATCCGCAGCAAAAGACACGGCGGATGCCGCCGACTTCATCCGCACCTGCTCCAGCTCTTTGCGCAGACGGCGAATCTCTTCGTCGCGGCGCTCGAGTTCGGTTTTGAGCGCCTGCGCGGGCGAGTCGTCGGCCCGTCCGATGAATGTCGAGACCACGTGCTCAAGCTGATGATCTTTGCGGAAGTGCTGCAGCGAGCCTTCGCCGCTGACGGCTTCCACACGACGCACACCCGAAGACACGCTACCTTCGCGCAGAATCTTGAGCAGCCCGATTTCGCCCGTGGCCGAGGTGTGTGTGCCGCCGCAAAGTTCGGTCGAGAAGTCGCCGATCTTCACGACGCGTACGCGCTCGCCGTACTTCTCGCCGAAGAGCGCCATGGCTTTGTATTCGTTGATGGCCACGTCGAGCGGCACGTCTTCGAGCGTCTCCACTCGCGAGTTCTTCAGTACCTCGCGGTTGATCAGGTCTTCGATGTCCTGCAGCTCCTCGTCGGCGACCGCAGTGAAGTGCGAGAAGTCGAAGCGCAGATGGCCGGGCTCAACCAGCGATCCCGCCTGCTTTACGTGCTTGCCTAACGTATCGCGCAGCGCGGCATGCAGAAGATGCGTGCCGGTGTGATTGCGCTTCGTGGCCTGGCGCACGTCGGCGTGAACCACGGCTTCAACTTTCTCGCCAAGACGAATCGGTTGCCGTGCTTTCACTTTGTGCGCGCGGACGCCTTGAACGGGCATCACGCATCCATTCACATCGGCGATGACGTTACCGGAGCTATCGCGGAAGACGCCGATGTCGCCGACCTGTCCGCCGGAGTCAGCAAAGAAAGGCGTGTGATCGAGAACGACCTCGCCTTCTTCGTCGGCTTTCAATTCGGGAACGCCTTGGCCGTCCTTCACGATTGCGACTACTTCGCAATCGGGAGAAGAGGTCTGGCGGTACCCTTCGAAAACGGTTTTATCGAGATTGCGATAAACGGGGCTCGCTGATTGCTTTGCTCCGCCTTTCCATGAAGCACGCGCTCGCTCGCGCTGCTCTTGCATTGCCTTGTCGAAGCCAGTTTGGTCGAATTCGATTCCTTGGTCGCGCGCTGCGTCGATCATAAAATCCAGCGGCAGGCCGAACGTGTCGTAGAGCTTGAACGCATTTTCACCTGAGTATTTAGGGCGAGCTTCGCGAGCCAGAGTTGGATCTGCTTTGAACACAACCTTGAGATCGTGCTCGAAATTCGATTGAACATGTCTGAGATCGTCTTCCAATTTGCCTAATCCCAACTCGAGCGTGTGGGCAAATCTTCTCTCTTCGGCAAGCACAACTTCCGCAACTCGCTTCGAACTCTCGATTAGCTCCGGATACGCACCCTTCATCAGATCGCGAACCGCATATACCATCTCGTGCATGAACGGCTTCGTCTGCCCGAGCAATCGGCCGTGGCGAATGCCACGCCGAAGAATTTTGCGCAGCACATATCCGCGGCCTTCATTCGCAGGCAGCACGCCATCGCTGATGAGAAACGTGCAGGCGCGTGCGTGATCGGCGATTACGCGCAGCGACGCCGCTGAGCGCGTGTGCGCTTCGGCTGCGAGTTCCTTTTTGAGATCGGTTCCGGTCAGCTCCGCTGCGCGCTTGATTAGCGGCGTGAATAGATCGGTGTCGTAATTCGACAGAACGCCTTGCAGCACAGCCGAGACGCGCTCCAATCCCATTCCGGTGTCGATCGATGGCTTCGGAAGCGGTGTGAGCTGGCCTTGCGCATTGCGGTCGAACTGCATGAAGACGAGATTCCAGATTTCGACGTAGCGTCCGCAATCACAGGGGAACTTGCAATCGGTGTGGCCGGCATCGGATGCTGCCGGACCCATGTCGTAGTGAATCTCGCTGCAGGGGCCGCACGGACCGGTGTCGCCCATCGCCCAGAAGTTGTCCTTCATGCCCAGGGCGAAGATGCGCTCCTGCGGAACGCCCTGATCGCGCCAGTAGCGCTCGGCTTCTTCGTCTTTGGGAACGCCTTGCTCGCCTTTGAAGATCGTGCAGTAGAGCCTGTCTTTCGGCAGGCCGTACCACTCGTCGGATGTGACCAGCTCCCATGCGTAGGCGACCGCGTCCTTCTTGAAGTAGTCGCCGAAGGAGAAGTTTCCCAGCATCTCGAAGAACGTGTGATGGCGGCGGGTGAAGCCGACATTCTCCAGATCATTGTGCTTGCCGCCGGCACGGACGCACTTCTGCGAGGTGGTCGCGCGCGAGTAGTCGCGCTTCTCGATGCCGAGGAAGACGTCCTTGAACTGATTCATACCGGCATTGGTGAACAGCAGCGTAGGATCGTTCGCCGGAACCAGCGACGATGAGTGCACGCGACGGTGTCGTTTGCTTTCAAAGAAGCGAAGGAAGGTCTCGCGCGCTTCAGAACCGGAGAGGTGACGCATAGGAATCTTTCTAGTTTAGCAAGGCGGGTTTTACGACGGCCTTCCTATTGTCATTCCGAGCCGCTGGTTTTGCGGCGAGGAATCCCTATCGATCCCATGCGGCGTGGTCATCAATAGGGATTCCTCGCTTCGCTCGGAATGACACGGGTGAACAGAATTAGCGTCCCAGGCTCTGCACCAACTTCTCTACTCCCGGCACAATCATCAACAACAATTCCGACTGCGGTTTTTTCATCTGTTCGAGCTGCGCAATCTGCTGGTCGGCCCAGCCCGGTTGTGGGGCCGAATGCGAGCTGAACAGATCTAACGCCTGCAGGCCGATGGTCCCGGCAGTCGCCAGGTTTTGCGAAACCGGAGCATCTTCTGCCAGCAACTCATTCTGCAATGCCGGCGACAGGCGATCGTGGTTGGTTTTCCATGCCGTCATCAGATCACGCGCTTGAGCGACATCGTCCGGCGATGGGCTACCCGACACAATGCGGTCGATGAGCTGCGAGAACTTGCGTGACTCGAAACTCTCGGGCGGTACTGAATCGGGAAGATGGTTGAGCGGAGCGTCGACGTTGTAGCGATGGCTGCTCGCGCGGGCATAGCCTTTTGCCGGTTCAACAGTGTTGCCGAGGATGTGCAACGCATCAACATGCTCAGGAGCGAGCCGCTCCTGCATGGTGCGCAGCGCAGAATGATGCGTGAGACCTAGCGTATCGAGGCGCTCGCCTAGAATTTGCATGCGCTGATACATCGAGTTCACGTCGCGAACGTCGGCGGGCGACCACAGGCGCTCGGCGACTGCAGCATTGCGCGGCCAGATGCGCGAATCCACGTTCTCTGCATCGACCATCTCCGACCACATGCAGGCTTCGCCGCCGAGGATCATCTTCTGCTGTTCAGGAGAAAGCTGCGCTGCGGCTCCGCCGAGAGGGTCGACTGCGTAGTGCTTCTCCGCCGACTGCGCGAGATCGAGGTAATAGCCATTCGAGAGCAGAGCGCGATGTCCGTCCTGCACGGCCTTTGCTTCTGACTCTGGGCCGCGCCATGACTGCACGACTACGTCCTTCGGCAGATCGGCCGTGAGGACCTCGTCCCATCCGACCGGCGTCTTCTTGTGCTTCTCGATGATCTTCACTACGTGTTGATTGAAGTAAGTCTGCAGGTCGGCGTTGGTTTTCAGGTTGTGAGACTTCATGAAGCTCTGAATTTCCGGATTGCGGTCCCATTCTTTGCCGTTGACCTCGTCGCCGCCTAAATGGAAAAAATCGTCGGGGAAGAGGTCGGTCATCTCGCCGATGAATTTTTCGAGGAACTTGTAGGTCGATTCTTTCGTGGGATCCATCGCGGGATCGAAGACGCCCCAGCGTTTTTCCAGCTCATAGGGTCCAGGGCCGGATGCCAATTCGGGATAACCGACGAACCAGCTCGTGCTGTGTCCGGGCATATCGAATTCGGGCATGACGCGGATGCCGCGATCGCGCGCGTAGGCGATGATCTCTTTAATTTCGTCCTGCGTGTAGTAAAGGCCGTTGGAGCCCATCTCTTGCAGTTTTGGGAATTTCTTGCTTTCCACGCGGAACGCCTGATATTCGCTTAGGTGGAAGTGCAGAACATTCATCTTCACGGCTTCCATGCCGTCGAGTGTGCGCTTGACGACATCCATCGGCATCCAGTGACGGCAGGCATCGAGCAGCAATCCACGCCAGGGAAATCGCGGTGCATCTTCGATGTGGACGGCAGGCGCGGCGAATCCTTGCGGGCTGGATTCGACCAACTGCAATAGTGTCTGCAGTCCGTGGATCACGCCCAGCGGATTCGGCGCCGTCAGCTTCGCGCCAGAACCGGTGACGTCGAGAACGTAGGATTCGTCTTCACCCAGCTTCTGGATCTTCTCGCCCGCATTCTGACAATGAATCGCGACGGCTGCTTTGCCTTCCTCAGCAGGTTGATATCGCAGCGGAATGCCGGTTGCGCGGGAAAGATGATCGACGAAGCGAACGGCAGCAGAGTGAACGCGGGGATCGTCGGCGCCGCTGATGGAGATCGTGAGCGCCTGATTGACGAGCCATTGTCCAGTGCCGGGCTGAATCTTGGCGGGAACGGGCATCAGGTTCCACGGCGGGCCTTGTTGCGGGGAAGTGGTTGGGGGTTGTTGAGCGAACAGCAGGGCCGCAGGCAAGAGAAACAGCACGCAAAAGAATTTCATCGCAGGAAAGGTTAACAGAACCGTCGGCGGTAGCCGATGGGCCAGCCGCGCGTTCTGCGGCTGCGCATCACCATATCGCGAGCAGCATCGTCACGCTCGGAGCTGGCCATCCGGCCAACTCCGAACCAGCGCCTCCCCCACCCCAGCAACCGCAACACCGGCGTTTGCCGGGACCCGGACCGGCGCCGGTTCTGTTACTTACTGCATGAGCAGTGAACCCCATCCGCGCCGACCTTCTCCTGGTGCGTGGGATGGCGGTTGTAGGTCCATTCTTTCCAGCCGACGTTCATTTCCTTGGCGAAGAATCCTTGCTTTGCCAACTGCAAAGCTGCTTTTGCGGAGAGCTGTCAATCATGGCTCCAGCAGTAGGTCACGATTTCTTTATCTTTGGGCAGCCCAGAGGCGAGCTGGTCGATTCCTGAATCGGGAAGGAGCCATGCGCCCGGTATGTGTCCGTTATTGAAGGCTTCGCGGCCGCGGGTATCGAGTAGCACGAAGTCGAATTTGCCGCTGCCCTCGACAGCTTTGAGGACGTCGTTGCGCTGCTTTTCGGCGTGCAGCTTATGGGCGAAATATTCCTGGTTTCTGCGAACTTCGTCGGGGGTGAAGCTCATGCGAGGACCTCCTGCAGAGCTATGGTAACTCGCCAACTCTGGCGCATGTTGATATTGCTTTTCTCGAAAAACAGGCGAATCATAGGCCCAGCGGCGCATCCAAAAGAACGTGAGTACTTGCGGCTGCCCGCTTTGTCCCGAGGCTTTTATGAAGTACTTCCGCCTATTATGTTCCCTGCTGATATTTGGTTCGCTGCTGGCTTATGGGCAAGTGACGATTACAACGCCAGATAAGGAGCCGGCAAAAACCGTAGCCAAGCCGACTGAGCTTCCGCCCGACTTGCAGGGGCGACCGCCGCTCTCGAAGCAAACACGCATTGAACTGATTCGCACCTTGCAGGCGGAGTTTGGGTTCGCCAAGAAGCTTTTTCCGAAAGGCGAGAAGGGACTGCAACTGACAAGTTCAGGGCAGATTTCTCCGGATGATCAGGCAATCATGATGCAAGTGGCCGCAAATGGCCCTGCGGCACGACCGGGTGACAAGCTGCAGGTAACTGACGTTGTGATCAAGGGCAGCGAAATCGTTTTCGACATTAATGGCGGATCCAAGCGCAAAGGGCATTGGTACGACCACATCGAAGTCGGCGGTGGCGGTGGAATGACTCCGATCCACCAGGAAAAGGGCGCTGCCAATCCGGGGTGCACGCTGGCGCTGGTCTTCCCAAAGTATGTTCCGGAGATGACCACGGCAGACGTGAAAAAGCTGCTCGAGCCGGTCATCGATTTTTCTGTAAAGTCGCCTACCCAGGCATACCTTGACACGCTTCCGCCGAAGCTGAAGACCTCAATTCAGAATCATGAGGCACTTGTCGGGATGAGTAAGGAGATGGTGATCGACGCTCTCGGCCGTCCCCCGAAGCGGCTTCGCGAGTCTGACAACAATGTCGATTACGAAGAGTGGATTTATGGAGAGCCGCCAGGGGACGTGCAGTTCATTCGCTTCGTGAACGAGGAAGTGATCCGCGTTGAGCACAGCCAGGTCGGCGGCGAGACCACGATCAAGACCGCGCGCGAAGTGAAAGTAAACGCCGTCACCGGCGCCGCCACGATGATCGATCCCAACGCGCCGCAGACGGCAGCGGTCGCGCAGCCGGAGCAGACCCAGACCGCGGAAGCCAAGAAGCCGCCGAAGCCTCCCACGCTGCGTCGTCCAGGCGAACAGCCGGAGGATCAGAAGGCTGCAGCCACTATGCCGGGCGAGCTTGGTTCGAAGCCGATTCCTGCGGGTGGATCGACCCAGGAGCCGGAGTGGGGAACGAAGCCGGCCCAGACCGCTGGCACGGCACAAGCAGGTACTGCGCAGAATCCGCAGAGTCCAACAACTAGCTCTCCGGATGCGCCGTTACCGGGAGCGGGATCATTGCCGCCCGTTGATCCGAAATAGAAGTGGTAATTCGGACCTGCGGCCGCCCTCGGCCGGATGTTTGGTAAGTCGTCATCCATCCTTGGCAAACCGAAAACCCGCGCGAGGGCGCGCGTCGGTCCGTCTGGCCTGTCTTCACGTACAATGGAAATGTAATTTCCTTTCCGGAGTCATTAAGAGCACATGGCAAAGATCGCCAAGACAGCCGACCGTAAGAAGGTCATGGATACATCCAAGAGCACGGATTGCCCCAAGTGCGGCAAGCCGACCCGTATCGTGAAGCGGGTGAAAGACCGCGAGCGCGGGGTGGGCGGAGGCGTATTCATCTCCTGCTCAGCGTGCGAGTTCTACGAGAAGCTCTAGCGGGCTTTCGAGGATTGGATCAGGCCGGCCGCGTGCCGGCCATTTCCATTTCTGCGCCCCGAAGCGCCGAGCTTATCTCCCGAACGATAGCCGCGGCAGCTTCGTTTCGATTCGGAGCTGAGAGAATTGGGCGTCCGACAACGATATGCG
>DATEKE010000059.1:0-8210 GCA_035277605.1 Terriglobales bacterium | reverse complement strand
CTTCTAAGCTGCTAAGAACAAGCTGCGGAGCCACGGAGCTTCACGATAAGAGCAAAGGCAATGGCAACAGGAAAGAAGCTACCAGCTACCGGCAAAACCAGGAGCAGATGCAAATCCACGAGGGCCTTTGGTTGGGCTCGGGCCGGCTCAGGAGCGACCACCCGGATTGAACGGCACTACCGAGAAAAGCGGAGGCGCACAGTCACAATTTGTGACAAAAGTTCCCTGAGGCTTCCCTGATCCGATTGGTGGATTTTTCCGTCAGTGCTTGTAAAGCATTGAGGCAGCTTGGGTTAAGGATGAATCCCCTGGAATCCCTGCAAAGTTCCCTGCCTGCCGGCAAAATTCGCTGGTTTTGGGCAGAAATCGTGGATTTTTCAGGTCAAATTTTCGAATTGGCTGTTATTTTCGCTGTTCGGGGAAAACAAGCTGCTAGCGACTAGCTGCCGGCTATTGGCTAACGGCAAAAGCAACGGCAAAGGCGAAAGAGAGCTACCAGCCCCGAGCTTCCAGCTACCAGCTACGGCAAGGGCAGAAGCAGAAGAAGCTGCTAAGAGGAAGGTGCGGAGCCACGAACCGCGGAGCCGGAGATTAGCTTCGAGGGATCGATCGGCCATCCTCCTCCGCCTGGCTTGCCGACCATCCGCCCGTTGTTGTCATGCTCGCGAGGAGTCAAGGCGCGGCCCGCTACTGCAGGCCGTTCTGCTAAGACGAGGCGCCACGTCTGACAATGTGCGCTGAAGCTGTTCGGGCGCCTGCGTGCCCGGTGCTCGATGAGCCGCGAGAGATCAGACATTTGGCGGCCCCGACGCTTGGTGGCTCCGCGGCTTCGAAGCTGGTCAGAAGACCTTGAAGTGAATGGTCAGGTACTTCTTGGGATTTTCGCGGATTGCTTTTACTAGATTGCGGCTTTCGATCAGCATCTGATCGGCGTTGTTATAGAGGCGGGGGTCTTTGAGGAGCAGGCCGGCTGAGCCTTCGCCTGCCGCTAAACGACTCGATATCTGTTCGAGATTCGTAGTGAGGCGGTCGATCTTGGCGGCAAACTCTTTGTTCTTGGCCACCAGGCCGAGGGTGCCGCGGCCGGCATTGATGTCGTTGGTCAGGTCGCGAAGGCTGGCCGTGATCTGGTTGATGTTGTTGTACATCTGCTCGTCTTTTAGAAATTTGCCGACATTTCCTTTTCCGGCATTGATGTCATCCACAATTTGACTGAACTTCGTGACCGTGTCGTTCAACTTGTTGTAAAGCTCGTCGGAGGCGAGAAGCTTGCCGACGCTGCCTTTGCCTTCGTTGATCTGGGTGGTGAGGGTCTGCAGTTGCGCTACCAGTCCATTGGCATGGTTGTAGAGTTCAGGATCTTTGATGATCTTTCCGATCGTTCCCTTCCCATTCTGGATCGTATCGACGATGCTATTCACGTTGTTCAGAATCGTGTTCAACTTTTCGAGCGTCCCCTGGCTGGCTTTGAGGACGTCCTGTACGCCGGGGCTTTCCGTGGTCTTTAGCTCGTCACCGTCTTTGACTGGGGAGCCCGAGGCTCTTGAGCTGTCGATGTCTACGAATGTGGCTCCGAGTACGCCGGCGGTTTCGAGCGTGGCGAGAGAGCCGTCCTTATATTGGTTCGCCGCCGTGCCACGCAGGACTTCGTTCTGATGGTGTGAGCTGATCTTCATCACCACCTCCACCGGAGTGCTTTTCCGTTTTGAGTCGCTGACGTAATGCACCGCGTCAACGTTGCCGATGTCGACGCCCGCGAGTCTTACCGGCGCGCCTTTGACCAGGCCGGCGGCGTTTTCGAAGTAGGCGCGCAGGGCGATCTTGCGGCTGAAGGGGCTGACCGTGCCGCTCATGACGAAGATCAGAACGGCGAGGGTGATGCTCGCAACCAGAACCGTGAGTCCGACACGTAGCTGTGACCACTTAACCTGCTGCTGGCTGGGCACCGATCCTCCGGTCTGGGATTAGTGATTCTCGAATATAGCAAACCAGCAGGGTGGAGTCAGCCGATGGGCGTTGAGCGGAATGATGATTTTGTTGGATGGATTGAGCCGAATTTGCTTTTTGCTTTTTGCTTTTATCCTCCACCCTTGCGCACGCTCGCGAGATCGATTCCCAACTGCTGCGCCTTCTTGTAGAGATGGCTGCGTTCGAGTCCAAGCGCCTTGGCGGTGTTGGTGATGTGGAACTGCTGGCGCTCGAGTTCGCTGAGAATGATGGAGCGCTCGACCTGGTCCATGCGCTCGGCCAGCGTGCCATGGCCGTCTGCGGGGATGCTTGAAGCCGCGGGGGCGGAAGATGGCGGCAGCGCCATTCTCACTGTGGCCAGATCTACCTGATTGTCGGCGGCGAGCAGCAGGAGGCGTTCGACTACGTTGCGCAGCTCGCGGACGTTCCCCGGCCAGCCATAGCGCTGCAGTTCGCCGATCGCGTCGGGCGTGAACTGCGTCGGCTTCCAGTTGTTCTGGCGCGCGATCTGCTTCTGGAAGTGGTCGATGAGCACGGGAATGTCATCGCGGCGCTCGCGCAGCGGCGGAAGCGCAAGCGGGAACACGTAAATGCGGTGGAACAGATCCTGGCGGAACTTGCCTTCGCGCACCTGCTCGGCGAGATCGCGATGCGTGGCGACGATCACGCGGACATCGACCTTCACGGTTCCGCTGCCGCCGATGCGCTCCACTTCTCCTTCTTCGAGCACGCGCAGGAGTTTGGCTTGCATGGGCAGAGGCATGTCGCCTATTTCGTCGAGGAAAAGAGTGCCTCCGCCGGCTTGCTCGAATTTGCCGAGATGGCGCGCGGCGGCGCCGGTGAACGATCCTTTTTCGTGGCCGAAGAGCTCGCTCTCGATCAGCTCGGCAGGGACGGCGGCGCAGTTGAGCGTCACGAATGGTCCCGCACTGCGCGGGCTCTTCTGATGCAGCGTGCGCGCAACCAGCTCCTTTCCCGTTCCGGTCTCGCCGAGGATGCAGACGCGGGTCTCACTGGCGGCGACGCGCTCGATTTGAGTCATTAACCGTGACATCACTTCGCCGCGCCACACCAGCTCGTGCTTGCCAAATGTGCCCCGCAGTTCGCGATTTTCCTGCTCCAGGCGCGTGAGGCGAACGGCGTTATCGAGCGTGAGCAGGAGCTTCTCTGTCGAGATTGGCTTTTCGAGGAAGTCGATCGCGCCGAGTTTGGTGGCACGCACGGCTATGTCGATGTGCGCTTGGCCGGACATCATGACCACGGGCGTGATCACGCCGAGTGACTTGATTTCCTCGAGCAGCGCGATGCCGTCTTTGCCGGGCATGACGACGTCGGAGAGGATGAGATCGAAGCTTCGGCTCTTCACCAGCTCGAGAGCCCGCACCGGCTGATCGCAGACTGTGGCCTCGTGCCCGGCGAGACGAAAGGCGCGAGAGAGCGAAGCCAGCGTGTTGGGCTCGTCGTCGATGATGAGCAGGTGAGCTTTTTTCATGCTCTACCCATCCGCTACCGCGGACGGTACTGACTTGCTGCAGATATCACCATTGTCGCATCAGAGCAGATCGAGTTGGACCGAGGCGCTCCGCCGGTACTGACTCAGTCTGAAATTAGCTCAAGAAATTTAGTTTCGATCCAAATCGTTTCGCCCACACTCCCGTTCACAGACAGGATATCGATTTCAGCCATGCCGACCTCGTTGAATCGCGCAATAATAAATTCCCGGCCAACGCACTTAGTGAAGGTGGATTTTGTGGGAAGGTCCGGAAAGTCTTCTAGTCCTTCAGGAACTCCGATCACGCGCACCTTGGACCCGATTTTCATCTTATGTAGTCACTACGGTCCCGCCTGTGCTGGCTAATAGGACACGAGTCCTCACCTATTTTTAAATGTTCGTACTTCTGCTCAACACCCGGCCGTGGGCGGCCGGCTCCACGTTGGCACTCTGGAATTCCATGCGAAACTTCGTTCCCTTTCCGGGAACACTGGAAACTGCGATGTTCGCTTCGTGATCGCTAATGACCGATTGCACGATTGCCAGGCCCAATCCAGTGCCATGCTGTTTTGTCGTGTAGTACGGGGTGAAGAGGCGTTTGGCTTCTTCTTCCGTGAGCCCGGCGCCGGTGTCGGAGATCTCGGCTGCTACGATGCCGCTCTTTGCTGAGGTTGCGATGCGCAGCGTGCCTCCATTCGGCATCGCATCGATGGCGTTCAGGACGAGGTTCTCGAAGGCACGTCGCAGCAGGTCAGGATCCCCGGAGATAGTCGTATCTGCGTTCGTGAAGTTTGTTTCGAGATTAATCGGCTTGATCGTCGCCGAGAGTTGCGGCGCAAACAACCGTCCAATCTCCTCGAGCAACTGATTCAGGCTGACTGGTTGCAGGCGCGGCGTTGGCATTTTTGAGAAATCGCTGAAACGTCCGACGATCTTCTTCAGATTGTTTAGCTCAGCCAGCAGCGTGGTTGTGCCCTCGGAAAAGATATCGTTGAACTCGGGCGAGTTCTGCTGGCGCGCCTTCATCAGGTTTTCGACCGTGATCTGCAGCGGGAAGAGCGGATTCTTCAATTCGTGCGCCAGCCTGCGCGCGAGCTCTCGCCATGCTGCTACGCGCTCGGCCTGCACGGCTCGATCACGTTGACGCAGCAGTTCGCCGGTCATCTGGTTGAATGAGGCAATCAGGCGCGCGACTTCGTCGTTGCTTGCGCCAGCGTCGTCGACCTTGCGCTCCCAGTTCCCCGCAGCTACGTCCTCGGCTGCCGAAGTAAGATCTTCGATGGGACGGCTGATGCGCCCGGCCCACCATCCGCTGGCGATGATGCTCAGGACGACACCCGCCAGTGCTATCAGGATTCCGGTCGTTCGAATCTGGGTCTGCAGATCGTTGAGCTCCGCCTGGCTGGTCGCGATCACGACGACGGCGAGGGTGCGCGATTCGCGGCCGGCGCGTGGTATCGCACGAACCGAGTAGGAAGCGCCTTCGAGGCGGACGTGTCCGCGCGTTTCTCTGTTGCCGTTGCGGGCTTGATCGAGAACAGATTTTAGATCGTCGGGAATCGCGATCGCGCCGGATGCGTCCTGAAGTTCACCGGAGGCGCTCCCTTCGGGTTGCCACAGGAGCAGCTTGGTATTCCCTGGCAAGACTTCAGAAAGGTTCTTCAGGAACGCAGAATCGATACGTCGCCCCGCAAGGACGTAGAAGTTACGATCGACTCCTGAAACCTGCTTTACAGCGACGAGCGCCAGGTTTTTTCCCTCGGCGGTTTCCTGCTCGCGGAGGAAATAGCTTTGTTGGTCCCAATTCGGTACTTCCAAAATCCAGCTCTCATGTACGCCGAATCTCGCCGGCCACTCGGCCGAGGATATGATTGAGCCGTCCGAACCGAAAAGATCGAGGTAATCGAGTTGCTGTTGCGACGCTAGCAATGTGGCCAGGTTCAAGTACGGCGCCGGATCTCCTCCTGGATTGCTGAGAGCCAGAGCCATATCGCGCACGGGTTGCGAACGGGCAATTGCCTGCGCGCGCTGGTTGAGGTTTTGTCCCTGAAGCGCAAACTCGTTTTCGAATTGATTCTTGATTGCCTCGGTTTGTTGGTCTTCAAAACTGTGAAATGCCCTGCGAGCGCCGGCTGAAACCACGTAGGAGATGACTACAACCGTTCCGACAACGATGCTGCCAAAGATGAAAAGCAGCCGCCACTTCAGGTTCACCGCGGGGGCTCCATCCAGAAATTTCCCAAATCGACACTGCCGGTGGCGCCCAAAGTCCAGTCATGCACTGCCGGAGCGACGCTGAACGACTCGGGAACGTGCGCGACAGGAATGATCGAGAAATCCTTCAGGGCGTCGTTTTCGGCGGCGAAGAGTTGCTCGGCATTTGCAGCCGATCGCGCCCGCTGCAAGGTCGCGCTATCGAGGGCGTCGCCGATGGCCGCGAGGGCCGATGCGGCATCGGGTGATTCGATGCGCAGGCGAACGAGACGAACGTCAGCGTCGAAGCTGCGAAACATAGGCGACTCCGGACGCGGCTGTAACGTGATCCCGGCGTCGCGCGCATTCAGCGAGATGCGTTCGGCTATGAGGCGGGCGAGATCGTCTGCGCCGTCGTAGACAAGCGACAACGTTGAGAGCGCAGCCGCCTGGTTGCGCAGGCGAACCGCCGTACCGAGATCCTGGGCTGAATTGAAGAGATGTGCATATCCTGAGATCCATTCCGGCAGCAGCGCAGCGCTGGCTTCCCCTTGCCGACGCAGCAGCACCGTGAAGATGGAGTTGCGATCGATGGAGCGAGCGAGAGCCTCGCGGATTCTCTGATCGGAAGCCGCAGGATGATTGGGCGTAAATGCGAGCGCAATGACCTCTACCGGCCGGGAGAACACTCCCGTGGAACTGTTTGTCGGGCGAGGTTGTGTCGGATCGCTCTCAATCGCCTCCGCCCGCCCAAGTTGAAAATCGTTTACCTGGTCTGCGAGCGACTTGCTCATCTGAATGCGGATGCGATCGAGAAAAGCGCGGCCGTGCCATGAGTCGTCGAAGGCTTGCAGTTCGACGTACTGTCCGGCGCGGAAATCGGAAATCTGAAACGGCCCGCTGCCGATCCACCGGCCGTCGGCGCCGGCCATGCAGATTGAATTGTGCGGCTCGGCTAACTCAAACGGCATTCCCGGAATGGGAGTGTCGCTGTCGATGCGGAGATCCTTGCCGATAATCTGAAAGCGCCAGTTTGGATTTTGCCCGGTTAGGACCGCGATCACCGCCTGCGCCGTCACTGTTGTGCTGTTTTGCATGGGAATGTTGTCGCGCAGTGTCAAGAACCATGTGCGCCCATCTCGCTCGGCACGCCAAGCGGTTGCGAGTGAAGGCTGCGGCGCGCCGGCAGCGTCGATTGCAGTCAACCGATCGCACACACTGCGCAGGACGATTTCGCGCACGCGGGCGCGGTTGGCATTCGTGTCCGGACCAATGTCGAACGATGAAAAACTTCCTCGCATCTCCAGTCGTAGCGTGCCACCGTAATGCGGGCGCGTGGCCGCAAGGGAGAGAGCAACCAAACTAGTAATTGCAGCGAGGAGTAAGGAGATACGCTTCATAGCGTCCAGATACAGATGACACTACCGCAACGGCCTGCTGGCCGCCGGGCGAGGGATTCAGATTGACAACCGGCCCGGGGAAAGGCGCGGGCTGAGCAATTGCGGTCAGTTCCGAATTGGAAACGGCGTACGCCGTGGCGGCGTCCGATTGAGTGAAATCTCCTTGGGAGCCGGCAATCACGATGTCGCGAATACACGTGCTCTGAACGGCTGCGATGTTGCTGCCCCATTTGGCTGCGGGAAGCGTAGCGGTTTGCCCGTTTACCTGAGCGCGCACTCGTCCATCTATTCCCGAATAGAGGACTCGATCGCTCAACACGGCAGCGGAGTAAAAAGGACTGACAGTCCCATTTTGGGCGGATGGGCCGGACAAAATGCCATTGAAGTAATTCCGGGTTGAAGCATAGAAGCCTTCAAGGCGGCGATCATCGCCGATGGGCCAGGGATCGTCACTTTGACGGCAGGCGATCGAGAGCGTCTGTGTGATCACTCCACTGCAGTGCAGAGCAGGCAGGTAGGCGTCGATAATGCTGCCTTGTTGAATCAGCAGCCGCCCGCGCAAATCACGACTTGCTCCCGGTGACATGCCGAGCGCTTGCGTTTGCGTGAGATGCCATTGTCCCGATTGCATTTGAAAAAGCTGCACGGAAGATCTGGTGAGCGCAACCAGGTGTGCGCCTTCTGAGATCTTGCCTTCGATCAGCGCGACATCGAGCAGCGGCTCATCAGAGGAGATCAGAAGAGTTCTCGCCAACACGACTGGATCGCTGGTGCTCTCGGTCGCCAGCCTGGGACGGGGCATCTCGAGGATGGCGATCTTGCGTACTTCACCCTCGAAGATTTCGGCGGTCCAGACGTAATCGCGAAAGCTTTCCGCGAGCGTGATGTTGATCGTAGTGCCACCTTCGGTGGAAGTCTTAGCGCGCCAGCCGCGTGTCTGCAATTGCTGCAGCAACTCGGAGCGCAGGGTGGTGAGAGCGTCATCGCCAAGCGATGAGCGGTTGGTAATGGCGATCGAGACCGCGCCCGGCGTAGAGCGCTCGGTAATGCGAGACGCAAGCTGCGCAGCAGCGGAGGGGATGTCCTGACAAACCAAGCTTGCCGGGGAGAAAAGGACTCCGACCAGCAGCCAAAGGCAAAGCGCTTTCAGCATGAGC